>NZ_JAUOEV010000003.1:0-311469 GCF_031932135.1 Shewanella vaxholmensis
TGTCGGCGGAGTAAAATTAACCTTAAATGAGTACCAAGCACAGTGGGCTGAAATCGAACTTCATCCATCCAGTTATACATAATCCATAGACCACGGCCATGTTCATTCATTTGTTCTGGGCAATGATGAGGCTCAATCTTAGGCAAAACGGTCGAGTGGTCAAGCAGGTCAACAATAATGCGATCATCATTGCAATGCATAATTAGCACTATTTGCTCTAAGCCCGCTTCAGTATGGTCGAGTATGTTATTAATAGCCTCAAGTACACAAATAATTACTTTAAATCTTTGGCGTTCATGTACATTCTGCAAAAGCATAAACTGTTCTAACTCAGGGCAAAACTGCTGAATACGCCATTGTTCTTGGGTAAGTTTGAGCTGTAAACTATTCATAATACCTCCAGTGTAGTCTTGGCATAAGTTGTGATGGATAAGTAATTAACATCATTGATATATCGTCTTGTATGTTGTTGCATTGCCACAGTTTTAATGCATGACTTAGATGGTGTAGTAATTGCTCACTGCTCAGATTTTTTGCTTTTTCACATAATTGTTGTAAACGGTCTAGACCAAATATGCCAAATTTTTCATGTTTGCATTCGTAGGCGCCATCGGAAAATAGTATTAATCGTGTACCTGGTTTCATCTTAAAATTTTGATTTTTATACTGTATTGCACTGTGTATTCCTATGGGCAACTCAGTTTCGAGAACGAGAGATTCACAATCGGAGTTAGTTAACAGGAGAGGCGAAGGATGTCCGGCACTACAAATCTGCACTTCGCCGTTTGAAGTATTAATCTTGCCTAGAAGCAAAGTGACAAATCGCCCAGTATTATCTGGATCGCTTAGTTCTTGGTTCAATGCATTTACGATTTCATTTGGGGATTGTTGGTGCCAATTTGTTCTTTCCATCGATAAACGCTGCGCTAAACTCACGCTTTGCAGTGCAGCTGTAATACCGTGTCCGGCTGCATCGATGAGATAAAAACCTAGTTGATTTTCACCTAAGTCAAAACATTGAAAAGTATCCCCAGCAAGGTAATTAGCAGGTTGAAATCGATGATGTAACTGCCAATTATTTGGGAGCTCTTGCACTCGGGGTAATAGCTCGCGTTGAACCTTTGCTGCGGATATTAAATCTTTTTGTATTGTGTTCAGTAACGCGGTTTCTTTTTCAAGCCCTTGATGTAACAGTTGATTTTTTTTTGCTAAGTTTTGTTGTAACTGCATGATCCGCATAGCAGCTAGCATTCTTACTTTTAGCAATGCGGGATTGAATGGTTTACAAATAAAGTCATCTGCACCAGCTTCAATTCCTAGTACGATATCTGCTGTTTGATTATTAGCGGTTAGCAAAATGACAAAAGGTGGGAGGTTTACATTCTTCAATATTTGACACAGTTCTATCCCTGTCATACCTGGCATACGCCAATCGCTAATCACTACATGAACAGAACTATGCTTTAAATATGCTAGTGCTGCGTATGCGCTGTTACAGCTCTCGACCAGCCAACCAAATTGTCTCAGTAAGTTACAAATAAATAATCGCTCGCTCTCAGTATCTTCCACTACCAACACAGATAAGATTTCAGGCTGCTGCGTAGTTATTGAGGATAATGGCATAGTACGCCTCCTTTCATAAGGGATGCTCAAGATGAGCAAAATCTATGCCTGTATAATAAATGACTATAAATTTAAGATGATAGGCTGAGTAATTCGTTAGATTCTCAATTATGGCGAGTCAAAAGTTCAGGTTGAAATGACTCAGTTGCAAAATGCAAAACTGTCATCCATAGTAAATAATTAATGCGATATAATAATATTTAGGCCATTGTTTTTAATGTTTTTTAACTAATGGCATGTGAGTTGCTAATGCAGTATTGAGTTGGTGAAATACATCAACCATACAATTTTATGCACTTCATTGATAAAAGGATATTTAGAATGAATAGCTTTCTTGCTTTATTCCCACATGCTTGGCTAACTCGCTTAACATCTTTCTCCGTTATCGCTTTGATAATGATAGGCGTAACCAATACACCAAGAGTAATGGCGTCAGAATCACCAGCAAGCAATAATATTAAACAGGTACTCATTTTTGGCGTTGTTCCTCAGCAATCAACTGCTCAACTCGCAAAGCTATGGCCGCCAATTTTGGCCGCCTTGTCTCAAGGCGCTAATTATGAGTTGCAATTTTCAACAGCCCCCGACATTCCAACCTTTGAGGCTAGATTAAAGGCAGGGGTTTATGATGTCGCTTACCTAAATCCTTATCACTACATAGTATTTCATGAATTCCCTGGCTACCAAGCTCTAGCGCGAGAGAAAAATAAGAAGCTCAAAGGCATCGTTGTTGTTCGGAAGGACTCGCCTATTAAGTCATTAGAACAACTTGAAGGTAAAACGTTGGCATTTCCTGCGCCAGCATCATTTGCAGCAAGTGTTTTGCCAAGGGCGTATCTAAAAAATGCGAAAATTAATGTCGACGTAAAATACGTGGGGTCACACGATTCTGTATATTTATCGGTTATACAAGGGCTTGTAGACGCTGGCGGAGGAGTACAGCGTACCTTTAATAATTTGACCGATACACAGAAGCAGCAACTTAACATACTTTGGAAAACGCCTGAATATACTCCACATGCTATTGCAACTCACCCGCGGGTATCTGAAGTACATCGACAAGCATTACTTGAACAATTTCTAAAACTATCTACAACCCCAGCAGGCCAAGTATTACTTAGTTCAGTGGATTTTTCAGCTTTTACTGCGGGTGAGGATAAAGATTGGGATGATATTCGGTCACTATCTCTCGGGTCGCTATCTAAACCGCTCGGAGAGAAATAAAGTGTCCTTTAGGCTGAAGACGATTGTTGGAATAGCACTGATTGAAGCTTTGCTGCTATTTTTGTTGGTATACACAAGTATTAATTACCTGAAACTATCTAATCAGTCTCAAATTGAGAAGCGGGCTCAGACCACGTTGACTTTGTTTTCGATTGCAGCAAAGGATGCTGTTATAAGTAATGATATAGCAACATTGCAAGCTTTAGTGGAAGAGTTGTTAACTAAAAGTGAGGTACTGTATGTCACGGTGTCTGACCCTAGTCATATTTTAGCCTATGGTGGGGCAGACAAGTATGTTCAAGTTTCACATCAACCCGATACCGAATTAGCTCAAGTACAAGATGGTATTTTCGACTTAGAATATAAGATAGAAGATAATGGTTATCGTTTTGGCACAATTAATATGGGTTTTGAGACTCGCAGTCTTGATGATTTTATTCAGTTGGTAACCACAAAAATCCTCTCAATTGCTGGGATTGAAATTTTATTGGTGGCGTTATTTTCATTACTCCTTGGCCATTACTTGACCCGAAACTTAACCATTCTTACCAATGCGTCTAAACGAATATTGGCTGGTGAGCTTGGGGTGCGAATTCCTGTTAAAGGGAAAGATGAAATCGCTCAAATGGGCAAAGCATTTAACAATATGATTGATAAAGTGGACGCTAGAACTAAAGCGCTAGAAGCAGCTAATATTCGGTTAAACACCATTCTAGACTCTGCCGTTGATGGTTTCGTCATCATTAATGATAAAGGTACTATTACGGACATTAATCCCGCAATTAGTCGATTATTTGGTTATGCTCACAATGAATTGATTGGCCAGAATGTTGCTATTTTCTTACCTTTCGAAATGCGTTCTTCACATGATAGTTTTATTCATCAATATTTAGAAACGGGTGTCACTCAGATTATTGGCACAAGCCGAGAATTGATGGCACAACGTAAAGATGGACAATTATTTCCAATTGCACTATCGGTTTCGCTAATGAAAATCGATAATAAGGTAATGTTTATAGGTTTAGTCAAAGACTTATCTGATGTAAAACGTAAAGAAGTTGCAGCAGCTAAAACCGAATCAGTGCTACTTGCGACTTTAGCTGCAAGCCTAGATAGCTTGATAACCATTGATATAGATGGCCGTGTTGTTGAGTTTAACCTTGCGGCAACGCGATTATTTGGTTATTCACGACATGAAGCAATTGGACGGTACCTTGAAGAACTAATTATTCCCAAAAGCCAACATTCAAGCCATAGAGGAGGAATGGAGCGTTATCGTCAGACTGGTTCTGGCAACATAATCAATAAACGTATCGAGTTATTGGCCACTTGTAAAGCTGGTAATGAAATCCCAATAGAGCTGGAGGTTGTGCCAATCAAGTTAGGTAATGAAATCCTTTTTACCGCTTTTTTACGAGATATTTCCGAACGTAAAGCCAGCGAATTAAAGCTCCAGTTAGCTAAAGAGCAAGCAGAGCTGGGCAATAAAGTTAAATCACGGTTTCTGGCAACAATGAGTCATGAAATTCGTTCTCCACTCAATGCTATTTTAGGCGGTGTTGAATTACTGCTCCATTCTAAACTAAATAAAGAACAGCGGATCCATGCCAACATTACTAGAGAGGCTGGTAGTGCTTTACTCAATACAATCAATGATATTTTAGACTTCTCTAAGATTGAAGCTGGACAAATGGTGTTGGAGTCTAATGAATTTGAGCCAGATAAACTTGTTGCTCAAGTTCTGCAAATTTTAGAGCCAAAAGCCTATGATAAGGGACTGCAGCTCGTTAGCTTTGTAGATCGTAATGTTCCGCAGACATTGCTGGGTGATCGGCAGCGATTAAATCAAGTCATCCATAATTTAGTGGATAATGCGATTAAATTTTCAGTATCAGGAACAATCACCGTCGAAATGTGGATAGCCGATAACCAGCAGTCGTTGATGCAGCTTTTTTGTCGAGTCACGGATTCTGGTATTGGCATTTCTGAGGAAGCGCAGAGCAAATTGTTTAAAGAGTTTAGTCAAGTGCATGATACCCATAACACAAACTATAAAGGTACTGGTTTAGGGTTAGCTATCTGCCGTGAACTTATCACTATGATGGGCGGTGAAATTGAATTAGAGAGTGAACTTGACAAAGGTTGCTGTTTTACTTTCTATGTTTCGTTGCAACCACATGAAGCTAACTATTGCCATAGCTATTGCCCTCCCACCAAGTCACGGGTGATGTTAGCCCACACAGATTTATTATGGTTAAGCATAGTTTCTAAACAATATTCACAGTATGGCATTGAAACTGTTGTAGTTAATAGCTGGGGTGAGATAAAAGAAGAAAGTCTTCTACTTGGAAGGTTTGATCTTGTTCTTCTTGATGAAACTTTTTTATTTGAAGTGGATAAAAATGAAATTAATTGGCTTAAGCAAACCAACCTTAGTGATGAGGGGACCTTAGTTGCTTTAGTCTCGGCGATGAGCTCTGAAATTTCACAATCTTTATCGAATATAGGATTAGACCAAGTTGTTAATAAGCCTTTAAGTCGCTCAATGCAGTTTGCGTTGCTCAGTCAAGATGCACCTAGTAATGAATTTGAAGAAGTGTATTTGGCAGAAAGTTTATTTCAAGGTCATATTCTGCTAGCTGAAGATAGTCCTGCGAATCAAATAATTGCGGGAACAATGCTGACAAAAGCTGGCTTTGATGTCACTTATGCCTGTAACGGTGTTGAAGCTGTTAAATTAATGAATGAAAGAGCCTTTGATTTGGTTCTGATGGATATTCGTATGCCTGAAATGGATGGGCTCGAGGCTAGCCATATTATTCTGTCTACTAATCCTAATCAAATAATTCTTGCTATGACCGCGAATGTGATGAAAGAGGAAGTTGAGCAATGTTATCTCGTTGGTATGAAAGATTTTATTTCTAAGCCTGTTAATCAAAAAATGCTATTAAGCATTATCCAAAAGTGGCTACCTAATGCCAGCATAACACTGCCTATCATTTCTTCGCAGGTTAAGAGTTTTTCTCAAAATTTATTGGACGAAATAATATTGTCAGAATTATCAACTGCACTTGGAAAAGACAGTCTGTCGAATATGATGGCGGTTTTCTGTGAAGAATTATTAGAAAGGGTAGCAACTCTTACAGTATTGGACCCTACACAATTTGAGTTGATTGAAGACCAAGCCCATACTTTAAAAAGTAGTTCTGGTAGTTTTGGTGCTGCTGCCTTATTTTTATTAGCACAACAACTTGAATCTAGTGCGCGTAACAAACAGACTGAAATAATTTATACATTAATTAAACAAGTGGCAATTATAGGTAAAGAGACACATGACGCCTTCATGGAACGTTTTATTCAATAGGGATATATATGGAATATTCAGCGCTATTAGTTGAAGACAGCATGTCATTAGGGGCTTTATACACTGAGTATTTACGCGCTGAAGGTATCAATGTGACTCATGTGCATTACGGTGAAGATGCCTTACGAGAGTTGGTAAAGTGGCAACCAGATCTACTGATCCTTGATATTAAACTGCCTGACATATCAGGGCTTGATATTTTAAAACAAGTGTACGGGAAATATCCAAATATTAGCACTATCATGATCACCGCTCATGGCAGCATTGATATTGCCATTGATGCTATGCGATCAGGTGCATTTGATTTTCTGGTCAAACCTTTTGATAGCAAGCGTTTGTCAATTACAGTGCGAAATGCGCTCAAGCAGAAACATCTGCTTGAGCTAGTAACACAATACGAAAAGAGTCTACCTAAAGGGCGCTATCAAGGTTTTATTGGTGATTCATTAGTAATGCAAAGTGTTTATAAAACAATAGATTGTGTCGCAAAAAGTAAAGCTTCTGTATTTATTACGGGCGAAAGTGGTACAGGTAAAGAAGTTTGTGCGCAAGCAATACATCAAACGGGAAATCGTGCAGATAAGCCGTTTATCGCTCTTAATTGTGCTTCTATTCCCAAGGAATTAATTGAAAGTGAGATCTTTGGTCATTGCAAAGGTGCATTTACGGGGGCACACAGTAACCGTGATGGCGCTGCAACAAGGGCCGATAACGGTACTTTATTCCTCGATGAAATTTGTGAAATGGATTTAGACTTACAAAGCAAACTATTACGTTTTATTCAAACGGGTACCTTTCAACGAGTAGGCGGCACTAAGGAGGAGCATGTGGATATTCGCTTGATTAGTGCGACTAACCGCAAGCCGTGGGAGGAGGTAAAACTTGGACATTTTCGTGAGGATTTATTCTATCGTTTACATGTGATTCCAATAGAATTGCCACCATTACGAGCAAGGGGAAATGATGTTTTACTGCTGGCTAAAAAAATATTAAAAACCTACAGTAAGGAAGAAGGTAAAAATTTTACTGAATTTAGTCCTGCTGCCACGAATACACTTTTAGCCTATACTTGGCCAGGTAATGTGCGCCAACTGCAAAATGTCATTCGTCAAATTGTCGTACTCAACGAAGGGACTACAGTAGAGCATTTAATGTTTCCTCATCCATTGATACAGATTCAATCTAGTTCAGCAGAAAAACAATATAAATGCGATAATGATAGTTTGATATATGAACAGAATGACACTCGACGTGAATCAACTTTATTACTAAATGAATCCAGCAGTCATTCCATTAAACCTCTATGGCTAGTTGAAAAACAAACTATTGAAGGTGCAATTGCTATGTGTGATGGAAACATTCCCAAAGCTGCCGCATTATTGGATATTAGCCCATCAACAATTTACAGGAAACGAATGAGTTGGGAGGAGCTAGAGACTCAACAATAAATAAGTAGTATATAGGCTGTCTTTCTGGTAGCAATTAGACATGATTTTATGTTCTATACTATTATATGTTTTACAATTAGTGGCAGAGCATTACATTGAGTTGTAAGTTTTTTTAGGTAATTCTAGATGAAATTTAGTAGTGTAGAATTTTTATATTTACCATTGTAGTTGTAAAGTAAAATTGAGTAATCCCAATATAATCGTTATGACTCATTTGGCGTTAACCCTCCATTATTTTTATGGGGCTTTGATTCACTGTAATATTCTGTTATGTAGTTTGTTGTCGCTTAATCTGCTTCTGTAAAATTCCAACAACCCTTTACAGGTACCCACTCAGATTTCAAACTTTTAAAGAAATGCTCCATGGGTGAATTATCCCAACGATTCCTGCGACGACTAATACTTTGCTTAATCAGAAGACGCCATAATAATTTGTCTGAAATTTACGTTTGTGTAATTCAAGCCTTAGTCACTGTGAAACATCACATTTTCTGGTTCCCCTCTTAACTCAAACGCCTTATTCAATGCTTTACATGTCAATTCGCTATCAGGCGATAATGACAACACCCAACTAATAGGTTTACGGGGAAATAAGTCCAGAACAACGGTTAGATATTCCCAACGATTCCCCCCAGTATACGTCACATCGCCACATCATGATTGTCCGGGCTATGAACAGCAAACTCTCGGTTGACCGTGTTGGGGATCGCTAAATGCTCTTGTGTTACTTTCATATAATCCTGTTTTGGCTGCTGGCAACTGATTAATCCCTTTATTCGTTACTAATTGAGCTATCAGAGCGATGACTAATACCATTTGCAGCCTTCACAGCATAAAATAGTAAAATAAGCATCAATATAACCTTTTCTGTTTAGGCAATATTTATAGCCACTTCTATGTATATTGAATGCATAACAAATAGCGGAAATAAAATGGCTCAGCTTGAGTTAGATGATTAGCGTAAATTGTTCATAGAGTCTGACATCAAGAGGTGTAGCCTTTTTTAAGATGAGATTATGTTCCTCTAGACGGTTAATTTGCTTCGTCATCTCACGAATTTCAATTTATTCAGGGATAATGGGCGAGGCTTTTAGAGGGCTACCTTGATGCTTTAGTTTTAATTACCTAACCCATTTATCCATAGTTGATTTACCCACGTTTATCGCCTTCGCGGCGCCGGTAGTATGGTTTTATCGAGACTAATTAGGCTGCTTTAAGTTTAAATTCAGCACTAAATGTTTTTGGGGTTGTCGATCTCATCTGTTCATCTAAAGTCATCTAAATATCACCTCTATTTAGGTGCCCCAAATTAGTGTGTTACTACAAGTGGAAAAAAAAATCTTCTTAGTCCAAAATCATAACTCTCTGATTATAAATTATTAGGCATTTATGCTCCTTTCTATGAATTATAAAAATGCTTCGAAATGGAGCTTATTAGTCCTGTTGATTGGATTACTGCTAAGCGCACTATTCACATGGTTGACAGGACGCATGAACGCCCAAACGATTGGCCAAGCATTGCGCGAAAACACGGAGCAAATCAGTGAGAACGTGCTTAATCGTATAACCTTATATCAATATGGTTTACGCGGTGCCCGAGGTTCGATTCTAACCGCAGGCGAGTATGGTATTAGTCGTGCTAGCTTCCATCGCTATAGTTTATCGAGGGATGTGGATCAAGAGTTCCCCGGAGCCCGTGGATTTGGCTTTATTCGCCGAGTGCCCAATTCAGATGAAGCCGCATTTTTAACAAGAGCCAAAAATGACGATTGGCCGGACTTCAATATTCGGCAACTGACCCCCCATAGCGGCGAAAAGTATGTGATTGAATACATTGAGCCGATAGACAGAAACCGTGCTGCCATTGGGTTAGATGTTGCATCAGAGGCACATCGTAAAGCAGCGGCAGATGCAGCTATGTTATCCGGTGAAGTACGTTTGTCTGCGCCAATTACTTTAGTGCAGGCTACGGGGAAACCCCTACAATCATTTTTGATACTACAACCTATTTATCGAACAATTTCTGTGCCTAAAACACCACAAGAACGACTTGCAGCAGGGTATGGTTGGAGTTATGCGCCCTTAGTGACAAATGAAGTGCTCACAGGGTTAGCATTAAATCAAAAGATGACGAAGCTACTGCTTAGCGATATCACCCAAACTGAGCGTCCCATCAGTTTTTTTGAAACACACCCTGATGATGCGTCTCCATTATCGGCATATAGCCACACACTGACGAAAGAAATTTTTGGCCGCAAATGGCAGGTCGAAGTCATTGCCTACCCGGCCTTTATTCAGTCATTACACCTTAATCAACCAAGCTTAGTATTACTGAGCGGCAGTTTATTAAGCTTATTGCTTGCGGCCTTTATCGCTATATGGTCTATCAGTCTACAGCGTAAGCAGCAAGTGCAACTTGAACAGGCAAGGCGCGCTAGCATGCTGGAGCACTCCCTCGATGCCATTATCAGCTATGACTTAACGGGCAATATTACTAGTTGGAACCAAGGTGCTGAGGAGATATTTGGCTATACACAGACAGACGTTATTGGTCATTCAAGTTGCGATTTGATTATCCCACCAAGCATTGTTTTAGAAGAGCAGGTGTTGTTTGCTGAGGTGTTTTCAGGAAAAACGGTATTAAATCAAATATCAACCCATCAACGACAGAATGGCAGCCATGTATCGACTTCGACAACGTCGCTGCCTATATATGATGAGGATAGTGCCATTGTGGGACTTAGCCAAACGATCCGCGATATTACGGCGCAGCAAGAAGCAGAACGATATATATTAAGCTTGAATGCACGTTTAGAACAAGAAGTCACCAAGCGTACCAATGCGCTCCAGCAAGCATTACTCGAAAACCAGACGTTGCTCGGCACCATCAATCAACAGCTGCTCTACTCTGCCACCGACCCGAATGGCGTCATTTTAGAGGTGAATGATAATTTTTGTCACGTAAGTGGTTATTCACGCAAACAATTGTTAGGTGAAACCCATGCCATTTTGAACTCTGGTGAGCATGATGCTGCATTCTGGCGCACCATGTGGACCCAAATAAAATCGGGCCTATCTTGGCATGGTGAGATTTGTAATCGTGACCGACACCAAATGCTGAAATGGTTTGATACTGTGATTGGTCCTGTCTTTAATGAAAACGGCAATATAGAACGTTTTGTCGCATTAAGAACCGACATCACAGAGCGTAAATTGGCGCAAATTGAAAAAAATAAGTTAGGTTCGTTATTAACGAACGTACTCGATGCCGCCTCCGAAATGTCCATCATTGCAACGGACAAAAAGGGCGTGATCACGATTTTCAATCGTGGGGCTGAGCAATTACTCGGTTACGCCGCCGTGGATATGATCGGGCTATCAACACCGGCACCGCTACATTTGCCCGAGGAAGTCGCGGCAAGATCAGCTGAATTGTCCAGTGAGTATGGTGAAGATATTCAAGGCTTTGATGTGTTCGTCTATAAAGCGAGAACCCTCGGTTCTGAAACGCGCACTTGGACATATGTGCGAAAAGACACCAGTCAATGCCAAGTCTCTCTCTCTGTCACGGCCATGCTGGATAATGTCGGCGAGATTATTGGTTATTTAGGCATTGCGATTGATATTTCCCAAGTACTACAACAACAAAAAGCACTTATCACTGCGAGTAATCACTTAAGTAAGGCTGCGGAAGTCGCCAAGCTTGGGATTTGGAGCTGGGATTTACGCGATAACTCCCTCGAATGGAATGAGCGGATGTTTGCTATTTACGATCAACCCCTAAGTTTACAGGATATCGGATTAACCTATGAACATTGGCGTATGCGGATCCATTCAGATGATATTGACTTCGCCGAGGCGAAGCTAAAAGCGGCAGTAAAAGAAAAAGACCAATATGACCCCATTTTTAGAGTCGTCAGAACCGATGGCACCATTCGTTATGTGCAAGCTGGCGCCCAAATCGAACGCGATGTCACGGGGCAGGTTACAAAAGTCATCGGTATCAATTTAGATATTACCGAACAGCGGCAATTGGAAGAAACCTTGAGAGAGGCTAAACATGAGGCTGATGCAGCTAATGCGGCAAAGTCTGCATTTTTAGCCAATATGAGCCATGAAATCCGCACCCCAATGAATGCTGTCTTAGGGATGCTGCAATTAATGCAACATACCTCAATGTCTGTGCAACAACAGGATTATGTGACCAAAACCCAAACCGCGGCGAAGTCATTGCTAGGATTACTGAATGATATTCTCGATTTTTCAAAAATCGATGCAGGTAAATTAACACTCGACCTACACCCTTGTTCAATCGAACTGCTTATGCGAGATCTTGCAATAGTGCTGTCGGGCAACCATGGCAACAAAAATGTCGAGGTCATGTTTGACCTTGATCCGGCTTTACCCGCCTGGCTCTTAGCCGACCAACTGAGGCTACAACAGATTTTGGTTAATTTAGCGGGTAATGCCCTTAAATTTACACGCCACGGTCAAGTCACCGTCACCATGGAATGCTTACGTCATGAGGCCAATACCGTTACGGTGCAGATTTCAATTTCAGATACCGGTATTGGTATTAGCGAAGAGCAAATAGAGCGCATTTTTACGGGCTTTGAACAAGCCGAATCGTCAACATCAAGGCGATTTGGCGGTACAGGGCTAGGATTAGCGATAAGCAAAAAGTTAGTCGAACTCATGGGAGGCCAGTTAAACGTCACCAGCCGTGTAGGTGTGGGTAGCCGCTTCTGGTTTGATGTAACGTTCTGCGTCATGGAAGTTGAAGCCACTCAGGCCATTGACCTCAGTGGGTATCATATTTTAATTGTCGATGATAACGAACTTACTGTCGAAATTTTGCATAAGATTTTGACTGACTTTGGCTGCAGTGCAGAAACCGCCTCGGGGGGATATCAAGCGCTTGAAAAAGTAAAACAAGCCAATATAAACGCAAGACCATTCGATGTCGTACTAATGGATTGGCGTATGCCAGATCTTGATGGGCTACAAACGGCTGATTTGATATGTAACTCTCACTCAGATAGCCCTATTCCGCTCATCGTTATGCTCACCGCCTACGGCCATGAGGTGATTAGCGAAAGTCAGCATATAAAAAATGTCCCCTTCGTGAATTTTTTAACTAAACCGGTCACATCACAGATTTTAGCCGAGGCGATAATCAATGCTATCGAAGGCAAAACGATGACAGTGAATCCTACGCCACACTCGCAACGACGGTTATCTACACTCGCCATTTTAGTGGTTGAAGATAACCAACTCAACCGACAAGTGATTGATGAGCTGCTGAGTTATGAAGGAGCAAACGTGCAACTTGCCAACGGTGGCGTTGAAGGAGTGTTTCAAGTGTTAGAAAGTGGAAACGTATTCGATATCGTGATCATGGACATACAAATGCCCGATATGGACGGCCTAGCCGCAACACGGCTTATCCGCGCTGATAGCCGATTTGCGGAGCTACCCATTTTAGCGATGACTGCCAATGCATCCCAAAGCGATAAACAGGATTGCTTCGATGCAGGTATGAATGATCATGTGGGTAAGCCAATCGACATGCAAATATTACTCCCCAGCATTTTACGTTTAGTAGGACAGGAAGAAGCCCCTTCATTAGCACAACAGCATCAACCAGCGGAGTTACAAGTCCCACTCGACGATATGCCATTACTGGATGACATCAAGCTAATACTGCGTCGTTTTGGCGGTAATCAGGCTTTTTTCCAGAAAATGGCGAAAGGTTTTGCACCTGAAATGTTGAAACAACTAAATCTATTCAAGCAGTCTACTAAAGTATTTGAGTATGCCACTGCGGCGGCCGTGGGACATGGCATCAAAGGTCTTGCCAGTAATTTTGGTGCACTGCGTTTAGCCGCTTATGCTGCTTTTTTAGAGAAACAACTCAAACAAAATGACCTTGAGTTTATTGAGATAAAAGTGTGGACCGAACAATTAGAATTATTAATCAATGAAAGTACTCAGCAACTATCTACCTACATCCCTCAACCTGAATCGACTGTGTTAGCTCAAGATAAAATGACACAGGCCATCGATTCTCAAGCGTTAATGCCGAGTGCTTGGACTGAACTGAACGCCCTCATGCTCCTCTTAAAAGCGAACAATTTAGAAGCCATGACTTTCGTTGACCGATTAATCAAAAAATTACCACACCATCCACAGTGGATAACACTACAGGGACAAGTGCAAGCACTCGAATTCGATAAGGCATCAGACACTTTACGCATCATCATGTTGGAGAATAAATCATGCATCTTACGGAAATCATCCCGCAAGCCAATCGCATGAAGGGAAAAATTCTTGTCGTTGACGACCAACCCCTCAATATAAAAATATTGCATCAGCTTTTTCATGAAGATTATGAAATGTTTATGGCCACAAACGGAGAGCAAGCCATCAACGTCTGTCAGAATGAACTGCCTGATTTAGTACTTTTGGATATAGAAATGCCCGGTATGACGGGCTATGAAGTGTGTCAACGGCTCAAAGCCGATCCCGCGACAGCCAATATCTGCATTATCTTTGTTACCGCGCATTTTGATGAACAAGAAGAGGTTAAAGGCTTTCAGCTTGGCGCCGCTGATTTTATTCATAAACCCATCAATCCGATTATCACGAACGCGAGGGTGAATAATCAGTTTATCCTCAAACAACAAGCCGATTTACTCCAATCGATTGCTTTACTGGACGGGCTAACAGGGGTTGCAAATCGGCACCTGTTTGAGCAACGACTTCCCGAAATATGGAAGTACTGCTGCAGAAATAGTGCACCATTGTCAGTGGTGATGTTAGATGTCGATTCATTTAAACTTTTCAATGATCGCTATGGTCATCAGGAAGGAGATCAATGTCTACGTCTCGTTGCAAAAGCACTACGCACAGCGATACACCGCCCGAACGATTTAGTGGCGCGCTATGGTGGTGAGGAGTTTATTTGCCTATTACCAGACACTCAGCATTTAGGCGCGATGCACATCGCACAACTCATCGTTAACGCAGTGCAAGCCTTGCACATCGAGCATTTAGGCTCCAGTTTCCAAGAGGTCACGATTAGTGCTGGCGTTGCGAGCATGCAGCCCCATCGGCATCTAAAATGGCAAACACTTATTGAATCAGCAGATAAGCAATTGTACCTTGCGAAAGAACATGGCCGTAATCAAGTCAGCGGGGTTAGCCTGTTACGGTAAACAGCATTATTGAGTACAAATTGTAAATTTTGATTTTTGAAATTATAAAAACTGAAATTTAACATTCATAGTGTTCGACTGAATTCGGCTACGGCTTTATAAACCCAAAAATACATAACATTAAAGATGTTAGCGTGTGAATCAGACGAGGTAAGTCTGATTCACTAACTCATTTCTGGATAAAAATAAACACACCTTAGCAACAAAGTGAAAGCACTTTGTTTAATTTCATTTTCCTTTCAAAACAGTGCAGCTATGATGGTTTAATCATAATCACACTTGATAAATTTATACTTCAATAGCTTCTGAAATCCGCAGTGCATCTTCAATCTCGACACCTAAATAGCGTACGGTGTTATCTAACTTGACATGTCCAAGCAAGATTTGAATCGCCCGAATATCCTTGGTTCGACGATAAATCAATGTCACCTTGGTTCTACGCAACGAGTGCGTGCCATACAATTCACTATTCTGCCCTAATTGACTCGCCCAGTTTTTTACCCTCGAGCGGTAATAGCTATAACTCATCGGCTGATGAATACACCTTGGGCTAGGAAATAGATAATCCTCAGCGGTTAATCCCTTTTCGAGCAACCAAGATGTCAGGCTGTGCTGAGTTTTTGGAGTAATTTCAAACTGAACGTCACGATGGGTTTTACGCTGTGTTAATCGCACTCGCGGATTGATTATGCCAGATGAGGTAATGTCTTGGACCTTCAAGTGTAATAAGTCACAGGCTCGCAATTTTGAATCAATCGCCAGATTAAGTAACGCTAACTCAGCAATATTATGTTCTAACTCCAAACGAGTACGAATGCGCCAAATCTCTTCCAATTTAAAAGGTCGTTTTTGTCCCATTGGATGACCTTTATTCCAAGCGTCCATACAAACCTCCTCAGGTTGTAATGAATAGACACTTGAAGTATAGGAAATAGCGCTCTTAACTGAACAAATATGGATTATAAAATCTCATGCATAAATAAAATTAAAGCGGAGTCTAAAAATGAAGCGCTGAATTGCTTTGGGGCAATAGCTTTTTAGCTAAACGAGCAGCAAGAGGGTTAGTAAAATTGGCATTGTTGCACCAGTGACCTTCTAAAACATGGATGTTTTAGTAGAGCCCTCAGGGACGAGTTTATGGCGTGTCACTGGGGAAACAATGACAATTAATGCTGCGTAACTCAATTGTCTTGCTTTGGGGTATTTTCGAGTCAGTGAATGCAATTAATCGTCCAAAATCACTCCTATTTAGGCGGACAATTTAATTATTCATAATAAATCTTTATCGTTTGGTATGAGACGTTATAACTCTCCTACACGAATCGATAGAGAATTTAAGCCCACTAACGACAAAGAGTGTTCATCAGGAACACTCTTTGTCGTTAGTGGGCAGTTGCTAGATTGCAATTGCTAGCACGGCTCTAAACTCCTGTCTTTATTCGTTTACCACGCACATACCCTGCTCGGTTTTCACATAGGGAGACAGAATAGGCATCATGCCTTTCATCACTTGTAATGGCAGCGCCGAAGTAAAACTAAAATCATCGGATTTACTGCCGGGCACGAAGGCCGTTAAAGTGCCGAAGTATTTATCCCCAAGATAAAACACGAAGGTCGCGGTGCGGTTCATCGCCGTAGTCGCCACTTTTTTACCTTGCTGCATCTGAGTCACGATACGGTTATCACCGGTGCCGGTTTTCCCGCCTATGGCTAACATCTCGCCTTTTTCATCGGTAAAAATGCCCTTCAAACGACGGGCAGTACCGTTTTGCACTACGTTCGCCAGCGCCGCTTTTAAGGCTTGTGCCACTTCATGGCGCATCACTCGCTCACCTTGGGTGTTCTGATTCTCCAGCGTCACTTCATAGGGCGTATCGGCGGCGAAATGCAGCTGATTGATACGCACGGTAGGCAAACGATAACCATCATTCTGAATAATGCCCATGAGTTCGGCCAAGGCCGCAGGTCTATCTCCCGAGCTGCCGAGCGCCGAACCTAAGGATGGCACCATAGCATCAAAGGGGTAACCTAAACGGGCCCAACGCTGATGTATGTCGAGGAAGGCTTCCACTTCAAGCATCACTTGCACTCGAACGTCACGGGCGTTTTTATGTCGCGTCCTAAATAACCAACGATAAACCTCTTGGCGTTGTGCTTCACTCGCCTGTTTCACATCGTTCAAATTGGCATCGGGATTGTGATTAAGATAATCCAGCACCCACAATTCCAACGGATGCACCCGTGCGATATAGCCTTGATCTGGCAAGTTATATTTATCAGGACCGTACTTGTTATATAAGCTCTTAATACGACCATCGGTATAGCTCACCAGCGGCAATCTTTGCTGCAGAAAAGCCTTAAATGCCGACAGAGGTTCATCGGGCAAGAGGTAGCGATACGCCGACGTTAATTGTTGCTCCGACTGGGATAAACCGTCGAAGAACATCCCAAAACGCTCATTCGCAGCCACTTTTTTATACTTGCGATAAAACTTAGTGACGAAGGTATTACCCTCTCTATCGGCAAATACTCGCAAGTATTCGTCGCGGCGCGGATCTTTATCATTACGCAGCAATTGGGCCATATTGCCCTCGTTTTGCATACTGCTACTGTAATTGACTATGTCGCGCATGAGGCGCACAAACGGCAAATTAATCGAATCCTGCAAAGCTTGATAAAGTGTCGGTGTCTTAACATCTTCCGATTTTTTAAAGTTATTAAACACATGCAAACCACCACCGGTAAAAAACTGCTCACTGGTTGAGGCAGAATATTCCCGCTGTAACGCCGCATCTAACATGCGATCTAAACGTCTGTCAGGATTTACAATCAAGTAATCAATCGCCCAACGGGTTAAGTGATCCCTAGGCTCGATAATGATAGATTCAAGTTCAATACCATGTTTTTTCGAATATTTTTCGTGGATCTCGGCGATGATTTCTAAATAGGTCGCCATCACCCGCAATTTAGCGGTAGAACCCAGTTCCAACTTACTGCCTTCGTTAATATCAAAAGGCTGATCGGTACTATCCGTCTGCACTCTAACTCGGTTTGCGGTATCAGTGCGCTCATAAAGCGTAAAGCTATACAGTACGTTTTGCAGTTGGCTTGGGTCGAGTAACCGTTCGCCAAGCAAACCCACTTGCTCTGCGGTCGACGCTTGCGCCAGGCTGCGCAAGTAGTGACTCACTTGCTGCTGTAAATCACTGTGCAAGCTACTGTTGACCGTTAAGTCGAGCCTGTCTAAATCGTACAGCCCCACATTTAACATGCCCGCGGTACGAATACGCACTGTATTCACGCCCTTATCTGCGCCCGATTGCGTATTTCGTTGCGGCTTAGTGACCCTAAACTGCAATTTCTGCGCGAGTGCTGCATCGCGCAGACCACGGTCAATCAAATAATATTGGCCGAGTAAGCGGATATGACTATCGACTAAGTTTTCAAGATCTTCATGACCTTGCAATAAATAGTATGAAGGGCGACGCTGGGCAATCATCAAGGCGACCACTTGGCGGAATACTTGTCCGCGCTTGGCGGCATTACCCTTGATTTGTGGCGATGCTAACAGCTTGTTTGCAGTATCGAAATCGGTGCCAAACCAGGCCCACAGCCCGTCACCTATACCATGCACTTCACCATGATTGGGCGCCGAGGATAATGGCACTGTGTTTAAATAATCTTGGACGATGCGCTTACGAGCGGGTTCGGTATTCTCACCTTGCTGGTACACGCGCACACTGGCAGAGCCAATTTGCAGTAACTTATCCTTGATGCTTAAGGTTAAGCCTTGGGAAGAATGGCGGAATTTTTCAATCTGAGTCGCCAGCGTACTGCCACCGGCGGTGGACACATTCATGCCGACCATCTCTGCAATTTGGCTCATCCCCGCCACCACAAAGCGTGGCCAGTCGATCACGGGATTGAGTTTATCTTCCGTGGTCCATAACTCGCGGTTTTCAATAAATAATAAGGTATTAACGATTTCATTGGGGATCTTATCGTCGTCCTGATAAACCCGTTTGGGATAGGCGAACTCGTATAAATCGGTATTGCGACAATCGAGCAGCGTTAAGCCAGATTGCGCCTTTTCGTGATAAGGCGGGAAAAATCCCAGCTGCGCGTATTCCTGCAAGGCAGGCGAAAACGCCACTTGCTGCGTCACCTGAAAATTCCGTTGCATTAATCGGTCGATATACTGGGGTAACTTACTATAACCATGGCGCTCATCAAAGGGGCCATAACTTGGATAAATCACCGCTGTGCTCGGTGAGTTTTCTAATTCATAGGTGAGCGTCTTAGCATATTGATTGATGTATTTAGCTTGATAAAACGAGGTTTTCACTTCAAGGCCAATCAATAATGCGATACAGCAAATCAAAATAAAAAATAAGAACCAGACTCTGCCCTTTGATCTGGCTTTACGCGGAGTCTTAACCTTTACCTTAGGTTCAGGTTGTGGTGGACGAGGACGATAATTTTCGAACTTCATCTCTGACGGGGAATTAGGCAAAACAGCTCCAAAAAAACACTAAAATAAATATCTTTCATGCAACTCAGCAAATCCGTTGCCACTCAGTAAAACAAGACATTAATCCATTAAGCCACACAAAAAACTCACCGCCAGCAACGCCCAGCTAGCAAAGACTAATCCCAGATGAACTCACGAAAATGTTTACGGCAAACGGACTCATAGCTTTCATTTCCACCAATCGCCACTTGCTCACCCTCGCGCATCACTTTGCCCTCGCCGTCGAGGCGAACCACCATGTTAGCTTTACGGCCACAATGGCAAATGGTTTTCAGCTCAACCAACTTATCGGCCCAAGCTAATAAATAATGACTGCCGCTAAAGAGTTCGCCCTGGAAATCCGTTCTTAAACCATAACAGAGTACAGGAATATCAATATTATCGACCACATGCGTCAGCTGCTTAACCTGTTCTTTACTCAAAAACTGGCACTCATCCACCAGCACACAGCTTAATGGTGTGGCTTGATGCACATCGCTAATCATCTGAGTCAGATCATCTTGGCTGCTAAAAACCTGTGCATCCGTTTCAATGCCGATGCGCGAGGCCACTTTACCTTTGCCATATCTGTCATCTATGGAGGCTGTCATCACTAAGGTATTCATACCGCGTTCGCGATAGTTATAGGATGACTGTAATAAGGAAGTGGATTTACCAGCGTTCATCGCCGAATAATAAAAATACAATTGAGCCAAGACTTATACCCTTTAAAAAACGTTAGCGCTTACGCGTCTACCATCGGAGCCAAATTGGCCGCTAGTCTAACATTGCGCTTCACATCAGAACACTAGCAGCGACTAAGCTTTTATCATGAATTACTGCAACTGCGCTGACTTATCCAGCGTTTTACTCTCCCATCGTCGACTTAACCAACTCCAGCTCACTTTATTTAATCCTTAGCACGATAAAAGCCATCACCAGCCACCAAATGATTAAATTTTGTTAACACAAGCTTAATTTAACCTTAAATACTGTTTTATAAGGAAATAGTAAATAAAGCTAAATTTCAAAAGTGAGATCTACCTCCAAAGTATTAAGTGTTAATGGGCTTGCGCTCAAAAAAACAAACATCTTGTTAACAGTAATATTTCATTCGAGACAAAACGTGCTCAATTTAAAAAAAGAAAGTATTCGATAGCTTGCAAATTAAAGCTAACGGTCAAAGCACTAATCTACCCTGCAAACTTTAGTGCTCCACTCCGTCCTTTATGCGCATATTGGATCAAATGGAGATAATGATGAGAATTTTCACCTCTAGAAAACTGGCATACTTAGTGGCTCTAGCACTAACTGGTGCTCTTGTTGGTTGTGGCGATGATGGCAAAGATGGTGTCGATGGCGCACCAGGCACGCCAGGTATTCCGGGAACACCTGGCACGCCAGGCACCCCTGGAGAACCTGGAACACCACCGCCAGTCACCAGCTCAACGCTGACGAAAGTCAAAGTGATCAGCTACAGCTTTGGCGAAGGCAGTATCAGTTACGAATTTGAAATTACCGATGAGAATAATAATTTAATCAACGGCCTGCAAAACGCAGAGGCTAAAGTCGCGGCGTTAACCGATAAGGGTTTCATTAATAACCGTACCGAAAATGATCTCAATGGCATTGCAGATAATGTGCATATTGGTGGCGCGGCAACTCAAGCGACTGAAGGTGCGACACTGACCTCTTTAGGCGACGGTCACTACACTTTTGTGGCCCCAATGTTAGGCGTCAATCCTAGTACTGAAGGCATTGTGTGGTTACGCGTTGGCGGCAATAGCGCAACAGGTATCGCACGTTCGGCCCCCTTAGTGGTCAATAAACCCGAAGGCACTCATTCCACCACAACCGATAGTTGCTATTCCTGTCACGTCGATTACGCCACAAGTCCTCGTCGCCATGCAAGCTATGTTGCAACCGGTATGGACGGTGAAGTCACCTTCGTAGAAGGCTGCTTAGTGTGTCACGGCTCAGTGAGTCGCGCAGTGGTCAATGCGGAAGGTTTCTCTACGGGTGGCTATACGACAAACACCTTATCTAAAATTGGTCATATCAATCACCAAGATTTTACTAAAGACTTTTCAGTACAAAACTGTTCATCCTGTCACGTTGAAGCCCCAACTAACATTAACCTAGCAGGACCCGGTTGTATCGATTGCCATGATAGTGGTGGTGTACCAGGCGTTATTATCCCAAGTAATGGTGCCGATGTCCGTACTATGCATGAAGGCAAGTCTGGCATTACTGAACGCCAAGCTATACACGCTAAGTACAAGGTCACATTAGCGGCCCCAGTTAAAGTCGATGATATATCAACGAAAACAGATCACTATGCGCCAACAGGTGCTGCCGCCGCAGTCGCCGCCCCAGGCTGGTGTACAACACTTACTGTAAAGGATGTCGATGGCAATATCTTTAGTATCAAAGATAACTTCAACTACTCAGATCCGCTGGTGTTTGATGCCAAGAAACCGCTGGTCTATGCCAGTGCCTATCTGCACGCCTATGACAATGGCAGTTTAGTGGGCCGCCCAGGTAACCGTACTAACTATTACTATGGTTACAACACCGATGGCACTAAAAATATCTGTCACTTACTGACGGATATCAGCGCAGTGAATGCTAACTATGTTTACTCTGCCCGCGTGACATTCAGTACCGCAGGTTGGATGGAATATGATGGCAATCAACGTTATCAAAGTAATGGCAGCCTAAGAGCGACAGGTTATGACGGCTCTATGGGCGTATCCTTTACCGCCTACTCAGACGTCGTTAACCCAGTCACGACTCAAAAAGTCTCTGGCTTCGAACGTCGTGAGATAGTGAGCGCTAACAGCTGTACCACTTGTCATAACGATGCCACCGCGTTCCACAAAAATGGGGCCTTCGATGACGGCGGTAATGGCTGTATTGCTTGCCATGACAACGGCATGGCGCGGACATCAGCCGCCTTAGGCGCAGGTTTTGGCCCTATGGTTCACAGCTGGCACTGGGGTAATGGCGCTAAAGTCGGTGAGATGAAAGCGGATGGAACTCAAGCGAATGCGGCTAACGGTGCAGGGGCGATCAATCCTGTCACCAGTTGCGTAGCCTGCCATGATAAAGCGATTGATTTAGATAAAATTCCAAATCAATACATTTTGGAACCCGGCAGCAAGATGACCAGCCCTGTATCTGCAAACTGCTATGCCTGCCATACGATTGATTCTGCGAAAGCGCATATGGTGAGCAACGGTGGTGAGATCAGCGTTCCTAGCGTGGCAGATTGGTTTAAACAACCAACGACTGAATCCTGTGCAGTATGTCATAACTCAGGTAGAAGCTCTGGTATTGATAAATACCACAAGTTTACTCGCTAATTAATCATCTCATCATCGCGTGATTAAATAGTCAGTAAAAAGCGGTACCGATTTTCCCTGCAAGGAAATAGTCAAAGGAGTCTCATCAAAACGGGACTCCTTTTTATTTAGCCACAGCCCGATAACAAGCCATTTTCAGTCCCATTTAAGTTACTAACGTTACAGTCCTAAAAAAACAACAATTCAAAGGAAGTCACTCAATTATGCGTAAACGTTTTATTGCCATCGCCATCGGCGCCACACTCACCGCCGGATTTATGGCAGGTTGTAGCAACACAGAAAGCAAAGCCCCTAACGCCATGTCGATACAAGCCCAAAACCCCTTCTTTCAAGTCAGTCGCCTACAATATCAAGCGCCCGACTTTAGTATCATCAAGAATGAGCACTTTACACCTGCACTAGAGCAAGGCATGGCCGAGCACTATCAAGAAATCCTCGCGATTGCGAATAATCCCGCCGCGGCCAGTTTCGATAATACTATTGTCGCGATGGAAAAAAGTGGCGCCCTGCTCAGCCGCGCATCGAGTGTGTTTTATAATTTAGCGGGTTCTAACAGCAATCCAGAACTGCGTAAAATCCAAGGTGAAATGGCACCCAAAATGGCGGCCCACTCGGACAATATCAACTTAAATCCAGCGCTATTTGCCCGCATCGAAGCCATTTATAACGATCGCGCTAACCTAGGGTTAACCCCAGAAGCTGTGCGTTTGGTTGAGGTCTATCATCAACGCTTTATCATGGCGGGCGCTAAGCTGACCGATGAGCAGAAAGTGAAGATCCGTGCTCTTAACGAAGAACAATCGACACTGACCAATGAGTTTTCCCAGCGTTTACTGCGCCTAACTAAAGAAATCGCCGTTATCGTGGAATCAAAGAATGAGCTTGCAGGATTAACTGACAGCGATATCACTTCGGCCGCAAACGATGCTAAAGCAGCAGGTCACGATGGCAAGTATCTGATCAACATCACCAACACCACTCGCCAGCCCGTATTGGCGTCACTGGAAAACCGTGAACTGCGCCAACGCATTTGGGAAGCCTCGGCTAACCGTGGCTTAAGTGGTGAAAACGAAACGGCGTCGCTGGTATCTCGTTTAGCGCAACTGCGCGCTGAGCGCGCCACCCTATTAGGTTATGAAAACTGGGCGAGTTATCGCCTAGCGCCGCAAATGGCCAAAACGCCAGAAGCGGTTTACAGCATGTTTGGCTCTATGGTGCCAGCCGTAGTCGCTAATACAGAGAAAGAAGCGGCCGATATTCAAGCTATGATCGACAAGACTGGCGGCAAATTTGAACTGGCGCCATGGGACTGGGAATTCTACGCCGAGAAAGTCCGCCAAGAAAAATACGCCCTCGATGCCAATAGCATTCGACCATATTTTGAGTTTAACCGCGTCCTCGAAGACGGCGTGTTCTACACACTCAAAGAACTCTATGGCGTGACCCTAAAGCCGCGTCCTGATTTACCGGTTTACCATCCAGATGTAAAAGCCTACGAAATGTTTGATGCCGATGGTTCAAGCATGGCCATTTTCTACGCCGACTATTTTGCCCGTGAAGGTAAACGTGGCGGCGCTTGGATGAGTTCGTTCGTCGGTCAATCCTTCCTCGAAGGCACTAAGCCTGTCGTGGTTAATGTGATGAACATTAAGAAGGCGCCAGAGGGTGAACCCACATTCGTCAGCTATAACGAAGTCACCACCATGTTCCATGAAATGGGCCACGGTACCCACGGCATGTTCTCCAAAGTGACTTACCCAAGTCTGGCGGGCACTTCGGTTTCACGGGACTTTGTCGAATTCCCATCGACCTTCGAAGAAGATTGGGCGGCCCATCCCAAAGTGTTAGCCAACTACGCGAAACACTATGAAACTGGCAAACCCATTCCCGACGAACTGCTGCAAAAACTGCTGAAATCTGGCAGCTTTAACCAAGGATTCGACACACTGGAATACATGGCCGCCGCATTAGTGGATATGGAGTGGCATTCATTAAGCCCAGATGCACCACTGCAAGATGTGGCCACCTTTGAAGCCAATGCCCTGAAAAAGCACGGCTTAAACATCAGCGCCGTGCCGCCACGCTATAAATCGACCTACTTTGCCCACGCCTTCCCCGGTGGTTACTCGGCAAGTTATTACGCGTATATGTGGAGTGAGATTTTAGCGGCGGATGCCTTTGCCTATGTGCAAACCCAAGGCGGGCTCAATCGTGAAATCGGCATGAAGTACCGCAAAACCATTCGTGAAGTGGGCAACAGTATTGCACCAATGGAAGCCTACAAAAATTTCCGTGGACAAGAACCAACCACGCAAGGATTACTTAAACGCCGCGGGCTAGATGGCAATATTTAAATTGATGCTAACAAGCTAATTTCACTCAATTGAATGCCTTTAGGCGATAGATCTTCAGCCAACAATTTGTTGGCTGTTTTTTTTAGTTATTCTTATCACCGCTATGTTTAAGACCAATCACCTTAAATATCTAACCAATTCAGAGCATCAGTGACATTTGAATCCAAGACGCACTGACTTAAATCGCCATATCCTTTTAAGTCAATGCAACACGTAAAGAGTGTGCCTTTAAGGCAAATAAAGAGCGGTTCAAAAGCGATTTATCCCTTTAATAATCAGATAGATAATCAACATTATTGATATAACACAACCCGATTACGTCCCGCTGCTTTGGCAGCATACATAGCCTCATCTGCAAATTGAAATAATCGCTGTGCATCCGTTCTCTGCTGTGGATAAATGACGGCCACCCCAACGCTAACAGTGATCGTAAACTCACGCTCTGTAAAACGAAAAACACTCGCAGACAAGTTTTGGCGAACCGTTTCAGCTAACGCCAACGCTTTTTCCTCAGTTGCATTAGGCAATAGAATCACAAACTCTTCACCGCCATAGCGTGCAACCTTTATATTATCCTCGATTAATCTATTTAAACTGAGACCAATTTGGCTTAAACAGTGATCACCAGTCAAATGTCCATAAGAGTCATTGATCATTTTAAAATGGTCAATATCGACAAGAAGTAAGCCATAGCTTTGACGAGACTCTACTGCCTGCTGGATCTCTTGTTCAAAAATCTGATTGAAACTACGCTGATTCATTAAACCCGTTAAGTCATCGGTACGAGCCAATTCGGCGAGCTTAGCCGAGTAGTCTTTTAACAAATACGCCTGATGAAACAAAGACCAATATTCCCTATGGTGCATCATAGCGATCCTATAAACAGGTACTGTAGAGGCCCATAGCAAACAGGCAATATACACATTATCACTCCCCTGTTTGGCAAAATAAGCAATCGAAATGGGCAAAATATAGCTAATGAGGTAAATGCGTAATTGCACTTTATCGATACAGAGATTCAGGCTAATAAAGGCATATAAAATGCCAAAAATAACCATAATGAAATGACCCATAGACTCAAACTCTGGATGGTAGACAATAAAAGCAGTCACTCCACTCCAAGTGGCACTATTGGCTAACAATCCCACATAAAGCCTTAAACGATTGGTATGCGGATCTTTCTTAGATTTCACATAAAAATCATATACAAAACTCAAACGAATTACGCCAGATGACGCCAAGAATGCAAAGCATACCCACATCAATTCCCAAGGAATAATATTGCCTAATAGCACATTGTAAGGAATAACAATACAGCTCCAGCAGGCAACATAAATGAGGGCACCAGTAAACATGCGCCAAGTGATATCCCGATTGAACTCAATAAGTGCATCCTGCTGGTAGTCATCATGATTTTTAGGTCGCACACTTATCCTTTACTATTCATAACCCGTTTCATTATAGATGAAAAAAGGCACAAACCTTAGCTTGTGCCTTAATGCTTATGCATTCGCAATGTTACAAAACTCTAGATTCAAAATACTGGTATTGCGCCTACATGTTTAAAATAAAAATAGTCGTAACTTACGTGTTAAACACTTTTAGACTTAATTTTCAGCACAATAACACTGAGCACAAATACTAGCGCACACGCGACTAAACCCGCAGAGACTGATTCAGTAAATCCAAGTACGACATAACCCGTTAAGCTAATAAACGCCGCAATCAATGCATACGGTAGCTGAGTGACCACATGGTCGATATGGTGACAACTCGCGCCCGTAGACGACAAAATCGTGGTATCGGAAATCGGTGAACAGTGATCGCCAAATACCGCGCCCGCCAGCACAGAGGCAAGCATAGGTAACATCATGCCAGTGTGACTTCCCATCGCCATATCCGCAGCAATCGGCAACATGATACCGAACGTGCCCCAGCTAGTACCGGTTGAGAACGCAGTAATACCCGCTAACACAAACATAAGCGCTGGCAAAAACGCGAACGGAATATTACCCGTCGCGAGACTCGCCATAAACTTACCAGTTTCGAGCTGGCCAATCACGCCTGCGATAGTCCAAGCAAATAACAGGATATAAATCGCTGGCAGCATAGAGCGAGCGCCCTGCACTATGCCTTTGACTATCATTGATTTCTCAACACCTTGGACTAAATTCAATATCAGCGAAATAGCTAAACCGATTAATGCACCAAAGAAAAGGGATGAACTGACATCGGTTTTCTCAAACGCTGAAATAATATTAAATTCAATCCCTTCAGCGGCAAGTACTTGAGCGCCACTGTTGATCATAAAATACAGGGTCGCAAATACCAATACTGTAATAGGCAAGAATAAACCTAAGATCTTACCGGTTTCGGCTTCAGGTAAATCCGCATTCGCCCCAGGCGGTAATCCTTTTGACTCATCGTATAAATTACCACGTTGGGCATTGAGTTCATGCTCGCGCATTGGCCCAACATCTAATCCCATAAAGACAACGAAAAGTAATAATAACAAGGAGAAGATTGCGTAGAAGTTCATTGGTATCATTTGAATAAAAATACTCAAATGGCCCGTATCAGCAAAACCATGGGCCGTTAATATTCCACCAATAAGTGCAATAATATACGCGCCCCAACTTGATACTGGTGAAATAACGCACACAGGTGCCGCAGTAGAATCTAATAAATAAGCTAACTTAGCGCGGGAAATATAATAACGGTCGGTAACAGGTCTAGCGACCGAACCTACGACTAAGCTATTGAAATAGTCGTCAATAAAAACCACACAACCTAAAAACATGGTTAATAGTTTAGCGTCACGTTTATTACGTATATGTAAACGCGCCCAATCGGCAAAAGCCCGCGCGCTGCCACTGACAGTAATTAACGCTGTGATCATTCCCAGTACAATTAAGAAACCGAGAATATATAAGTTCCACGAATTAAGGCCTTCGCCCGTCCAAAAAAGTCCTTTAACGCCATTAAATACAAATTCACCCGTCGCTACAGGTGAAAATTGATTGAGCAATAAAGCACCAATTAAAATACCTAACCCCAAAGAAAGCAGTACACGGCGAGTTAAGATCGCCAACACAATAGCCACCGCAGGCGGCAGCAAGGAAAGTGCCGAATCGGCATAATTCATAACAGTCATTGATTATTATCTTCGTTAAATACGAATGGAGGGCGACTGAACTGGTGGGGAAAGGCAATAGATACCCAAGGTCACCTGTCCTATCAGTAGCGCTCCATAGTAACTATTTCCAATATCCGTATCGGAAAATACTATGGCAGTGTTGCACCTATTAGGTACAACCCCAGCAGTTGATCGTGATAAATCAAACCACTTCGGCACCAAATCCTTTCGCAATCGATCAACGGAATCACCCTACTGATCACTACTAATATTTGGCGCGCCTCTACTTCTAAGAACGCCCGTACGCGGGCGTGAGGCACATAAAAACATAAGCGGCTTAGCAGATGCTACCGCAAAGCCACTTAATGTGACCTAGATCACAGATTAAATCAACCGAGACTTGTGATCAGCTCAGGAACCGCCTCAAATAAGTCCGCAACTAAGCCATAATCTGCAACTTGGAAAATAGGCGCTTCCGCGTCTTTGTTAATAGCAACGATGACTTTTGCGTCTTTCATGCCCGCTAAATGTTGAATCGCGCCAGAAATCCCCACGGCAATATACAAGTTAGGCGCAACGATTTTACCGGTTTGACCGACTTGTAAATCGTTAGGCACAAAGCCAGCGTCAACTGCCGCGCGTGATGCGCCAACCGCAGCACCAAGCTTGTCAGCAAGTTGTTCTAACATGCCGAAGTTTTCACCACTGCCCATACCACGGCCGCCAGAAACGATAATGCCAGCATTACCTAATTCTGGACGGGCTGATACCGTCAAGGATTGAGAAACAAACTGAGTTCTCGCTTCAAACACTTTATCGAGTGTCGTCACAGCCGCGCGGTTACCTTCTGGTGCAGCATCAAAGGCACTGGCGCGTACTGTCATCACTTTGATGGCATCATGGCTTTGCACTGTCGCTAAGGCGTTACCCGCATACACAGGGCGCACAAAAGTGTCCGCACTGACGACGGTAATGACTTCAGAGATTTGCGCAACATCTAATAATGCTGCCACACGCGGAAGCGTGTCCTTACCTAAGCTCGAAGCAGAAGCCAGAATGTGGCCATAGTTTGGCGCTAAGTCCACCAGCAATTTGGCAAAATTTTCCGCTAAATGCGCTTCATACACGCTGGCATCGGCAACAAGCACTTGGCTAACGCCTTGTAGCGCTTGTGCAGCTTGGACAACCGCACCACATTGGTGACCCGCAACCAGTACATGCACTTCATCGCCAATGGCGCGGGCGGCAGTGACGATTTTTGCCGTATCGAGTTTCAGTGCGGCATTATCATGTTCAGCTAATACTAAAATGGCCATTTAGATCACCTTCGCTTCATTTTTTAACTTTTCAACTAGCTCAGCTACCGACGCTACCATAATGCCTGCTTTACGTTCTGCTGGCGGAGTGACCTTCACAACCGTTTGGTGACTCTTTAACGTCACGCCTAAGTCTGCCACGGTAAAGACTTCTAATGGCTTACGCTTGGCTTTCATAATGTTAGGCAGTGAAGCATAACGAGGTTCGTTCAAACGTAGATCGGCAGTCACAACTGCAGGTAACGGCATAAGTAAGGTTTGCATACCACCGTCAACTTCGCGAGCGACTTGCACAGATTGGCCTTCCAATTTGATTTCAGAAGCAAAGGTCGCCTGTGGCATATCCATCAGCGCCGCGAACATTTGACCAGTTTGATTGTTATCGCCATCGATAGATTGCTTACCAAAAATCACCAGTTCAGCTTGTTCTTTGTCTTGTACCGCTTTGAGCAATTTGGCGATAGATACTGGCACCAGTTCTTCTTCAGTATCGATATGAATCGCACGGTCTGCGCCTAATGCGAGCGCGGTACGTAATTGTTCTTGCACGGCTTTATTACCAATACTGACAACAACCACTTCAGTAGCGCTACCCGCTTCTTTTAAACGAACCGCTTCTTCTACTGCGATTTCACAAAAAGGGTTCAACGCCATTTTTAGGTTTGCAGTGTCAACACTTGTATTGTCAGCTTTGACCCTGACCTTCACATTGGCATCAACAACGCGCTTAACGGGCACCAATACTTTCATAGGGTTTCCTTCCTACACTTTCATGTACATGGACAAAACATTGGTTAATACCAATGCAGGATAGAGCAACTTTACGTCCTGTTAACGTTAACGTCAACCAAAGTCAAACGCCTGTTTGCATTTTTTAATCCGCGCAACGGCTACTTTTTTGGACACTTATTTGAGTAAATAAGAAAAGTTCAAAATATAAATAATATTTAATTTACTTAAAACGCATAATTTTATTTGATTCGAGCTATATTAGTTTCTATCATTTAGGTGTTGTTCACCATTATCCTGTATTAAAAATTAGAGTGGGACGAAAATAGATATGAGCGAATTTTTAGAGATATTAACTCACGGCCGTCGTTTTAAAGCAGCAGTTAAAGAACTTAGCGTTGAAGAGTTACGTGATTTAGCCGACAAATTAGATAAAATTTTAGTAGAACGCGAGTCTATGGCTGAGGAAGAAGAACAGGCCATGGCAGCTCGTAATGCTAAGATTGAAGAAATCCGTCAACAAATGGAAGCCGTTGGTTTATCAATTGATGACTTAGGTGGCGTAGCTGTTAAAGCAACCGCGAAAAAACGCGCTCCTCGTCCAGCTAAATACCAAATCGAAGTTGACGGTGAAATGGTTCAGTGGACTGGCCAAGGCCGTATGCCAACCGTATTTAAGAACGAGATCAACAAAGGTCGTTCTATGGAAGATTTCTTAATCTAATCCAATTCGGTGTAGCGGTTCGAGTAACCAACACCCATTTGCATAAAAGCTCGCATTCATTGCGAGCTTTTTTATATCCATTATTGGCTGCAATCTAAAACGACAAGCGTAAATCCCACGCCTCATTCCCGCTCAAATTGCGTTACAATTCAACCTTAGTATTTACATCTGCTTTCAGTTACTCTTTATTCACCCTCACTCGATTGAATAAAATAATGCAGATAAACAATAAGATAATTATAAGCTGCAGCATGATCGCTAGCTTAGTCTCACAGACCACATATGCCCAAATCAATACAGGGACAACCTCCAATAAACTCACGGCTTTTACCCATGCTGAATTAATCATTGCGCCGGGTAAGCGTTTAAGCGATGCCACTTTATTGGTTGAAAATAATCGAATTAAAGCCATTATTGAGCACGGTGACATTCCCGCTGGCGCATTTAAAATCGATTTGAGTGGTTATACTATTTACCCTGGATTTATCGATCCTTTCACCGATTATGGGATTGAGTTCGAATATCCAAAACTTGGGCTCACTCGCCCTGTCTATGATATTAAACGTATCGGCGGCAATGCAGACAATGGCGCAATTCATTCTGAAAAAGAATGGTTTAATTACGTTTATCCCAATAAAGAACGCGCGAAAGAGTGGATCAATAATGGCTTTACGAGTGTGCAAAGTAGCAAACTCGACGGAATCTTCCGAGGGACGGGTGTTAGCCTGTCATTAGCAGACAAAACCGCCAACGAAGTGATTTATCGTGCCCGCAGTCAACCTTTTATGGCATTTGATAAAGGCTCATCTGAACAAGATTATCCGTCATCATTAATGGGCAGTATTGCACTTATTAGACAAACCTTTGCCGACGCCAATTGGTATAACCAAAATAAAAACAAATCGGCCAATGGTGCAATAAACAATCAAGTCGAATTTAATATCGCCTTTGAACGCTTAGATAATTTAACCGATAAACAAATTATTTTTGAAACCAAAAACCTCAACGATCAATTGCGTGCCGCCCATTTGCTCAAAGAACATAAACTGCCAGCCAATCTACTCGGTAATGGTCAAGAATACTCGCGCATCAATGAGTTAAAGGCGCTGAACTACCCGTTAATCTTGCCTTTAAACTATCCGCAAGCGCCTGATGTTGGAACAGATGATGCCGATCGCGAAGTGTCACTGGCGGATTTAAGACAATGGGAACGTGCGCCAACCAATCCAGCAAAAGTTGCCAAAGCGGGTATTCCCTTCGCGCTAACGCAGTTTGGTATTAAGACCGATGCTTTTTGGCCGCGCCTGCGCCAAGCCATTACTCAAGGTTTGAGTGAAGAGCAAGCCTTAGCCGCACTGACCACCCAAGCCGCCGAGATGACAGGCACCGCCGATTTTACCGGCAAACTCGCACCCGGTTACATGGCAGACTTTGTCGTCACTAAGGGCAATATCTTTAAAGATGGCCAGATCTACAGTGTTTGGTTGCAAGGTCAGGAGCAAAGTCTTCGCTCACTCCCACAAGCACGATTACTGGGCGATTATCAATTGAGCCTCAATAACCTCACGCTGGATTTATCGCTACAAGATGTGAGCAAAGGTGATAAACCCAAAATCCAAGGCAGCTTAAGCAGTGGCGAAAAAAGTATCGCGCTCACCCAACTTAAGTTAGATGATGACGGTCGATTAAGCTTTACTGCCGATTTGAGCGCCGCAGGCATCAATGGCCTTAGCCGCTTTACGCTGTGGATGGCCGATGACGGTATTCAAGGTCGAATAGTCGATGCTAAGAGTCGCACCACAAATGTTGCCGGTATTGCGATAGCGCAAACTGCAGCGGTTGATAATGCCACTCAAGATGACCATCAAGCGCCCAAGGAGGAAGCCAACACGAGTCTAGTGAGTCACCTCACCTTCCCTAACGTCGCTTATGGACTGAGCGAAGCGCCTAAGGTTGAGAAGCTGCACATAAAAAATGCCACCCTGTGGACATCGGATAAGCAAGGCATTCTCGAACATGCAGATCTCTTGATGGCCAATGGCCGCATCGAAAAAATTGGCCAGCAACTCAGTACGCCTTCTGGCTATCAAGTCCTCGATGCAACGGGTAAACATCTTACTGCGGGCATTATTGATGAACACTCGCATATCGCCATAAATGGCGGCACCAACGAAGGCACGGATGCTGTGACCTCTGAGGTGCGGATTGGTGATGTGATTAATCCCGACGATATTTCAATCTATCGTGCCTTAGCGGGCGGTGTCACCAGCGCACAAATTCTGCACGGCAGCGCCAATCCTATTGGCGGCCAATCGCAACTGATCAAAATGAAATGGGGCGAAACGGCCGAGCAGCTTAAATTTGCTAACGCGCCCGCCAGTATCAAGTTCGCGCTTGGTGAAAACGTTAAGCAGAGCAACTGGGGAGAGAAATTTGTACAACGCTTCCCGCAAACGCGTATGGGAGTCAAAGCGTTATTTGAAGAGACCTTCGATGCCGCCATCGCCTATGAAAATGCGTTAAAAGCCTATGATGACCTGCGCTCCAGCGATAAGAAAAAAACCGTTGCACCGCGCCCAAGTTACCGTCTGCAAGCAGTGGCCGAAGTATTAAATCAGCAGCGTGATGTGCACATTCATTCCTATGTGCAGTCAGAAATCCTGATGTTTATCCGCTTAGCCGAGGCTTATCACTTTAAAGTGCAAACCTTTACCCATGTGCTCGAAGGTTACAAAGTAGCGAGTGAACTAGCCGCCCATGGCGCTGGCGCATCGACCTTTGCCGATTGGTGGGCCTATAAGTTTGAGGTGTACGACGCGATTCCGCAAAACGCTTGCCTGATGCAAAACAAAGGCGTGACCACCAGCATAAACTCAGACGACTATGAAATGCAGCGCAGACTCAACCAAGAAGCGGCGAAGTCTATGATGTATTGTAATATGTCGAAGGAAGATGCTTGGAACATGGTCACCATCAATCCAGCCAAGCAATTAAGAGTCGATGAATTTGTGGGTTCACTCACCCCGGGGAAAATGGCCGATGTCGTGCTGTGGAACGCAGAGCCACTGTCGATTTATGCCAAAGTGACGCAGGCATGGGTTGAAGGAAAACGCTACTTTGACCGTGACCAAGACCAAGCCGCCCAGCTCGCCGTAGTCAACGAGCGCGCCGCACTGATCCAAAAAATTCTCAGCAGTGATGATCAAGCCAAAGCGGGTGAAAAAGTCACGCCACTTAACGAGCCACAGTGGCACTGCGACACCCACTATCAGGCATGGGGCCACACTCATGAGGGAGCCAAATAATGAAACATTCATCTAAACCCGTTTTGTTTGCGGCGCTACTGGGCGCGATTTGCACCACGCTGGCCCCAGCGATGGCCAGCGATATCGTGCCTACACCTAAACAAATCCGCAGCGTACTGATTAAAAACGCCACAGTGCACACAGTCAGTCAAGGCGTGCTCAGCAACACTGATGTCTTGATTGAAAATGGCAAGATCACGGCCGTTGGACCTCAACTCACCAGCCAAATCAACAGTGCAACCGCAGAAACCAGTGACACTCAAGTCGTCGATGCCAGCGGTAAACACTTGTATCCGGGCTTAATCGCCCTAGACACCAGCTTAGGTTTGGTCGAAATTGAAATGAGCCGCCCCACGGTTGATAACGCCGAGGTGGGTTATATCAATCCGCAGATCAGCACAGCCACGGCTTACAATCCAGATTCTGAGCTCATTCCGACCATACGTTTCAACGGTATTACCCACGCACAAATCGTCCCGAGCGGCGATGCTATTGCTGGGCAATCGGTGCTGGTGAATCTTGATGCGTGGACGATTGAGGATGCGCTGGCCCCCAGTGCAGGGCAATTCCATATCTATTGGCCGCAAATCAAACGCATGCCAGAAGATGAAAAAGAGAAAACTAAGGCCATCGAGAAAAATCAGCAGGCGATCGACCAGCTCAATATCGCCTTTGAGGATGGCTATCGCTATTTCTTAAGTGATAAAGCCAAGGGCAAAGATAACAACAAGGATGAAGATCCACAGTCCGCAACCAACAACCTTCGCTGGCAGGCCATGTTGCCGCTATACCAAGGTAAAGCGACACTGTTTGCCCATGCCGACAGTGTTGGCCAAATTGAGCAAGTGATTGCCCTGACGAAAAAATACCAATTCAAATTGGTGATTGTCGGCGGATACGATGCATGGCGCTTGGCCTCAAGCCTGAGGGAAGTTAAGGCGGGGGTCATTTATCCTCATACCTTGAGTCTGCCTAAGCGTAAAGATGAACCAGTGGATTTGCCCTTTAAAATCCCCTCCTTGCTCACCAATGCAGGGATTCCCTTCGCCCTTGGATTCTCATCGGACTGGAATAGCCGTAACTTACCCTATGCGGCAGGTTATAGCGCCGCCTATGGTTTAACGCCTGAGCAAGCGCTTAAGTCCATCACCTTAGATGCAGCAAAACTGTTAGGTGTCGAGGATTTAGGGGCGATTGCCGTGGGATACCAAGGCAGTGTTGTACTGTCCGAGGGGGACATTCTCGACCCTATGACCAATAAGATAGAGGCTATCTGGATTGAAGGACGGCAGATAGATCTGAATAATCGCCATCAGCAGCTTTATCAAAAGTACCTTAAGCGGTAGAATTTACTCAGATAATAATATCGCATCGGCGCAGCCTACCAAGGCTGCGCAGTTTTCCCCTCAATCTCAGGTCAAACCATGAAAATAATCCTCTCAAGTGCATTAGTGCTACTGCTCAGTGCCTGTGCAAGCGACTACAGTTTTAACAGTAATTTGGACGGTGAGGCGATTAATGACTATTTCAAGGCATCCGATGTCACCCTCTATGAAGGCGATACCTTGCCAAAAGGTCATTATGAATTAAAAGGTTTGGTCCAAGGGGAATCCTGTCAGGCCGATGTCAACAGCGTACCTGCGTCATTAGCCGATGCCAGAACCGAAGCCCGCCGTAATGCCGCAGATAAAGGCGCTAACGGCATTATCATCAAACAATGTGTGATGTTAGATGAAGCCGCCCAAGGTTGTATCAGCCGCGCCCTGTGCGTCGGCCAAGCGGTCAAAACGGCTACTGCAGAGTAAGCCCCACGCGAGCAAGCGTAAAGTTCGCGATTCGATGATCTGAGATTGCCCGTATCAACCGCTTAATGGCTAACGCTGCATAATTAGCGCTCAAAGATGGGCCTTATGATGAGCTTAGAATGATGAGCTTAAACGGTTGTTATATTTATCTTTTTAGGTAATTTTTGCATGACATTTACCAACCAAATTGTCGCAGTAGCGACATGCCGCACGCCGTATAAACAAAAGTTTGGCATTCCCAGACAACCCGGACTCGTTGAGGCACGCGGCTATGTCGAACTTGAACCCCATGTAAATCATATCGATGCGGTGCGTGGCATAGAGCAATATTCCCATCTCTGGTTGCTGTTTTGCTTCCATGAGAATCTTGCCCAAGGTTGGAAAACCACAGTGCGGCCGCCGCGATTAGGCGGCAATGAAAAACTCGGCGTATTCGCCACTCGCTCCACTTTTCGCCCTAATGGCATAGGTCAGTCAGTGGTGAAACTGCACGGCGTAGTGCAACGCAAGGGCAAAGTGTGCCTCGAAATTTCCGGTATGGATCTGGTCGATGGCACGCCGATTATTGATATTAAGCCTTACATTCCTTTCTCGGATTCGATTACCGATGCTGTCGGCGGCATTGCTCAAGACGCCCCTAAACTGATTTCAGTGGTGTATTCCGATAATGCCGAGGCACAAATTGAGCGTTACGCCCAGCAGGAAACCTACACAGATTTAGCCGTACTTATCCGCGGAGTCTTGGGGCAAGATCCGCGCCCCGCCTATAAAAAAGCCAAAGACGATCCTAAGTTATATCAAGTCGCCCTCTATGATTTAGATGTGTTCTGGCACATGGCGGCCGATGAGAATGACCAAGAATACATCTTAGTATTAGAACTCAAACCGGGGAAATGTGGCTAAATGTCTGCGCCAACGCCTAGATCAGAGCCGGCATCTTTGCCTGATTATCAAAGCCAGCATAAAAAGCGTCTCTCTTGGATGCCGTGGCTGTATTTTTCTTTAAAAGAGAAACATTTAGTCTGGGCAAAACCTTGGCAGGATGAGATCCAAGCAAAGCTTTGTGCCCTCGAAACAGTCAACATCGGCGAGCACTGTTTTATTGCCCCCGAAGCGCAGTTATTTGCCGAACCCAATCGTTATATCCGCATGGGTAATCGTTGCATGATCGCCGCCGACTGTTTTTTACACGGGCCCATCACGCTAGGGGATGAAGTGGCGATTAATCATGGTTGCTCCTTCGATGGTGGCAGGGTCGGTATTCAGATTGGCAGCCAGACTCGCATCGCCAATAATGTCACCCTTTACGCCTTCAACCATGGCATGGCGCCAGATACGCCCATCTATCAACAAGCTGCCAACTCCAAAGGCATTGTTATAGGTAAAGATGTGTGGATTGGCGCTCAGGCCGGCATAGTCGATGGTGTGACCATTGGCGATCACGCTGTGGTGGGTATGGGCAGCATAGTAACTAAAGATGTGCCCGACTGGGCGATAGTGGCAGGCAACCCCGCCAGAGTGATTGGCGATAGACGTGATAAAAGCTAAATCGGCTGGTACAAATCGCCGATAAAATCGCTTTCCTTTGCCTCAGTAATCTTCTCAAAAATGCTATTTGTCTCCCAGCTAGTTGAATTTAACCTAAATACGTAGGTGACATCATCAAAGCAGGTGATAAAATGGCGACCATTCAACTCAAATTTGGACATCGGTAATGCGCGTCAGCAAGTACCTGCTATCAACACAGAAAGAAACTCCTGCCAACGCAGAAGTCATTAGTCATCAATTAATGTTACGTGCGGGCATGATCCGTCGTAATGCGTCGGGCCTTTATAGCTATCTCCCCACGGGCTTACGCGTACTGCGTAAAGTCGAAGCCATTGTTCGTGAAGAAATGAACAAAGCCGGCGCAATTGAAATTCTAATGCCTATGGTGCAACCGGCAGACTTGTGGGTAGAAACAGGTCGTTGGGAAAAGTTTGGTCCCGAGCTGCTGCGCTTTAAAGATCGTCACAATCGCGACTTCGTACTGGGCCCAACCCACGAAGAAGTAATCACCGACCTGATCCGTAAAGAAGTCAGCTCATACAAGCAATTACCGCTGAACCTTTACCAAATCCAAACTAAATTCCGTGACGAAGTTCGCCCACGTTTTGGCATGATGCGCTCACGCGAATTCTTGATGAAAGACGCCTACTCTTTCCACCTTGACGTCGATACTATGAATGAAACCTATGAGGCCATGTACAACGCCTATAGCAACATTCTAACGCGCATGGGTTTAGCCTTCCGTCCAGTATTAGCTGACACAGGTTCTATCGGTGGCAGCATGTCACACGAGTTCCACGTGCTAGCGCAAAGCGGTGAAGATTTAATTGCTTACTCAACGGGTAGCGATTACGCGGCTAACATCGAGAAAGCTGAATCACCAGTACCCACAGAGCCTCGCGGCGCTGCCACTGAAGAATTGCGTTTAGTCGATACCCCAAATGCAAAGACCATTGCTGAATTGGTTGAGCAGTTTGATCTGGATATCACTAAAACCGTCAAAACCTTGATCGTCGTGGGCGCATCAGAAGCGACGCCGTTAGTGGCACTGATTGTTCGCGGTGACCATGAACTCAACGAAGTCAAAGCTGACAAGTTAGACTTAGTGGCATCACCAGTAGAAATGGCATCAGAAGCGCTGATCCGTGACGCCATTGGCGCAGGTCCTGGTTCACTTGGCCCTATCGGTCTTAACATCCCTATAGTTATCGATCACAGCGTTAGCGTAATGAACGATTTTGCTGCTGGTGCGAATGTGGATGACAAACATTATTTTGGTATCAACTGGGAACGCGATCTGCCGACAGCACAAGTTGCCGACATCCGTAACGTAGTCGAAGGCGAGCCAACACCAGATGGTTCAGGCACTTATGCTATGGCACGCGGTATCGAAGTGGGTCATATTTTCCAACTGGGTACTAACTACTCTAAATCGATGAACGCGACTGTACTTGACGAAAACGGCAAGTCACAGGTGCTATTGATGGGTTGTTACGGCGTCGGCGTGAGCCGTATTGTGGCCGCAGCCATCGAGCAAAACTTCGATGACCGTGGCATCATTTGGCCAGAAGCGATTGCACCATTTAGCGTGGGCATTCTGCCAATGAACATGCACAAGTCGCACCGCGTAACCGATATCGCCGAGCAGTTATACAAAGACTTAAACGAAGCGGGTATTGACGTATTACTGGACGATCGTAAAGAGCGTCCAGGCGTAATGTTCGCCGATATGGAACTGATTGGTATCCCACACACAGTGGTGATTGGTGATCGCAATATCGATGCTGGCGTATTTGAATACAAAAACCGCCGCACCGGTGAAAAGCAAGATATTCCATTTGATCAATTGCTCGACTTCCTGAAAAACGCAGTGAAAGGCTAAGCCTCAACGCGAAATATAGATAAGCTTAACGATCAAAACGAAACGCACCTAAGCCCAGCTTAAGTGCGTTTTTTCTTGTCTTTTTATTGGACTTTTATTGACCTTCGTCGATCACTCGCGACAATACTTTTTATCTGTGGCTGTTTATCTTTTTATTTTTGGCACTGTACTTTTGGCAAGGTACTTTGCGCTAAAAGGTACTGACTCGGAGCGACGCCCATCAACTGCCTAAACATATAACCAAAGGCTGAACCCGAGGCATAACCTAAAGATAACGCTGTAGTGAGCACAGATTCACCTCGACTGAGCATTTGAATCGCCACCTGCAATCTAAGCCTTTGCAGCCATTGGCTATAACTTAGCCCAGTTTGCTGTTTAAATAATCTCGCTAACGTGCGAGCCGAGGCGCCGACCTCCCGCTGCCAATCCACCAAAGTACGTTGCTCGCTCGGATCCGCAAGCAAAGCCTCGGTAATGCGCAGTAATTTTTTATCCTTAGGATAAGGTAAATCTAATGCGACCTTAGGCGCGAGCACCATAAAGTCACTGATCACCATCAAGAGGCGCATAACGCTATTCTTAAAATCGGGATCAATCACCCCAGCCTCACTCTTCATCAAGGCATTAGCCTCTTGCAGTAGCAACTGCAAAACAGGCTTCACAGTCAGACAAGTGCAGTCGGGTGGAAACCCGCCTATCTGGGTGTCATCCAAATACAGACTGCTCAATTGCACCTGACTTAGCGCGATAACCTCATGTTCGACAAAGGGCGGCACCCACACCGCTTGTTCAGGTGGCACTATGTAACGCCCCGCAGGCGTAATCACACTCAACACGCCTTGGCTGGCATAAATGACTTGCCCCCAAGAATGACGATGGCGCTGCACATGTTCAAACGGTTTGAGCGCTCGCTTAAGCAACATGATGGACGCGCTTAGCCCTGCGGCGGCTAAACGTGATGGCGCCACTTGAGTATGCAGAGTGATATGCTGCTGGGATAAATGCGTGTCGCTGGCTTGATTCAAGGTGTTATCGCCCAAGGTGATTTTTATATCGAAGCTTCTTTTCGTATTATCGAGCCTCTTCCGTATAGAAGTGCCTCTTTGTATAAAAGCACTTTTATGTATAGAAGTGTCTTTTTATCTAGACATTAAGTCAATCTATCGAGCTAAAGCCAAAGCGGCAAGCGCTAACATGCCCTCTCAGATTTAACAAATTGGAGATGACATGAGCATCCACATGAATAAAAACCGCGTAACGCCCGTCACCTTACAAAAAATGAAAGGTAAAACGCCAATAGTTGCCCTCACCGCCTATGAAAAACCGATGGCGGAACTTATCGATCTCCATGTTGATATGATTATCGTCGGCGACTCCGTCGGTATGGTGGTTTATGGGCAAGACTCTACACTAGGGGTTACCTTAGAAATGATGATTAACCATGGTCTTGCTGTCGCTCGCGGCGCAGCACATGCCTGCGTGATTATCGATATGCCCTTTGGGAGTTATCAAGAATCGCCTCAGCAAGCCTTTAGACATGCCAGCCAAGTATTGATACGTACAGGCGCGCAGGCGGTAAAACTTGAGGGTGGCGCAGAGATGCTCGACACCACTCGTTTTTTAACCCAGCGAGGGATCCCTGTGATGCCACACATAGGATTGATGCCGCAACACGTCAATCAATTGGGTGGATTTAAAACCCAAGCAAGGGATGCAACAGCAATCGAAGCACTCGTTCGTTTAGCAAAAGACTTTGAGCAAGCAGGCGCTTTTAGCATACTGATTGAAGGCACATCCGAACTCGCAGCGCGCACAGTAACGGCAGAAGTCTCAATCCCCGTGATAGGCATTGGCGCCTCACCCGCCTGCGATGGTCAAGTGCTCGTGACTGAGGATATTTTAGGCTTATTTTCTGACTACACGCCTAAATTTGCCAAACGCTACATCGACTTAAGCTCCTTAATCACTCACGCCTGCGCCGAATACGCCAGAGAAGTAAGAACTGCTGAGTTTCCAACAGCAGAGCATTGTTTTGGCCTCAGCCAAACAACCAAGATTACAGCGGATTAATTGTCTAAAACGGAATGATCCAGCAATCGAATAAACTATAAATCGAAATTTACAACTAATTGAGTCTATCGACTTGCTTTTTATAGGGGGGCGTTGCTTTAATAAAACTATTAAAACAATAAATTGAGTCTGAAGATTGCCTACATCAACTGCATTAGTCTTAGGCGGCGGCGGCGCAAGAGCCGCCTATCAAGTCGGCGTGCTAAAAGCACTGGTTCAGCTTTATCCGCGTAATCATGGCATTCCCTTTAAAATCATTTGTGGCACCTCGGCAGGCGCCATTAATGGCACCTCTATAGCCACCCATGCTTCCTGTTTTCATCTTGGCGTCAAAAAGCTTGAATGGGTGTGGCGCCATTTTGAGACTCGCAAAGTGTATCGCGCATCCATCACGGGCGTGCTTGGCCACCTAGGAAAAATGGCACTCAAAGGCATGCAGGATGATAAGGTTAATACCGATGCAGGCAGTCTGCTCGATAACGATCCTCTTCGAAAACTGCTCAATGAATTAATCGATTTTAAACGTATCGATCGTAATATTCGCAGCGGCGCCCTCACCGCACTCAGCGTCGATGCCTCTTGCTACAACAACTCACGCTCAGTAAGTTTTTTCCAAGCATCACGGGATATCGAAAACTGGACACGCGCTAGACGCAGTGGCGAACGTATGATGCTCAACACTGAACACCTTCTCGCTAGTTCGGCCATTCCTATGGTGTTCCCCTCGATTAAACTCAACCAAGCCTATTATGGCGATGGCTCGGTCCACCAGCTGGCTCCGCTCTCAAGCCCTATCCATTTAGGCGCTGAAAAACTCTTAGTCATTAACTTAGAGAGTCCTCACAAGCATTTCCCAATGGAACTGGAATATCACCCGAAAACGGCATCCATAGCGGGCCATCTGCTCGATACGATCTTTTCCGACACTTTAAATAGCGACCTTGAGCGACTTGAAAGGATCAATAACACCTTAAGCCTGATTCCTGAGTCAAGCCGCAACAAACTCGCCTTGCATCCAATTAAAACCTTAGTCATCAAGCCCAGCGAAGACCTCAGCAAAATTGCCGCCCGTTTCTACGATGATATGCCATGGGCAGTAAAAACCTTACTCGGTTTTATCGGCATTGATAGGCAATCCGACTCGAGTATCGTGTCCTACCTGCTATTCGAAAAAACCTACACCAGCGCATTAATCGACCTAGGCTACAAAGATGCCATGGAGCAAATCGACGAACTTAAGGCCTTTTTTGGTTTAGACCAGAATCCCTCATCTTAAGGACATAACTGAACTTCCCAATGGGTATTCGGTACCTTAACATTCTAAAATCATGCTAGGTCGCCCTAAGTAATACCCGGCGCTCTACTCTATCGGTGACTTAGGTGTGTTGACTTCAGCTGTAATGGCTGCGGCAAAAGGCACTTGAAAGTGCTCAGCGACAGGGATGTGTTGCAGTGAACTTAACCCACCAGTACTCACATGAATAAAATCCCAACCCTCGGCCCAATCGGTTGCCGAAATCCGCACACCGAGTGCCATTTTAGGCGATATCACAGCCCTGTCATTCCTTTTAATACAAACCGTGATTGGCTTTATGATGCTGTACTGGCGAGACTATCTCGCGCGGATAAAATCGGTGCGGCAATTAATGGCCAATCAATAGCAAATTCAGCACTGTTCCACGCGATAACACTTTCATCTTCAGGATCATAATATTGGGTACATTGATAAATAACTTCAGCATAATCGCTGAGAACATAAAAACCGTGAGCAAAGCCCGGTGGGATCCACATTTGCAGATGATTCTCTGCCGATAGCACTCGCCCAACCCATTTCCCATAGGTGGCCGAGTCGGGCCTTATATCGACGGCCACATCAAAAATGCTCCCTGCACAGACACGCACTAACTTACCCTGCGGTTTACGCCGTTGAAAATGCAAGCCTCGCAGGACATTACGTTGCGAACGGCTGTGATTCTCCTGCACGAACACACATGACTCTAATCCCCGCTGTGCAAAGCAGGCATCAAAATAGGATTGCCTAAACGTCTCCATAAAGAAACCGCGTTCATCCCCAAAGACTTGCGGTTCAAACACCAGTACTTCGGCTAACTCAGTTGCGCTACATTTCATCAAATACCTGCTTATCGAGTAAGCCGAGCAAATACTCACCATAACCACTTTTGAGTAAAGGCTGAGCTAATTCAACTAATTGCTGCGCATTGATCCAACCGCTGCGAAATGCAGTCTCTTCTGGGCAATTGATCTTCAGACCTTGTCGTTTCTCAATGGCAGCAACAAATTGTGTCGCCTCGGCCATCGCATCCGGCGTGCCAGTATCTAACCAAGCTGTCCCCCGCCCAAGAATATCAACGCGCAATTCTCCCAAGGCTAAATAACGAGTGATAACATCGACAATCTCTAACTCGCCCCTTGCCGAAGGTAAAACCGTTTTTGCAAATGCGGCCGCCCGACCGTCAAAAAAGTACAACCCAGGCATAGCATAACGTGAGCGTGGATGTTGAGGTTTTTCTTCAATAGAAAGCACTTTACCCACATTATCAAACTCAACAACACCGTAAGCCTTAGGATTCGCCACATGGTAACCAAAAACGGTCGCCCCAGCTTGGGTTTGCCAAGCATGTTGCAAATTTGCCGTTAAGTGCTGACCATAAAATAGATTATCCCCAAGAATCAGCGCACAGGCTTCACCCGCTAAAAATGGCTCGGCGATGATAAGCGCTTGCGCCAATCCCTTCGGAGAGGCTTGTACGGCATATTGCAGCTTAAGTCCCCAATAACAGCCATCACCGAGTAATGCCTTGAATAGCGGTAAATCGTGGGGAGTACAAATGATCAAGATGTCTCGAATACCAGCCTGCATCAGGGTGACAAGTGGATAATAAATCATAGGTTTATCGTAAATGGGCAGTAATTGCTTACAGACAACCTGCGTCATAGGATAAAGACGCGAGCCAGTACCGCCCGCCAGTAAAATGCCTTTTCTCATTGAAATATTTAAGATTGATAAGCCATGTGAAGTGCCAAGATTGTAGCATATAAAAGACGACGAGCCGGAAGAACGGATGACAGGACATGAGCCATTCAATCAAGACAAACGCCTTTGCTGAACTGAGTGTTGACTAATCTACGCCCTTACTACTTTCGGGGATCAGCATCTCAATACGTAACCCTTGATTTGGTGCCGAGAAGAGTGAAACATGACCATTGAGCTTTTGGGTGACCAGATTATAAATAATCGACATCCCTAACCCTGTGCCACCACTTTGGCGCGCCGTGGTGAAAAATGGCTCGAATGCTTTGGCTTTCACTTCATCAGACATGCCGATGCCATTGTCTTGATACGTCATCTTGATCTGTGATCCCTCCTTTTCAACCACAATATCAATTTGTTTATCTCCGACAAAATCATCAGGGAAAGCGTGGCGAAAACTGTTAGCGACTAAATTGGTAAAAATCTGAGCGATGGCGCCGGGATAGGAATCAATGAAAATATTGTCATCGAGTTCGACTTTTAAGGTGATGTTTTTCTTACGCATTAAGGGCTTTAACGAACTAAATATTTGGAAGATATAATTCTTTAAATTAAAGCGCTCACGTTCCAATATCGATTGATCTGCGGCAGTGCGTTTAAAGTTATGAACAAGTTCTGCGGCGCGGGAAAGATTACGCTCAATTAAACATAAACCATCCTGCATTGTATTGATAAAACTGACAAACTTATCTTCATCGAGATCGTTTTTCTCGAATGACCCTTTTAGTAGCGATAACTCATCCAAACAATGGGTCACGGATGTTACCGCGATACCCAGTGGCGTATTCACCTCGTGAGCAACACCGGCGACTAAACTGCCTAATGCGGCCATTTTTTCATTTTCAATTAAGTGCTTTTGGGTCGATTTTAAGGTCGATAGTGCCGTCTCAAGTTCTGTTGTTCGCAGTTCAACTTGATGCTCCAAATCGGTATTGATGAGTTTGAGCTGTTGTTGGTATTCGAGGATCTCTTTAGCACTCATGGCTCGGCCAAAGAGATCGGCCAGTGCCGAAGCAAACGCCTTTTCATCCCGCGTCCATTCCCTCGCCTCGCCTTGATGCTCAGAGCAAATAATCCCCACCATTTTGCCGTGGTGACGAATGGGGCTATCCAGCATAGAGGTGATCTGATTCGGTTTCAGGTAGCTGTCGACAAACTCTTTGGTGGTGGGATCGGTTTGGGCATTATTAGCGACAATGGTGCGCTCATTGTCGAGTAAGCTGAAGTAATGGGGAAACTGCGCACGAGTGAGCACTAACGCTTCTTGCGGCTGTTGGTGGTCGAGTAAATAATAACAAGCAATAGTCTGATTATCTTGACCAAACAACCAAATACCCGCCCGCGTGATCTGTAATCCCTTACAGATTGAACTCACTATAAGTTGTGATGCTTGAATGAGATCGCCCTCATCAATAACCTGAGATTTACTGACATCAAATAGGATTCGATCAAGCATTCGGGTCATAGCGGTTCGTCCGGAATATGGATATGTAGGGAGGCAAACGCATCTAACAATTTTAAACTCGCTTCACACAATACGGGGTCAAACTGCTTACCCGATTGCGCCAAAATATACTCTCGTACCGCATCGACTGACCACGCCTCTTTATAACTGCGCTTGGAAAGCAACGCATCAATCACATCGACAATCGCCATGAGTCGGCCTTCAATGGGGATTTCTTCCTTAGCAATTCCACGGGGATACCCTTTCCCATCCCAACGCTCATGGTGGGTATAAGCAATTCTGGCGCCCATTTTGGCAATAATACGATTTGAGCCGGCGAGCAAGTTATAGCCTTTCTCCGCATGGGTTTGCATGATCGCCCATTCCTCGGCATCAAGCTTGCCCGGCTTATGCAAAATACTCTCAGGGATACCTATTTTACCCACATCGTGCAGCGGCGCAGCATATCGAATCGTTTCGATAAAGTCCGCGTGCATGCCGATGGCAATCGCGAGCATTTCAGTCATGCGCGCAACCCGACGTACATGGGCTCCGGTCTCTTTACTACGCTGCTCAATGGCGTCACCTATGATTAAAATCAGCTCCCTTTGAGTTTGCTGCACATTTTCACGGCCCGACAAATTCTCGAAAGTTAAGCTCACATTGGCCGCAAATAGCTCAAGAATATTGACTTGAAAATCCGTTAACTTAGTGTCGTGTTGCAAATATAAAATACTGGTGACATGGCCACTCAGCTCATAAAAACCAACGTAAATATTGTCACGAACGAGCGAGGTTTTTAGCGCGATAGCCTCGATAATATACTCACGTACATCCCCTGGTAGCGTCTCAACGCTGCCACCTTCGCAGTAACTGATCATCTCACCCGTAGCGGCCAGAAGATTCATTTGGGTATCGAGGTAAAGGTCTTGATGATAGCTGGTGAGATAAAGGGCTGAGCTTTCAAGATTAAGTAACTGTAAAGTCTGTTCAAGCACCGCACTGCCAAAATTATGTAATGTATGGCTTTTAAGTACCGAGGTGGAGGCGGCAATGACTTTCTCCATCCCCTTCTGGCTTTGCTCGATGATTTTAATATCGCGATAGGAACGCAGTGAAGTGTAGACACAAGACTTAAGCCGAGCCGCGGTAAGCTCTGTTTTGGCCTTGTAGTCGTTAATATCAAAGTCACGAATAACTTGATCTTCAGGCGCTTGTCCCGGCTGGCCTGTGCGTAAAATGATGCGGGTGCTGTGATTATTTAATTCAGTACGGATTTTTTGAACGAGCTCTAATCCGGCATGGTCGGTTTCCATGACCACATCAATAAAAGCCAATGCAATATCCGTTTCGGTTTGAAGTAATGCTAAACCTTCAGCGGCGCTGTAACAGGAATAGAACTGTAATACCCGATTATCTAAGGTCAGATTTTTTAGAGCAAATCGAGTCACCTCATGGATCCCAGGCTCATCATCAATAATGGCAACTTTCCAAATGCCTTGTTTAGGCTTATGGGATTTATCCTCGATAACATCAGCACTTTTCTTAAATAACGCCACAGAACCACCGTCTACGATGAATAGTTAAGCTTTAGTATAGATTCAATCTCGAAAGTGACTAGTTTCAAAGGATAAATTATCATCTTATTAGTCACAGACTTTAGGCTAATAACTAACACTCTCGCCACTGAACGCTCACACAGATACAACTTAAGATATTGTTATAAAATAGAAATAGCCAAAGTTAGGCTAAGCCAGCCTTGACGGGTATGATGAGTGCACTTAACCCGTAACACCCCGAAATTCTATTGGAGCCACTATGAACAAATCACTATGTTGCATCGCACTTCTGGCCTTATTTACCACGGCTTGCTCTGAAGCCCCAAAAGAAGAAACAGCAGTCGATACAACCCAAGTTCAAACAGAAGCCGCTAAAACCGTCCCTGTCGGCGATACTAGTCAAAATTCACTCGATTGGGCAGGCAGCTATGAAGGTGTGTTGCCTTGCGCCAGTTGCGAAGGTATTCAAACCCTGATCACATTACAATCTGATAATCGCTTTGTTCAAGAAACAGTTTATTTGGGTAAAGATGAGAAGATTTTTAAATTGATAGGCAAAGCGGTGTGGGATGAGAAAGGCCAAAAAATCACCTTGGATGATGGCACACAATATCTGGTCGGCGAGAATCAACTGATCATGTTAGATACTGAAGGCAAAAGAATTACCGGTGATCTGGCCGCTAATTATGTATTGAAAAAGAAACAATAGCAGAACAAATATACGCTCAAGGATGAGCGAGCATCATTAATCAACCTCAAGGTAAATACAGAGACGAAGGAATGACTTCAGATAAACACACGCAACTGATCCGCTACCAAGATTGCCCATCAACGCCGTGGAAAAATGGCGGCGGCAGTACCAAACAGTTACTTATTTCCCCAAGTAATGCGGATTTATCCAACTTTGATTATCGAATAAGCATAGCCAGCATTAGTAGCAACGGACCCTTTTCCTCATTTATTGGCATAGACAGACAACTGGTTATCCTTGAAGGCGATGGTGTTGAACTCAACATCAATAGTCGTGAAGAGGCAAAACAGCTAAATGACCTTGGGAGAGAAGAAAGAATACTGGGAGACGCAGATACAACTGAATATAAGAGGCTTACACCCGCAGATAACCCATTCTGCTTTGCAGGTGAAACCTCAATAACAAGCAAACTATTAGGTAGTGATGTTATTGATTTTAATGTGATGACCAAACGCGCAGCATTTAAAGCGCTGACTCAAAGGCTCAACGTTAATGGCATATTTATCGAAAAACATGCGGTCATATCGAACACCGCCATCGATGCACACCATAACAAGACAGAAGCGCCTATCGTTCAACTACTCTGCTTTTTAGATACAATGACATGGGAGCATAATGGGGAGAGCATCAAGATCATGCCATACGACATACTTATCATTAAACCAGACCAAGATATAAAATTAGTCACGACAGCGCCAAGTCAATTACTTAGCGTCACCATTACGGCCTGTAAACTATAAAAAGCAGTTCTTGCTTCTACGTCAATCAAAAATCAGCCTAAATTTTACCTACGCTCGTTACGGTACTGACGCTTAAATTCAGTAATATTAATCAATTTACGCTTTATAATAGCGAGCCACTATCCACTCAATCGTTTTTCTCAGGCCTGAATCAAAGGATTCAAGTGGTTGCCAACCAAGCTCCCGCAGGATCTTACTCGCATCAATGGCATAACGCATATCATGCCCGGGTCTGTCTGTCACGTGTTGTATCAAGCCACGAAAACCAACACCATCAGCCGCAAGTGCTTGTGCATGAGTGGGTACTAACTCCTCAAGTAAATCGCATATTTGATGTACGACTTCAAGATTACTCCGCTCATTAGTACCACCAATATTATAAGTCTCCCCCACCTTACCCTGGGTCACCACGAGAAACAACGCCCGTACATGGTCATCAACATACAACCAATCACGAACTTGTTGGCCATTACCATATACAGGTAACGGCTTGCCAGCTAATGCATTCAACACCATTAACGGGATCAATTTCTCAGGATATTGAAAAGGTCCATAATTGTTGGAGCAGTTAGTAATGACTATCGGTAAACCATAGGTACGATACCAAGCCCGAACTAGATGGTCCGCCGATGCCTTGCTCGCCGAATAAGGAGAGCTGGGAGCATAAGCTGTCGTCTCAGAAAAGAGCCCAGTATCACCAAGTGAACCATAAACCTCATCAGTAGAAATATGATGGAATCGAAACACTTTTTGCTTGTCGTCAGTCAAGCTTTGAAAGTAACTACGGCACGCCTCAAGCAATGTATAAGTACCCACTATATTGGTTTGGATAAATTCAGCAGGACCATTAATTGAGCGATCAACATGGCTTTCGGCCGCCAAATGCATCACCACATCAGGCAGATAATCCTGAAACACTTGATCTAATTTCGCCCTATCGCCAATATCTGCTTGAATAAAATGATAGCGCTCACTATTGGCAATAGATGCTAAGGACTCGAGATCACTGGCATAGGTCAACTTATCGAAATTGATCACAACACACGCCGTTTGCTCAATCAGCATCCGGACCAAAGCAGAACCGATAAAGCCTGCACCACCGGTAACGAGCACTCGCATATCGCCTACCCCAAAAATAAAAAGCATTAAAATAAAAAAGCCAGAAAGTATACAACTTTCTGGCTTGAAAAAATCAGCATAATAATATTCGAAAGGACATTTAGCGCCGTTAGGCTTCACAGAGTCCTGAGTTAAGCTGCTCGAACCACATCTGCAATATATTCTGCTTGAGTCTGCGTCATTATAGTATCAGTCGATTCGACCATTACCCGAATAAGCGGCTCTGTACCCGATTTGCGCAGCAACACACGCCCTTGGTCACCTAAAATCCCTTCGGCTTTAATCACAGCTTGCTGAACGCTACTTGTCGCTAAAATGCTATCAGCATCAGCTGTGGCTAAACGTACATTAATTAACACTTGAGGCAATTTAGTCATGCCAGCTTTAATCTCAGATAAACTCTTCTGGGACTCTAATACAGCTTTAAGCACCTGTAAGGATGCAACAATGCCGTCACCCGTTGAAGCATGCTGCAAACTCAATATATGACCTGACCCCTCACCGCCGAGTTGCCAACCAGTTGCTTTAAGCTGTTCAACCACATAACGGTCGCCCACCTTTGCACGCACAAAGGGAATATCCATTTGCTTAAGCGCCAGCTCTAAACCTAGATTTGACATTAAGGTACCAACCACGCCACCCGTCATTTCACCTTTGCTGTAGGCAGCCTGGGCAAGAATAAATAAAATCTCATCACCATCAACCACATGTCCATTGTGATCGACAAATATGACACGGTCAGCATCACCATCAAGCGCAATACCTAAATCAGCTTCATGTACCATAACCGCAGTTTGCAAACTGTCTAAATACGTCGCCCCACAGTGATCATTAATATTCACGCCGTTAGGTTTATCATTGATACTAATCACTTCAGCACCAAGTTCACGGTAAACATTGGGCGCGATATGGTATGCGGCGCCATGGGCGCTATCGACGACAATCTTCAATCCCGCTAAAGACAAATGATTTGGAAGAGTGCCTTTGCAGAACTCAATATAACGACCGGCAGCATCATCAATACGGCGCACTTTGCCCAGCTTTTCAGAAGAAACACACTGCATTGCATTCTGGTTAAGCGCCTTGTCTAACAAGGCTTCGATTTCAAGTTCTTGGGCATCATTTAACTTAGTGCCAGAATTAGAAAAGAACTTAATGCCATTATCATAAAATGGATTGTGCGATGCGCTGATCACAACCCCTGCGTCAGCACGAAATGTTGAGGCCAAATACGCCACCGCGGGGGTCGGCATAGGGCCGATAAGCGCAACATTAACGCCTGCAGCAGAAAACCCTGCTTCCATTGCCGACTCAAGCATATAACCACTACTACGGGTATCTTTACCAATCAGTACTTCTTTAGTGCCACTAGACGCCAGCACAGTGCCCGCAGCCCAACCTAACTTCATCGCAAAATCAGGCGTAATAGGAAACTCACCGACCTTGCCACGCACACCGTCAGTACCAAAATACTTCCTAGACATACAGCATCCTTAAAAACAGTTATAAACGAAAAAAGCCAAATCAAATTTGATTTGGCTTTTCAAATACCACAAGAAAACTAAGAAACTAGCGGAACAACTTTATTTTGCCCATCAGCAGCGCTTAATTTTTTCTTTTGCTGCCACACTAAATCACATATCCCGTCTGTTGGGTTAAAACCTGTTGGTGCTGACAGTAAGATTTCTCGTATAGCTTCATGGTTAAACTCATGACAAGCTTTATCTAAGCGATTAAGAATAACTTCTAGCTCTTTCCAAGAAAGATAGCTTTCATTGGCAGTCATAATACGTTCATGCTCAGTGCCAGTTACATCATCACCAATTAGTAATTCTTCGTATAATTTTTCACCAGGACGTAATCCACTAAACTCAATGGCAATATCACCATCAGGATTGAGTTCATCCTTCACTTCAAAACCGCTGAGACGAATCATTTTTGCCGCTAAATCGACAATTTTGACGGATTTCCCCATGTCCAGCACAAACACATCACCACCTTTACCCATGGCCCCCGCTTGGATAACTAACTGTGAAGCTTCCGGAATTGTCATAAAGAAACGGGTAATTTCACGGTGAGTAACAGTAACAGGTCCCCCATTGGCAATTTGCTTACGAAATAAGGGCACCACAGATCCAGAAGATCCTAATACATTACCAAAGCGAACCATGCAAAAACGGGTTTGATGTGTTTCTTTAGATAACGCTTGAAGTGCCAACTCTGCCATACGCTTAGTCGTGCCCATGATATTAGTTGGTCGTACAGCTTTATCCGTCGAAATCAATACAAAAGTTTCAACCTTAGCTGCAATCGCTGCACGAGCAGTATATAAAGTACCAAAGATGTTATTACGCACACCTTCAACGACATTGTGCTCCACCAATGGCACATGCTTATAGGCTGCAGCGTGATACACAGTTTGGACTCTAAACGATTGCATTACTGCTTGAACACGATTTTCCCGTTGTACCGAGCCCATGATCGGTAAAATTTTAACATCAAGTCCTAACTCAAAAGCTGTCGCTGAAAGTTCGCGCTCAATCGTATACAAGGCAAACTCAGATAACTCAAATAGCACTAATTTTTTAGGTGACTGTTTTAATATCTGTCGACATAACTCAGAGCCAATCGAGCCGCCAGCTCCCGTGACCATCACTACTTTATTGCGGATATTGGCAACCATTAAATCGCAACGGGGAGTAACTGCATCACGCCCTAACAAATCATCGATTTCGACTTCTTTAATATCGCTATAAAGCTTATTACCACTCACCAGATCAGCCATTGCAGGTAAGGTTAATACTTGTACAGCCAAAGGTTCAAGCTTGACTAAAATCTCTTGGCGACGAGAGCGAGAAGCACTTGGCATAGCCAGCAATACCTTTGTAGCAGCTTTTTGTGTGATGAGTTTTTTTATAATAGAAGGCGAATGAACATTCACTCCTTGAATTACAGTGCCATGCAAGGTTGCATCGTCATCAACAAATGCAAAGGGATAATACTCATGGCTTTGAACAAGTGAAGTTACCAATTGGCGACCACTCACACCAGCACCATAAATAATCACAGGTTCACCAACGCGCTTTAGGCCAGACCCCACTAACGAGCGTACCATAGCGCGAGTTCCACCAACAAATACCAAGGCAAAAGCAGCGTAAATAATTGGTACAGTACGGGGTAAATTAGCCTCAGAGTAATATGCAATTACCAGTAGGCAAATTGTAGAGGTAAGGACGCCAAACAATATTGCACTTAAGGCTTGCAGCCCCATATAGCGTAATACTGCTCGATATAAACCTAATTTAACAAAGCAAATAATACTCAAAGGAACAACGACTGCTAGCAATGCCCAGTAAGACCCATTAGCAATTACGCTAACATCATCTACTCGGACCAATATTGCAGCCCAGAAAGCAAAACACAAGAAAACCGAGTCAACAACAACACCTACCATACGTTTGTGAGTACGTTTTAAGCGGAACAAGCCTTGCAAAAACTCCATTTTCGCTCCCCCAAATAATTTTCGACAACCTAAAAAATGAACACCCCAAAGCGTCCTATGTGCAAAGATTTTTCGGAATATCACAATAGGATACTTACCAGTATCACTATTCATTAGCCCAAGTAAGATTACACAAGTTTGAGCATTATAGCATCCCAATAACAACAACCAAACTCAAGTAACCAACAGACCGTTTCCATAAGTAAAAAATCAACCCATTAACCTTAGCATGATGATAAATCCGTCAAGACAATTCTCTCAGGAAAATCAACTAATGAGAACGAACTGCAAAATACTAATAAAATACTCAAAGCGCTAGTAAGATGTTTAAATGGATAAATGGATAAATGGATAAATGGATAAATTTATTCACATAAAATCATCTGTAAAAGGAATTCATTTTAATCTGACCCAAACAAATCTCGCGTATAAACTTTATCGGCAACATCGCGAATTTCATCAACCATTCTGTTGGACACAATAACATCGCAGCTGGATTTAAACTCATCTAGCGACCTAATCACTCTAGAGTGAAAAAACTCATTCTCTTTCAACACAGGCTCATATACAACTACCTCAATTCCTTTTGCCTTTAAGCGCTTCATAATACCTTGAACACTCGATGCTCTAAAATTATCTGAACCCGATTTCATAATTAATCGATAAACACCAACACACTTAGGATTGCGCTTAAGAATTGAATCTGCGATAAAATTTTTACGAGTTGTATTGGATTCAACAATCGCATTGATGATATTATTCGGTACATCAGCATAATTAGCTCGCAGTTGTTTAGTATCTTTAGGTAAACAATAACCACCATATCCAAATGAAGGGTTATTATAGTGGTTACCAATACGGGGGTCTAAGCCAACACCTTCAATAATTTGACGTGAATCTAAACCATGAGATTCAGCATAAGAATCTAGCTCATTAAAGTAAGATACTCGCAGAGCTAAATAAGTATTAGAAAATAGTTTAACGGCTTCAGCTTCCGTTGAATCTGTAAATAGTACATCAATGTTATTTTTAATTGCACCTTCAACTAATAGGTTAGCGAATACTTTACCACGTTCAGACCGTTCACCAACGATAATGCGTGACGGATGCAAATTATCATACAGCGCTCGACCTTCACGTAGAAACTCCGGAGAAAATATTAGATTATCGATTTTTAGTTCTCGTTTAATACGGTCAGTATAACCAACTGGAACAGTCGACTTAATTACCATTACAGCATTAGGATTAATCGACATAACTTCTCGAATTACCGCTTCTACCGAAGAAGTATTGAAATAATTGGTCTTAACATCGTAGTCTGTTGGTGTAGCTATAACGACATAATCAGCATCTTTGAACGCTAATTCTTTATCTAAAGTTGCTGTAAAATCAAGATTTTTATTAGCTAAGAACTCCTCAATCTCCACGTCAACAATTGGTGATATCCCGTTATTAAGCATCTCAACTTTTTCAGAAATAATGTCAACAGCTACAACTTTATTATACTGCGCTAATAACATAGCGTTTGATAAACCGACATAACCTGTTCCGGCAACCGCAATTTTCATATTCATTTCCGATTAATAATTTTTAAAAAGGTATCAAGTATAATTTTGAAATCAGAAAAAATGCCATTTTTATTTACGTAATCAATATAAAACTTTTGCTTAATAGGCAATATATGTTCAACATATGCAATTTTAGGATCATCATAACTAGCCAAAATATCATTTTCATCTACCATTTCAATAGATGCTCTATCTGTAATCCCAGGTCTTACAGATAGAATAATTTTTTTTTCTGCTTCAGGATAACAATCTATAAACTCTTGGACCTCAGGTCTAGGGCCAACTAAACTCATAGTCCCAATGATAACATCGATAAGCTGAGGCAACTCATCAATTTTAAACTTTCGTAAAAAAATGCCTGAACGAGTCACTCGCGCATCATTCCCTATCGTCAAACGACCGACAGATTCTGAATTCACCACCATAGTTCTAAATTTATGAATACGAAATGGTACTTCATTTCTTCCAACTCTGATCTGGCGAAAAAACACAGGCCCCTTTGAATCAAACTTGATCCATATTGCAACAATTAAGAACAAAGGAAGAAGCAAAAAAAGCCCAAAAGATGCACATACCAAATCAAAAAATCTCTTAGTCATTTACGAGTACCTGCCTAACCGCTGCAACAACTCGTAGTAAATCATCATCTGTCATCTTTGTGTATAAAGGCAGAGTGACTTCGGATTCAAAAATACACTGTGCTACAGGATACATCTCGGGTGTCAAATTATAAGTATCGCGCCAATAAGGATGGAGATGTAAAGGGATAAAATGCACAGAACAGCCAATTCCTAACTCCGCCATTTTCTCAATAAAGTGGTCCCTGGATACTAGGACTTCATCTTTAAGTCTAATAGGGAACAAATGCCAGGCATGAGAGCAACCTTGTATTGGCAATGCTGGCAAATCTATTGGTAAATCTTTAAGCGCTTCATAATAGTACTCAGCCATTCTCTGCCGTTTAACCTGAAAAACTGGAAGCTTCAAAAGCTGATGTATACCAATTGCCGCTGAAATATCCGGCATATTATACTTATAACCTGGTGCAATAACCTCATAAGACCATGCTGGTTTAGTTGAAGTATAACGGTCAAATGCGTCACGACTAATACCGTGCAAACGCATTACCTTACAACGTTTGGCAATTTCTTGATTTGTGGTAACAACCATACCACCTTCACCTGTTGTCATTGTTTTATTTGCGTAAAAACTAAACACAACCACATCACTATCCAAAGTCCCAATAAGTTTACCTTTGTAAATAGTTGGCAATGCATGTGCAGCATCTTCAATTACTCTAATCCCATGCTTTTTTGCAACCTGAATAATTGGATCCATATCACACGCTAAACCAGCAAAATGAACAGGCACAACGGCCTTTGTTTTATGTGTTATTGCTCTTTCAAAATGTGCTGCAGTCATATTGAAAGTGTGTTCATCTACATCAACCATTACAGGAGTCGCCCCCAAATAACGCACAATCTCAGCGGTTGCAGTAAATGTATAGGTCGGAACAATAACTTCATCACCAGGACCAACACCTACAGCTTCAAGTGCTAAATGCAATCCTGAAGTAGCAGAATTAACTGAAATAGACTCAATTCCATTACCACCCAAAAATGAAGTAAAAGCTTCTTCAAAACGCTTAGCTTTAGGCCCTGTTGTAACCCAGCCAGAACGTAATGAATCGACAACTTCGTTGATCTCTTCATCACCAATTTCCGGCAAAGCAAAAGGTAAAAAATCCATCATAAACCTCTATTTCCTATTTATTTAGTCTTTTAAGTACGCCATTAAATGCATAATACATAAAATTAATAAGTCGATTATACCAAGAGATAGAATCTACACTCCAATACAGCTTGAAAGTACGCCAAGCGATCTTGAATTTATTGCCACTGATCTGGCCATTTCTTATACGATAATATACTAAAATCTCATCAATTCCCTCAGAAAAAAAACCTCGTTCTAAAAGGGTCAACCAAAGCTTAGTATCTTGTCTCGTTCTCATAGAGTTAAACTGAATATTACCGACAAGTCTTCGGTTAATCAAAGACGTAGACATGCCAATTTCAGTGTTGCGCATGTAAGATCCCAAATCAACAATAGGGCTTACGTTCATTTTCCCTGCGATACGATTACCTGCCTCATCGATAAATGCATAACTTGTATGAATTATTGCACTATTATTCATGGTCATATGTGCTATTTGTATTGATAACTTTGTAGGTAACCAAATATCGTCAGCATCAAGGAACGCAATTTTCTCAGCCAAAGCTTCTTTAAGACCGCGATTACGGGTAACACCAGCACCTGAATTCGTTTGATTTGTGAATATTTTTATATTAGGCAGACTCCCATACTTTCTCTGCAAATATTGAAACGTTCCATCAGAAGAACAATCATCAACTACGATTAATTCCCAATTGGTATAAGTTTGATTTATGACGGATTCAATCGTCTCGTCAACAAAACTCTTTGCATTATATACGGGTAAAACTATTGAAACCTCTGGCATCATATTCTCATATAATTTAGTGGTGATTAAGTGCTCTTGCTGCTGCTTCTGCTTGTAAAGTAGATGGAGACGTTTCAAGCAGACTACGTGCATTATGAAAAATCAGAGTAGGTGCCGTTACAGCAAAAATGAACAATACTCTAACCAATACTTTCTGCTTAAATCTTGTCTCAATAAGCAAGGTAAGAGGAACTAAAGACAATAATAATGATAACATTCCGACACGTTTACTTTGTGCCCCACCTAATATAAAGACAGACAAAAAGATCAAAATAAGAAAATAAAACATCATATATAAATAACTTGCATACTTAGAAGCATATTCTTTTAAATTGAAATTAAATCTAGTAATAACAACATAAATGACAACAACTAACAAATAAATAGTCAAATATAAATACGGAGGCAAGTCTCCAGTATTTGAATCAGACTTTGTGCCAGCAGCTATTGGCAGCAATAAAAACACACCAAAGCACGACACTAAAAAAAACAAATTAAACTTTTTTTGGTTTTGACTAATAAAAACCAAAGGCGAAAACAACAAAGAAACATTATGAGTCAGCGTCGCAAGCAATAAAACAAAAAAACGATACCTATACTTCGCCCCTGTAAAAGCCAAGGATAGTAATAAAATCAAAAAACCACTGGCAATAAATTGTCTAAATACATTTTGCATACCTAAAACAGTAGGAAAAAATAAAAAGAAAACAAAAGGAAAATACCTGGGCAGATTAAGTTTACCACAAGAAATAAGTAACAAACCTATAAATATAAGATCATAGAAAATAAATACAAAAAATTCTGAACCCGTTAACTTAAACAAATAACGCGAACCAAGCCAATAAATAGGCTCTTTCAAATAGTATATTGAAAAACTATCGACTTTCAAGAATTCAGAATAATTCCCAATATCAGCATCAAAGCCAGCCAACCTTACTACTACAGAATATGATATTAATAAAAAAAAAGAAATTAAAAAGTACAAGACCTTATTTAACTTAATTAAGCTCAATACGAGAGCAAATAAGAACAATAGCAAAAACAAAAACATTTCCAAAGTCATAATTCACCAAATAAAATCAACTTCTATGACTAAATTGTCGGCTATAAAAATAAAGAACCAAAACTAAAACAGAATTCGATATTAACATAGAATGAGAAACACTTAAGAGTGATTTAGAGCTTGAGTAAAACAACCAGAGAACATAAACGAATGAGGCAATGACACTCATGGTTGCTATAACTTTAGTTTTGCCATGATAAAAAAGATAATTAACTAAAGCCAAATAAGGGATCAACAATATGAACCCAGAAGAGAAAATAGGGATGAAAACTCTAGCTTCTTCGAACTCAGTACCTAACAGCCATCCAAGGAAACCAATTGGAACTAACTTAATTAAAAAAAAGTATGTTACTGGCAAAAGAGATAATGAATAAATGACAAACTTATTTAAATGCGAAAAATTAATCCTCTTATTTTTTAATGCACTAAAATAATAAGGAACAATTGCTTTATTCAAAGCCATAAGAATAACAAAAATCACTGATGAAACTTGATAAGCAACTGCATACTTCCCCAAAACATCAGATGAATATGAATTATAAACAACGAACCGATCAAATTGCCCCTTTACTAAAATACTTAATTGATGAATTATAAGCGGTATGCCAAACGAAATTAAATAAAAAAACAACTTCGTAGTCACTTTAAATTTAAAGCCAGAGCTAGTTATCTTTTTAAGTGTATAAATTGAGGAAATAAACACAGAAAAAAGAGAGCATAATATTAAAGAGAATAACACTGTTCTTATAGAAACATCCCAAAACTCAAACAGCAAATAAGTAAATAAGAAATACGAGAAACTATATATAAACTGCAATATAAAATATTCTTTTGCATCTTTTTTGCATTGTCTAATGGTAAGTTGAACCGTAAAAACAAATTGCAAAAAACTAATCAGGGCACAAACAGCTAAAAGTAAATAATTAAATGCAATGGATATTACTAAAAAAAATATAAGTATAAAAAAAGAAAATATATAACTTGTAAAAACTAAAGAATCTAAATTTCTAGTACCATATCTAAAATAATATCTAGAAATGGCACCCTCTTGGCTGAAACCAATAAAGATGACAAAAATGGATATATAAAGTTGATATATTGATAACTCACCAAAACCTGAAGACTCCAATTTTCGAGTTAAATATGGAAGCATCATGAATGGTATTGATTTTGATATCAACTCCCCCAATAGATATATTGCACTATCCTTAATTATCTTCATAAACCAAAATACTTATTCATAATTCACTACTAGAGGATAACAAAATACTATTAACTTCAGCAATTTTTTTGAATACAACTACAGCATCCTCTCCAATTAATTGATCAAAGTATTTAGCATTTAATTGTAATTTTTTCAATGAATTTGAATAATCACACTCACAATAACTAAAGCAACTAATATCAATGGCTATATCATTCTCTACAAAGTCGAAAAAATCAATTGTATCTGGTTCTATATAAAGTAAAGGCAACACATTATTCCGAAGTGCATCAAGTACAATACCAGAAGAAACAGTTATCAAATATCTTGATCTAGATAAAAAGTCAAAAACATTGTTGCTAGAATCAGAAATTAAAACACCCATTATTTTACAAAGATTCAAAATTTGTTTCCTGTTTGTCTGTTGACGATGAAGACGAATATAAAAAACACAATCGACAGGAAATTTATTTTTTGCACTTAAAATTAATTCTTTTAAACCATCAATACTTAAGGTGTCATTAATAGCAATATTTACTCTATTTTCAATCACCCTCATCTGATTATGCTCTTTTAAATTAACCAATCTGATTGCGCCAGTAATATAAGGAGTACATTCCTGTAATGGTGAAATAGAGTTATAAACATCTAAAGACTGCTTTCCATCTAAAAAAGCAATATCAAAAACATTGATATCGGGAAAGAACTTACTAACAGAGCTATGTTGAATATAAGCGGTCTTAATATTAAACTCTTTAGCTGCCAATATTATAGATCTAATTTCAGGACTATGGTCATTAGCAACAAATATTAATCCAGGTCTATTTTTCAAAAAAAAACAATAGAACTTTACATAATAAAATAATGCTAAAATCATTTTATCCCCTGATGAAGAAAATAGTTTTTTAGTTGTTAAAAAACCAACATCAAATATAGAGATAACAAATAAATATGTATATATAAAAGGTAAAGCCATAGAGGACTTCCACAAATTTAAAGTGGAGAAGTAGTCTGCATCAAGTCCTTTAGTCAATGTTACACTAAGTATTTTATTACCATCACTAACGGCATCTATAGATTTTTTTTGATTTAGAGTTGAATATATCGACAAAATAGAACCGTCATTCACGAATTTAAGCTCTTGCATTTTAGATGCAAGAAATGAATTTTTTATAATATAACGTATAGGCAACAATGATCTTAAAAAGACACTATAGAAAAATTGTTTTTTCGCTATAGTGCATTGAAAAGCTAATTCACCACTATTATTGCATGTTAATATTTGATTACTGCTTTTAGATATATAATAATACTTCAAAATAAAACAGAAAAAATTTTTAAATAATTTAATTTTCATTCTAAGAAATCACATTTAAGTAAGCAATATTATATAATATTGCTTTTAAATAACTCTTAAACACTACCTGACAGGTATTAATTTAGCTTTCAGAGCATTCCGACAATCATCTGGAGTGTAATCAGTAAAATGAAATATACTTGCTATACCGATACCAGAAATTTTAGTTTCAGCAACTAATGCTGCATCAATTGGGCTACTTACACCTCCTGCATAAATAACAGGTATAAATACAGAATCGGAAACCAATTCAGCAAGATGAATATTTGCACCAATCATAGTTCCGTCACGACTAACATTATTTACTAATATTTCACCTGCACCAAGTTTTTCTACCATTTGAATCCATTCAATTAAATCAAGATCCCTTAGAATTACACCTTTATTGTAGATGTAAAAATTACCACCATCCTCAATAACATCAATAGATACAACTACGCATTGCGCGCCAAAAATATCCGATGCTTCTTTTATAAAATCAGGATTTTCTAAAGCATAACTATTAATAGATATTTTATCCGCACCTTTAGCAAGTAAATCTCGAATATCTTTTATGGTTCTAATGCCACCACCAACAGTAAGCGGCATAAAGCACTCTTGTGCAATTTCAGCAATTGTAAATTTATCAATCGACCGCCCTTGCTTTGATGCATCAATATCCAACAAAACCAACTCATCGACATTACGGGTATTATATGTTTTGGCTACGGTTATAGGACTACCTAAGTTACGTCTAACATTAAAATTAATTGTTTTTAAAACTGAAAAACCATCAAGTAAAACAATTGGTATTATTCTCTTTCTCAACATAATTCGATAAAATTCCGTAAAAATTGAATGCCCACTTGCTGACTTTTTTCTGGATGGAATTGTGCTCCATGTATATGTTCTTTATTAACGTATGCTACAATATTTTCTCCATAGTTAGTATAAGCTATTTTAACATTTTCATTCTCAGATATTCTCATCGCGTAACTATGAACAAAATAAAAACAGCTGTTGTCATTAATATTTTGAAAAATTGGTATATTATTAGAGTAAACGTCATTCCAGCCCATATGTGGGATAATTAATGTTCCATTTAAATTATCGATACGCTCGACTGTAGCATTAATAAATCCAAGTCCCATTGTACTTCCACCTTCAACGCCTAAGGTAGCCAATAATTGCATTCCTACACAAATCCCGAGTACTGGTACTTTATTTATTAATACATGCTCATTTAAAGCTTCCGCAAAACCTGATTTATGCATTTTTTGGGCCGCGGCAGAAAAACTGCCGACCCCTGGAAGAATAATTTTACTGGCACCAATTAGTTGCTCTGGTAATGTAATTAATTCAAAATCAACTCCAATATGCTTAATAACTTTAATTACACTACCAATATTGCCAACTTCTAGATCAACAATTTTAAGCATTTAATTATCCTGGGAAGTATTTTCTGATTAAATTTCCGTGAGAATCTTTACAGAGCTCGCCAGTATCTTCATTCCGTTCAAATATCATTTTATTTGTAAATCTATCTAAATTACTTAAAAACTCAGCTTCTGTTATATCTAAATAGGTTAAAAAGTCAGGAACATATTTCCATGGAATAGTTCCTTCAGAAGACTCTTTCAAAGCTTTTATACCTTCTTCACGAGTCATTCTTCCAGCTCTTATTTCGATACAGATTTGATCTGTTGCTCTACCATAACCATATTTAATAAATTTCATATAATCATGTAGACCACCTATCCATTTACAATCTAGATTTTCAATATCGTTAAAAGCACCTTCAATTGGACCGTCAGGATTTTTATTCCAGCCTAAGCTACAACATAAATCGACATTACGTTTTGAATCCCACTTTTCAAAATAACCCAAAAATAGGCCAGTTACGCCTACACGGTTTACATCTTCATCACTTGGATATAGCAGCGTTTGAATATTTTTCAATTCAACACCATCATGGACTACATCAGATAATCGATGCCCGCTCATTTGGAATTGTTCAAGCCAATTACGGTCTAAAAAGTTATTTTCTTTTTTAGTAGCGGGCCCGCCATATTCAAATTGCGAATTTTCACCCCAAATCAGTAATGGAATATTATAATTAACAGCAACACGAACTGGTGCAGTAAAAATGCCGATATGCTCAGGCCAACAACAATCACCTAGTTTGAAAAAACCGATTCTAACTAACTCTTTATAATGTTTTCTATTACCAGAAATTTGTATTAGATCAAAACCTTGGTCACGTAAAAAGTTTAAATTTTGAATGCCAACTGGAGTTAATTCACAAGGAGTATGAGTAACGCATAATGGATTCATTCCATACTTATCTCGCATGGTGATCGCCTGATAACAGCTATCTTTTCCACCACTAACTGGAATAATACAATCGTATTCACTTCCATCTTTGCTTCGATATTTATCTAATATTGCTTTAAACTCTTCATCACGCTTAGACCAATCGATTGTCACATGTTTGTCTACAGCGGAATGGCAAGCGTCGCAAACACCATCAGTAAATACTTGCTCAGGTCTAGTAGCTGGCATAATACATTTTTTACAATATTGCATATCTTTCCTTAAAACGATTCAACTATAAATTAATTTTTGGCGATAAATTCAGCTTGAAGTGCTGTACCTTTTTCGACGAACCTGGATGCTTTTTTACCTAAAATATCCTCTAAAAATTTCGGCGCCATACCAAACCCAGGACGAATACTACGTACGTTATTCATTGTAAAGGCTTCACCCACATTAATGTCTTTAACAACATAAAGCGAACGACGAAATTTCACGTTACCTTTTTCAGCTTCGGTACGTTCATAGTTAACTTGCCCCATAGCCTGCCATGCTGTTTTAGCATCTTTGCATAATTGAGCTAATTCAAGTGGCTCTAATGAGAAACTATCATCTGCACCACCACCGTTACGGTCCATAGTCACATGTTTTTCGATCAGACAAGCACCTAATGCAACAGAGGCTACTGCCGTTGCATTATCAATAGTATGATCTGATAAACCTGATAACACTTCAAATCGCTGGGCAATGTCTGCAATTGTTTTTAGATTATATTGGTCTGCTGGAGCGGGATAGCCACTAACACAATGCAATACAACTAACTCTTTACATCCGTTATCACGAGCAGTTTTAATCGCTTCAGCAATCTCTTCTTTATTGGCCATACCAGTAGACATGATCATCGGTTTACCTGTTTGCGCCACGCGCTTAATTAATGGCAAATCAATCAATTCAAAAGAAGCAATTTTATATGCTGGTGCATTGAGATCTTCTAATAGCTCCACCGCAGTAAAATCAAACGGCGAACTAAATATAGTAATGCCTAATTCTTTAGCTTTTTCAAATAGAGGTTGATGCCATTCCCATGGCATATGAGCGCCTTTATATAGTGCATACAGACTTTGCCCATCCCATAAACCACCACGAATTTGAAATTCTTCTGAATCGCAGTCCATGGTAATGGTTTCATGGGTGTAAGTTTGTAACTTTATAGCATTTGCACCAGCCTTTTTCGCCTCTTCCATAATTTGAAAAGCACGGTTTATGTCACCATTATGGTTAGCTGATAATTCAGCTATGATATAAGGTGGATAATCGGGCCCAATCTTACGGCCGTCGATAGTGATATACGGGTTCATAATAATCCTATTTCATTCGGTGGCGAATAAATTCTTGTTGGGAAATTCGTTGATAATTCGCTTTTTCAAATAAAAGCTGTGATGGTTTATTTTGCTCTAATACCGTTGCGTGTAAAGTAACATTCGGATGAATTAAATCAGCTAACATTAATGCTGCTTTAGCAACACCTTTACCATAATGTTCTGGTGCAATAAATATAGATACCAGATAATGTGAATCTTGTTGTTTATCTAAACGTAACACACCGACGGCTTGACCTGATAAATTGCATCTTACTACATAGAAAAAATCATCAAGACTCATTAATTTATTTGCCATCCATGATGCATGTTCTTCCCAGGACGGTGCCGAAGTAGTTAATGCATATTGTCTAGTATTTGGATGACATTGCCACTTATATACAAGTGTAATATCAGCTGAAGTTGCTAGTGTAAGTTGATATCTTTCGAATGGCTCAGCTAAAATCATCTGCTGGAGATTCAACACAACACGTTGTGTTCCTTTTCCATCACAAAGTATTAAATTATTTTGATGGTATGTTTTCCAATCATTAATTAAAGTTTCAAAAGATTTTACTAAATCGTGCTCTATATTATTTAACGTTACTGCAATAGCAGCTTTATGTTTAACAAGCTGAGCGGTGATTGTTGTTTGATTGTCAGCTAAAGGAATAATAATACTAGGAAGACCTAAGCAAGCACGTTCCCAACTTGTCGTACCTGGTGCCCCTATTGCTATATCATGTTCTGACATCAACAAAGCCATGTTATTACTAAAATCGCAATGGATAATTTCATTGTGACCACCGCACCATTCTACAACTTCTTTGTAGTGTGGAGCTCGTGGACTTAACAATACTGTAATATTACCTTGAATTTTACCAACTAAGCACTTCAAAACCTTTAATGTTGCATTAGGAGCGTCAACTCCCCCCATTGAAAGCAAAATTTTTGGAGTACTACTTGGTGGTACTTTGACAAACGCCTTAGCTCGAAATGAACTAAATGTCGAAGTTAACAAGGCATAATTAGTACCCGCTAGGATATTAGTTTTCGTTTTATATTCTTCTGCTTTTCGACCTAAAGTTTGGTCAATAATACAATCGGCACAATGTTCTCGGACAAGGTCGTCAATAGCAATAATCTTACAAATAAGCGCTGCTTTGACTTTTTTTTGCCACTCCAAGCCAATGGCGTAATGGTCAGTTATAACAATATCAGCGCTGTCAACTTTCGTTATAAAATCATCCGCATCTAGATTTATGCTACGTTGAAGCCAACCAAGGTAATCAGCATCATCAACCGGAGTTATCGGCGATAAAACAGAAGTAAGCTTAATAACGTGAAAGCCTCTTTCTTTAATGTAAGCAATCATATCGCCCTGTTGAGGCAAGCATGCAAAGCTAACATTAGAAGCAATTTTTTTTAATGCATCTGCCAGAACAAGACACCTCATAACATGCCCGCTGCCGATCCAAGTAGATGCGTCAACACGAAATACAACTTTCATTAATAAACTCGAAGTAGGTAAGGTCTAAACACGTTGATCAAGTAAGCTATAAAGTGCTTCAGCAAAAAGCCAATCTTCTGGTGTATCGATATCTTGCACTCTAGTTCTAGGCAGTATAACCACACGAGAATGAGGAGCAAATATTGATTTTCGCTCTAAAAAAGCTTCTGTACGTCCCCAATAAAATTGCCCTGCATCATGATAAGCTTCATCTAAATCTTGCGAGCGAACTTGCTCTTGGCTAGCATCAAACATTGATACGGCCCCATGATTTGAAAGCTTGATAGCACGCTGAATTGGGAAAGAAAATGCTGCGGCACTAAAAGTAAATTCAACATTGCGCTGCTGTAACTTTTGATAACCTTCAATAAGGTATTCTGGTGTCACAAAAGGTGCTGTCGCATACAAACAACATACCGCTTTAATATCCCAACCTTGCTGTACAAACCATTCAATAGCATGTTGCATTACATCCATAGTCGTTGCGTAGTCATCAGAAATATTAACAGGCCGTAAAAATGGTACTTCAGCTCCATATTGTTTTGCTACCGCAGCAATTTCCATATCATCTGTAGAAACTATAACTTTATCGAAACAAGCAGATGCCAAAGCAGCCTCAATCGAGTAAGCAATCATCGGCTTACCATGGAAAAGTTTAATATTTTTACGCGGAATACGCTTGCTACCACCACGAGCGGGGATAATTGCTACTTTCATATTACTCTTTTAGTATTAGGGTCAATACACGTACAACTTCATTTTGCTGTTCTTCACTCATCGAGTGGAACATAGGCAGTGAAATTGCTTCTGTGTAATACGCTTCCGCTAGTGGAAAGTCACCAATTTTAAATCCCATGCTTTGATAATAGGGTTGCATATGAACAGGTATATAATGCAGATTAACACCAATACCATTATCACGTAATGCTTCAAAAACTTCTTTATGCGACTTTGATATTGCGTCCAATTGCAAACGAATTACATATAGATGTAAACCAGAATAAGTACCTTCCAACTGATAAGGTAAAGTTATCGGTAAATTATCCAGTAATTGATTATACCGTTCAGCAAGACGATGACGAATAGTCACGAAATCATCCAAACGCTGCATTTGTGAAACACCAAGAGCTGCTTGCAATTCTGTCATACGGTAATTAAAACCTAGATCAATTTGCTCGTAATACCAGCTACCATGAGATTCGCTGTTCATTTTATCAGCATCACGAGTAATACCATGACTTCGATAAAGCGCCATTTTTTCACTTAGCTCTTGACTATTTGTCATAACCGCCCCACCTTCTGCAGTGGTAATAATTTTGACAGGATGAAAGCTAAACACAGTAATATCTGAATAATCACATCGGCCAATTGGCGTATTGAGATAACTACCACCAATTGCGTGAGAAGCATCTTCAATTATTTTAAACCCATATTCAATCGCTAATGCATGGATTTTTTCCATATCGCATGCTTGCCCACACAAATGAACAGGTACAACTATTTTAGGTAAAGCGTTATCTGCCTTAGCCAGGATAAGTTTAGCTTCTAATGCACTCACACTCATATTGTAAGTGTGAGGATCAATATCCACAAAGTCGACACTTGCGCCACAATATAAGCCACAATTAGCTGACGCAACAAACGTCACAGGTGTAGTCCATAGTCTATCCCCTCGCCCCAAACCCAGCGCTAAGCAAGCAATATGCAAAGCAGAGGTAGCACTATTAACAGCAAGTGCAAATTGAGCACCAGTATGAACTTTAAGTGCAGCTTCAAATGCAGGAACCTGTGGGCCTTGAGTTAAAAAATCTGATTGTAAAACATCAATCACAGCATCAATATCTTGCTGCGAAATATCTTGTTTACCATAAGGGATCATAATATATCTCTTCCTTTAAATACTAAGCCGTAAAGTTAGGATCAACATGTTCAACAATCAGTTTACGCAGTCCTTCAACGGTTTCCCATTCTGTATTAGTGCCCGAGTTATATTTAAAACCGAACGGAACTTTTTCAGCCTTATGATGCAACATATATTCTGCTTCAGTATACGTGAACGAAACTGAAGGTAATATTGCGTAATATTTACCTAAATCGATTGTATTTAGCGAGTCGGTATCTGTAATCATCTCTTCGTGTAATTTTTCTCCTGGGCGAATACCCACCACTTTAGTTTCACACTCAGGGGCTATAGCCTTTGCTATGTCAAGAATTTTATAAGAAGGAATTTTAGGTATGAATATTTCACCTCCTAAATGATTTTCTAGGGCATACATGACCATATTTACGCCATCTTGCAAAGAGATGTTAAATCGAGTCATCTCTTCGTGAGTAATTGGTAATACGCCTTCCTCTTTCTTATTCATAAAAAATGGAATAACAGATCCACGTGAACCCATTACGTTTCCATAACGAACCACACTAAAACGAATATCTTTCGAACCCTTGATATTATTAGCAGCAGCAAAAAGTTTATCTGAAGCCAGTTTGGTAGCACCATACAAGTTAATTGGTGCACACGCTTTATCAGTTGACAGTGCAACAACATCATGAACGCCGCATTGAAGAGCGGCTTGAATAACATTCTCTGCGCCGTCAATATTTGTACGAATACATTCCGTTGGATTGTATTCTGCAGTATCAACCTGTTTAATAGCGGCAGCATGAATAATTACATCTACACCTTCACACGCTTGCTTGAGACGATTTTGGTCTCTCACGTCACCAATAAAAAAACGCAGTTGAGGAAAGTCTTTTTGAGGATAATTTTGGCGAATTTCAAATTGTTTTAGCTCATCTCGAGAGTATATTACAATTTTTTTAACATCTTTATACTGCTCTAATATAGTTTTAATGAACTGCTTACCAAATGAACCTGTACCACCGGTAATCAAAACAGTTTTATTATTTAGCATTGTTTATTCCATATTTATTTAATATCAAAATTTAAATATTCTTAATCTCAGTTTTTAAAGCAATCTAAAATGCTTTTTCATTTTCATACTCTATCATTTTACTGTTTACAGCACGTCACAGAGTAACTAACTTGCGGGTACCAAACTAGAAATGAAAGAACAGAAGTAAACTGTTATTAAGTTCTTAGTCTTTTCTTATAAAATGCCGAACCAACACAAACATCACGCCTAACATACCACCAAGCAGTGTAACTAATGCGCAAATTAGAGCGCGTTTAGGCTTTGCTTTTTCTTCTGGTACTAGTGCTGGATCTATCGTCTTAAATACATATTCATCACGCACTTCGGCAAACATGATAGTTTTCGCTTGTTCTTCTACTAGCTTATACAAAATGGTTCGAATATCTGCCACATTAGTTAAAGCAATTTGTTTATTTAAAAACTCACTGCTACGATTCGCCTCAGCAACGTCGCGGTCTTTCATCACTTTGTTAATATCTTGGATTAACCAAGCAACCCACTGCTGTGCAACAGCTGGTGATAAATGCTCAACTGAAATAGTGACCATTCCAGTTTCTTTGGCTTTATTAACAGCAATCATTTTGCTAAAGACTTTATAGGCCTCCTGCATTGATGGTTCTGATTTAAATGGCGCTTTAGCTTCACGTACCCAAGTTTTGGTTTGTCCATTGTAAAGTTCAGGATCATAGATTAGTTTATCTGAATTCCTATCCCACTTTTTGGCAGCAATTAAATCTGGTAGAACATTATGCTTTTTAATAAAATCACTGGTGAATTGACGGGACTTCATGACTTCGATTGCCATTTGGGTTTTATCTATACCACCTTTTCCACCTAAATTTACCCCCGCCAAGCTTGCTAAACCGCCGAATTGTGATGCTAATCCGCTTAGTCCACCGCTTTGCTCTTCAGATGCAGGAGCGAGCAATGCCTCAGACTTGTAGATATTAGGTTGCATAATGGCAAAAATAACTGAACCAATAGCAAAAACAGCAGTTATAAAAATAATTATCCATTTTCCCTGCCAAATAACAGAAAAAAGTTCACGCAAATCAATTTCGTCATTAGCTGCGGAGACATGAGGAAAAATTGCATCTGTTTTGTATTCTGAAATAGTGGACATTAACGAATTGTCTCTCTATGCAAAGTGTAAATGATTAATTACGGCTGATTAAATATTTAGGAAAAACGCTTCACAAACGTAAACCATTTAAAAGTTTGCTTATATTTAAACAAGCTTACTATCTAACTTCAGTTGTTACGTTAATAAAGCGTTTATTTATCTCGTATGAAGCATAAACCATTTAACGAATATGGATTTAAGCTTACATATTAGATATTGCAGATAATGCGACAGCGGTATTGTAGATAATCCCTGTAATTTGACTCCAGAGACTCAAACTATCTTTGTATTCTGTATCCAATGGCACGATTATAGTGTCTCCGGCTTGAAGCTGATCTTCACTGCTAAACCAACTCGAATGACTTGGAATGTATACTGAACCATTAGCTTTAATAACATAAGTTCGTCCTTCATCAGCTCGTTTACGCTCACCACCAGACATAGCCACATATTGTTCTACCGTTAAGCCATCTTTAAAGCGATGAGTAGCAGGGTTTTGCACTTCTCCAATAACAGCAAGGGTTTGCTTAGTCGATGGAACATAGAGAATATCAGCATCTTCAAGCTGAAGATTTGCTTGTTCAATACCTAATGAAATCGCCGATAAATCAACAACTAAACGTCCAACCGCTTTAATATTTTCTAAATCAGCCAACATCAATTGTGCATCGGCATAATTTACAACTGTCCCATCCTTAGACACTCCTCGCGTAGCGAGGTCTCGACGAAGTTGATCTGCTAGCTTTTTAATTTCAATTTGTTCTTGCTTACGAACTGATTCGCGCACAAATACTGCCGAAGGCAAATAGGCATATTCAGTAAATCCTCCCACTCTGGTGAGCAAGTCGTTTAAGGTTTCACCACGGCGAATGTTATAACGTCCGGGGAATTTCACTTCGCCTCTGATTTCTACTATCTTCGTTTCTTGCCAATCCGGTGTTGTCATCACTGTTAACATGTCACGGCCAGTTAACCGAACATTGGCATCATCAATACCCTGCATTGCCTGAGTTAAATCAATATTATGATGTTCAATGCTTGAACCTTTGATATCAGTAAAGGTAGTTGTGAGCTCAGCTCTTGCGGTATAGGCACCTTCTTTTAATCCACCAGCAGCGATTACAAGATCATTTACACGAGCGCCTACCGTCAGCGGGTAGACTCCAGGCTCTCGTACTTGCCCATCAATCGCAACGATTTGAATACCTGAGCCAGCTCGCCCTTGGCTATTCAATTTAACCATTACAGGGTAAAGTAATTCCTGACGCCCCATTTGATTACTGAGTTTAAGAAGATCTGTATCGTCAAAAAGATTAGCCAACATTTTATTGACTACGCCTTTTACCACTTCCGCTTCTTCAGCCTCGTCCTTATCCGCTATTACTACACCAGCAAGTTCAGAACGTTGCGTTAAGTTAGACTTATCAAGCTGGACGAATCCGGCTTTGAATAAATCAGAACCTAATAGGTTATTCGTATTTAAAGACGTAACTTTTTCAACTCGCTCTTTCACAAGCTTATTCAATTCATAACGATTCTGTATATCATCAGAGAAACTAAAAATAAGAATTTTATCACGAGCATTTAGGCTTAAATTTTGACTAGTTTCTTTTGCTACTATCGCTTTTCCTGGAGAAAATTGATGTACTTCAATATCGCCGTACTGATTTACTTCACGAATGACAATGGCGTAATCAAGATCAGCCGAAACCGCTAAGTCGCCCCAAAGTGAAGGCAATACATCACTAATTTTTTGCCCAGCAAACCATTGATATTTTCCAGGTCTAACAACGGCGCCTGCGACTGTAATTGCACTTTCATACTGTTCGGTCGCACTTTTAACTCGAACAACGTCCCCGGCTTTCGCCAAAGTATTTTTGCCTTGTTCAGTCGTCAAATCCACATTAACAATTGTTTTCAATGAGTTACTATTGTAACGTTCTATGGAACTGCTTCTCGGATATGCACCCGCATTCAGCCCAGCAGCCATAGCGATAACATCAGCCATGCTTTCATTATGTTTAAGCTCGTAGATAGCAGGACGTCTTACTTCTCCAGTAACACTGACAAGACCACCAATTGAAGGGATAAATACAACATCACCAGAATGGAGTCGCAAATCACCAGAAGCATCGCCGCGCATTAGCAAATCGTAAAGATCTAAAGTACCAATAAGTTTGCCGTTACGCTTTAGTTGAACGTTGCGTAAAGAACCAATCTCATTCACACCGCCGGCGACAAACAGAGCCTGTGTCATTGTTGATAAACTAGAAACCGTATACGAACCAGGCTTATAGGCATCGCCAGCAACAAAAATGCGGATAGAACGCAACTCACCCATAGTGATATTAGATTCAATACCTATCATTTGTTGCTTAATTCTTTGCGACAAAGAGTCTCGAAGCTCAGAAAAACTGAGTCCCATTACAGGGATAGGACCTAACTCAGGGAACTGAATAACACCTTCTCGGTTAATAACAAGATCATATTCCTTGTTATCTTTACCATACAGCTGAACTTTGATGTTGTCCCCTGGACCAACAAGATATTCGCCTGGAACTGGAACATCTGATACTGGAGCAAAGGTCGATGGCTCACCAGCAAACATCTCATAACCGAAACGGCGTAATTGACCTTTACTGGAATCTTCAGAGAAATCTAATTCTGATTTAGCAGTTTTTTTACGGTTATCGGTACCTCGCCCATCTTCATCTCTGGCATTATTATCTCTAGCGTTAATATCTCTAGTGCCTACCACTTCAGGATTAGAAAGCTGATTTTGGGCCTGAGTCCCCGTCAGTAGACTCGGATCAATACCATACTGCTTAGCAAGCCTTGCCTGTTCAGATTTTGGTAATTGCTTAAACTGCTCAATCATTTGTGGAGATGGCGTAACGGCATGAGCCTGAACGCCCATCAATATCGTGGCAATAAGGCCTACTATGATGAATTGTTTGATTTGTTGTAACACCAGATATCTCCGATTGGTTGAAAACAAGGCGTCGCAGTGCGACTAAAAACAAAGTACGTCGTTTACACAATATTTCACTTACAAAACGCTTCGATCGCTGGAAAACAAGTTCCAGAAAATCATTCCGCAGCAACAAAGCTCGTCAACTTTAACTGCGGAGCAATACGACTAAGAACCACTGGGGCATTTCAGCCTCTCGTTCGGCCACTAAACCTGCAGCTATTCACGTTTTAGACACACTACCGATCCGCGTGGCGGCCAGAGGCCTTCGGCGTTCGCTTAACGCATGAAACTATTCATTCGATGCCTTTCAGACACGCTACCGCCCATAGATTGCGGCTTCTATATTGCCCTTCGCGATGCGAAATTCTTATTTTTACATACAATTAAAGCTTTACATGTCTACGCTAAATCTATCAAAAGGCTTAAGTGCATAAGACACGCTCGCTATACCAACTCAAACTGACCAACGCTACTGCAGCACTTTGAAGCTTGGTGCACAATTAAAATAAAACCTATTATAGGTCTCATTTTCGAATTCGAGATTTTACTCTAAATATCAAGTTGCGATAGAACACTTAATACTCAAACCGAATACTGCCAATGAACATTTTAGTCCGTTAAGTTAAAAAATAGGGAAACATCACCCCCATAATTTTAACTACTTGATTTTAATTGGTTTTAAAGTCAGCTATACGAGCAATATCGCTAATATGAAAATTTCACAGGCTTTTAGAATGGCTAATATCTTACAAAATCATTAGAGCTATTCTTACAAATATGCTTGTATTGGACAATTAAACGCGGACTCGTTTGATGCTTTCCTCAGGTACAGTAACAGTTTTCACTTGACCCATTATGTTAAATAATATGTGACAACGCTTGTTCGGGCATTTTTCTTGAAAAATACCTTCTAGATCAACAAACGGTCCATCTGTAAAACGAATTTTTTCCCCAGTTTTTAGCTCTAATGCTTCGGCTAATACCCTTTGGGCAGGCGTTAATTCTTTCATGCGAATGGCATGGATAACTCTGTCGTCAATGGGCGTCATTTTTTCTTGACAATTAACGATTCGATTTACACCACGAGTAGAGTGGACCTGCCTAACGCTCGTCTGGCTTGGGTCAAAATTGATGAATAAATAGTTAGGAAATAATGGAACACGACTGATCTGTTTACGTCCGCGTTGAGATTTCTCTTCAGAGACCATTGGCAAATACGTCTCTAAATTTTGAAGTGCTAAGTTCTGTTGTGCTCTCGCTTCACTACGAGGCTTACAATACAAAAGGTACCATGCCTTCATACGCTAATCTCACTGCCCTATTATAAGTGACGTCCGTTCACGGGCCGCAATCATAGCAAAGATGCTTAAGTCGATGGAAGTAGTTTTTCGCCTATTCCAGCCTCTCGCTCGGTATACATACAATGCCCATATACATTAGTGAAAGCACATCTAAAAACACGGCAACACTATATTGCAGATAATGTCACCACTTGGTTTACCAAAATTGACTTTGATTGCTTTTAAGGGGTATATAAGGTGGGATTTTAGCGAAAATACTCATTTCACAGCTAAAAACATTACTTTTATTATAAAAACGTAACAATAACCCATACGTAACTAGCGGTTATTCAACAATTAATGAATGCATTAGTATGAATTGATTGCTGATTAAACCTGCAGGCGATATGGGGACGAGCAACAACCATTTTTCTGTGGTGACATCATCCTGTTTCAGGGGCCCACAGGCAATCACGAGCTTAAGGTGGAAGACTTCATGAGCGTAGCAAAACCACAAGGAACGATGCTTGGGCATCCTAAGGGATTGTTCCTGCTGTTTACAACAGAACTTTGGGAACGATTTAGTTATTATGCAATGCGTGCCATTTTGGTACTGTATTTAGTTGATCAGGTGGGTAAACAAGGCGGTGGCGGCTTAGGATTTAGCCAAGCTGACGCTTTATCCTTGTATGGTACTTTTACTGCGTTAGTGTATTTAACGCCGCTGATTGGTGGTTGGTTAGCTGATAATTTTCTGGGTCAGCGCAAAGCCATTTATTTTGGTGGTGCGTTAATGGCGGCTGGCCAATTTATGCTAGCTGCGCCTCATGCTTGGTTTCCTGGTATTGAAACGACCATTTTTTATATCGGTCTAGGTACACTCATTCTGGGTAATGGTTTGTTTAAGCCGAACATTTCCACAATGGTGGGCGATCTCTACGAGGAAGGTGATCACCGTCGCGATGGTGCATTTACTATTTTCTATATGGGAATCAATTTAGGTGCAGCATTATCCGGCTTTATTGTTGCTTGGGCTTATACTAGCTTTGGCCACACTGAAATGGTTAATGGCCAAGAGGTTTTTGTTAATAACTGGCAGGCAGGTTTCTTCTGTGCTGGTATTGGGATGCTGCTGTCGCTGGTGATTCAATTTTTATTTGCTCAAAAACTGTTAGGTAACATTGGTACCGTGCCAGCGGCCAAGCTAGAACGTGAACGCCAGGCTAAGCTAGGCAATACCCGTAAAGAACCACTTACTAAAATTGAGCGTGATCGTCTCAAGGTAATTATGGTGCTGGGTTTGTTCACTATTATTTTCTGGGCGGGATTTGAACAAGCGGGCGGGTTAATGAACTTATTTACCAATGAGTTTACTGACCGTTACATAGGTACTTGGGAAGTGCCCACGACTTATTTCCAATCGCTAAATGCTATTTTTATTGTGTTATTTGCCCCTGTAATTGCTTCAATATGGATCCGTTTAGGTAAAAATGAACCTAACTCGCCAGTGAAATTTGCCTTAGGTTTGTTCTTATTGGCGATTGGCTTCTTGTTCATGATTGGCGCTGTGGTTGAGATGGGTAGCGATCCTACTGCTAAATCAAGCATGTGGTGGTTAGTGGGTGCTTATTTCTTCCATACTATGGGTGAATTATGTTTGTCACCTATTGGCTTGTCTATGGTGACTAAGCTTGCTCCACTGCGTATTGCCTCTTTGATGATGGGCGCTTGGTTCCTGTTTATTGCGATGGCGAACAAGGTTGCTGGAGTCGTAGGCTCTTTGATTGGTCACGGTGGTGGCAAAGAGGAACAACTTGCTAATGCTATGTCAATTTTTGCCGGTATTGCGATTACAGCTGCTCTGTCTGGCGTGATCCTGTATTTTATGGCTGACAAATTAGTCGATTGGATGCATGGCGCAGAAACCAAACATCACACTGAAGCTGAAGCCTTAGAAAGCGAAATTGCAGTGACGGCTGAACATGAAGCGATAAAACGTTAATTATCCTGTTCAACTGTTTTTGACTGTTAAAACAAAACGCCTTACTCGCAAGAGTAAGGCGTTTTTGTTAAGTCAGCTACTCGGTTATATACTCAATTTCGTCAAAGCGTCTAAAAACTAAAGGCTTAACTGTAGAAAACCACCTGCTGGTAGCGTTGCATCATAGACTAAGCCCTTAAACTTGTTATCAAGTAAAGCTTGTTTATGTTCGGGCTCACTGGTCGCAATACATAACTGCTCTTGCGGTAAAATACTGCGGAACTGAATGCTCGGTTTACCCCAATCCAACACGCCAAGCTGCAGACTCTCAGGCAGTGCTAACGGGCTTAATCCCTCATCATTACGCAGATAACAACGCAGCCCCTTACCCGCCTGTGCAATAGCAGCACGGTACTTAGTTAGCTCAATAGAGACATAAATCATATCCGCTTTAATATCGAGCCCTGATTTAACTAGACGCTCGTTCAAATAGCTCATCATATTGAATGGTTCAATAATGCTTTGGCTTTGACCATTTCGAAAATCTTTAAGTTTTTGATTAACAAAGCTTCTAAGCAGAACACAGGCAAAAGCGGCTCGATTATCTTCGGGATATAAATGCGCCATATACATGATCAAGTGATCAGTGCCGACCATTGTCGAATCAATAAAGTAACTGCTAATGTCACTATTTTTATACAAACTGTAGTCAACTTTGGCGGCAGGGTAACTGATGTTTGAAGCGGGGAATAATTGTTGCTGCACTTGCTTGGCCGCGGCAACACTTTGCTCGAGCAAAACGAGGTTGTCGCTTAACTCTTGATGGGATAGGGCTTCAAAATCTGCAGCTTGAGTATCATCAATGTAGGAACTATGCAGGCTTTGTTTAATCGCTTGTTCAATGATGAATAAATCGGATACTGGTTTAACGAGATAATCACTGGCGCCAATGCGTAATGCCTCAACAACGTCAGCCATGACATTATTACCTGAGATCACAACTGAAGGGACGAGCGGCGCTAACCTTGTCATTTCCTTAAGCATATCGAGCCCACCAAGCTTAGGCATGCTTAAGTCTGCAAGAACAACATCAAAGTGCTGCGATTTGAAAAATGATAATCCTTCTTCACCGTTACAGGCTTGTGTAACTTGCGCACCTCTACTATCAAGAAAGCTTGCAACAATCTGCCTAAACACAGGATCATCTTCAACTAAAAGAACCGCAACACCATTTAACGCCATAAAAGTTCCTGAATAGAATTCATCGCATTGCCATTACTCAAGTGAACATACCGATAACGTTATTCGATAAGGCGAACACTTGCATACTAAAGACAAATGCTGTCAAGTACGGCCTATTGGTTACTCTAGCTCCTGCATATACTGTTCGAGTAACTCATCATCATCTTGTTTTTGAGGAACATTCCCATCATAGACTTTATAGTCCATGTGTTGTAAATACGCATCTTTGACAAAGGCATAGGGATCGAGTGCATTATCAACGAGTCGCTCTTGATCGATCGCAGATGCTCTGGAGTGAAGATTTTTAAGTCCCCATTTAACAATGGTTTGCCACATTGTTAGCTCAGACAAGGGAAAGTATAGACCATCAACCCAATCAGACGCGAGTTCTCGCACAACATAAGGACCCGCAAACGGTGCCATGAAATAAGGTCCATTGGGTACGCCATAATAACCAAGCACTTCGTTAAACTCATCTTGCTTACGGCTCATGCCCATCATATCTGCGACGTCAATGACACCTAATAGACCAACAGTTGTGTTAATCGTAAAGCGTCCACCGGCATTAGCTGCCCAGCCCCACTTACCCTGCAGCACATTGTTTACTAAGCTGCTAGGTTCCTCTAAATTCTGCACAAAGTTATTGATACCTGTTTTAGCAGGCGTAGGAATATAATCGTTATAACCATGGGCTACAGGACGATATAAATATCTATCTAGGTAGAGATAGTTGAAGTCCCACATAGCTCGGTTAAAGCCTTCGAACGGATCGCGGGGATCATCATAGGTAATTTGTACCTTAGCAGGTGTTTCCTGCTGAATGGTATCTGATAGGTATACTTCAGCCGATTGCACTTTAGGCAACAGCATTAACCCCAAAGATAATCCCATCCATTTTAACTTCATATCGCTCTCTTAATATAAATGTACAGTTTAGACATCAAATTTTCGCTAAAGTGACAATACAAAAATGACGATATAAAGATAATTCGTCTTAGTGGCATACTATCCAGTATGACAGTTCCGTTGTCACAAGGCGCATAAGCATACTTGGCAAAAAAAATTGGTCAATTGTTAATTTTACAAAACGAATGTATCGCCGAATAAACTATATAAGGTCTATAAATGGAGTCAATTCCACTTGTTAGCAGTCAAAACCCGCAGTTACATACTGCGACAGCCCAAGCTGATGCTCTCAATGCTTCTCCGCGCCCTATTCCAGCTCAGGTGCAAACCTCGCCTGAAGGAGATAGTATTATTCTAAACGGTACAGAATATAATTTAAAGCTTGTTAACGCTCAGCAGCGGCAAATATTATTGACAGCTAATACTTTTCTAGTCACGCCTAATACGCAAAACACGCCACCAACAACCACAGCGACTCAAAATCCCATCAGCCAACTGCTTGCTCTAGCCACGCCTATTGCGCTGAAAGTTCCAGAGGCTGTTATCAATTTGGCGCAACAAAATGGCATATCTCAGACACAGCTTTCAGCTCTTGCGGCTCGAACTCAAGGCTACCCGTTACCGAACGTCACTATTATTAACAAAGCGTTTCAATTTGCTAATGGCACTGTTGTAGCACAAGATCCTGGACCTCAGCTGAATCAAGGTGAATTCTTAGCAAAAATAGCCTTTCAGCAAGGGCGGCCTATTTTATTACTCACCCCAATACAGAGCAAACTCGAAATCGTTATTGGGGCGCCAGTAAATGAAACTCAGGTTCCCACAAATAAATTGTCTTCTGACATAGTGATCGCCAAAGTTGAACCGGTTCAGATCATCGCTTCCTTTTTAAAAAAACTTGAAGCTATCGTTTCTTTACCTGAGACAACAAAACAAGACATCATACCCAAAACTGAGGTCACGCAACTTCAAGGTAAAGCAAATACGCCACAGGCTACTAATTCAGCCAGTTCTCCCAATACTTTCAATGTGCAAGCCATAACGTCAATGCCAAAAGGTTTAGAAAAAAGTCCTTTAGTCAGTTCTCTAAACTCAGACAATATAAATCGGCTTGTGAGTCAACCCTCGCCATCCACAATCAGTACAGAAACAAATAGTAAAAATAACTTGCCTCATGGCATTGCTGATTCATTAAGTAAAGCACCTCAAGAAACACTTGGGGCCTATACTGCAGATGTAAACAAGCTAAAGGATATTTTGGGTTCCAGTGGCCTTAAAAATGGACTAAAAGCTAGTGACGTTAAAACTGACAGCCCTATGAAGGTGGCTGATGTTTTGCAAAAAGCGTTTAATAAAGCGGGGGCACTTCCTATTGAGTTGTCCCGTTCTAACAACAGCTCAAATTTAGCATCAGAGTTGTTAAAGCACTTACCGCATATAGGATTACCGCCACTCAGTCAGTTAAATGATTTAGATGAGCTCAAGGCCAATATCCTCGGGCTAACGAGTCTTAACCTTGCCACACCTCTGTCAAATCAAGCCTCAATGTTTATGAATGCCAGTGCGATTACCTCACTATTTCAACTACTACTAGGCTTTAAGGCTAATAATAGTTCGAATTCAATGAGTAAGAAATTGGCCGATTATCTTGAGCAACTGCAAGCCAAAGTCGGCTTTTCCACTAAACAACTTGGCCAACTAAGTAAAGCTGGCGGTCTTGATAGCATGGGGCAATTGGCCTCAAACTTACATTTGTACCAACAGGCAAGCAATGAGAATGCAGGCAATTTAGTCTGGTTCTTTGCCCTGCCCTATGGCATTAATCAACGCCACGAGCAATTGGAAGGTAAATTTGAGCAAGAAGTTGATTCAGATGATCCAGAGAAAAAAGCAGGATGGCGTTTACAGCTCAAGTTTAATTTAGCACAAGGTCCACTGCTGATTGCTGCTCAGCAGCACAATCAACAGTTAGATATCCAGTTTAAAGGCAATAGCCAAATGCTACTTAATAAGGTCAATAACTTTTTAACGCCCTTAAGCCAAAAACTGTCACAGCTAGGGTTTACACCAGGCGAGCTCACGACACAAATAGCGCAAGTACCAGCAACCTTATTACCTGGTGATCATTTCCTCGTCAAGACGAAGGCTTAGCTAGGGTAGGATACTAAATTTGAATACTTTAGGAATAACCCAATGAGCGAAGAGAGAGAACCTAAACAAGCTGTCGCGCTGAGCTATGATGGTCATAACGCGCCTAAAATTGTGGCAACAGGTGAAGGGCTTATCGCAGAAGAGATTATTGCTTTAGCCAAGGCTAACGGCGTTTATATCCATCAAGATCCCCATCTAAGCCATTTTTTACAGTTGCTTGAACTAGGGGATGAAATACCTAAGGAACTTTATTTGCTTATCGCCGAACTGATCGCATTTGTGTATATGCTCGACGGTAAGTTTCCCGAGCAATGGAATAATATGCATCAAAAAATTGTTGAGAAGGCATAAAATAAAAAAGCTAATTTTGGCAAATTAGCTTTAAGAGTCAAATAGAGCTTCAATATCAATCACTTGCAATTCTATGCGATCATTTACGATGAAGTCGGATCAATAACTCGGCTTCCGCTTTGGGTAATTCGCATTCTTTAATCAACTCATCCACACCAGCACCAAGCGCCACCATTTTCATGGCTCGAGTATAAAGTTTAGCCTGTGGGTCCTGTTGAGTCGTCTCTTCTATCCGTTCTGACTGCTGAAGTAGGCGTTTTTCTAACTCAATCACACGCCGACCGACTCCGATAGTGCCACTGCGTAACTCTTGTAACTCACGCTTAAACGACTCTCGCTGACGATCACCTTCTTTGACCAAAACGGTTAAGGCTTCGACCTTACTTCTTAGTTTGCTCAATTGTTTTTGTAAAAAGAGTACTAATCCTAAGCATGCGATGACATAGACTAAAGCTGCGATCAAAAATTCATCGCCCATTAAAAATCCTTATACTCACTCATAGCCATAAACTAGCAGGCATTCCAACTGAATTATCTATTCCAAAGTGCTGCACTTAAATGACTTAATATCATTAGCCATTGTTCAAGCCGCGATAAAATACTTTGCCTATCCGTAAATTGTAAAGTATTAGCATCATCGATTTATTCGCAAATACACAAAATAGCTGAATGAATTGATATCATTCAGCCTTATCTCGCTAATTGATTAAATCTGAGTCAGTTCGGCCCATTCTTCATCGGATAATAACTTGTCAAGATCGACTAAGATCAGTAACTCATTATCGCGATTACTCACACCTTGAATAAATTTAGCACTCTCTTCCGTTCCAACATTAGGCGCATTGTCGATTTCAGAGCGGCGTAGATAAACCACTTCTGCAACACTATCCACTAAGATGCCAATGACTTGCTTTTCAGCTTCAATGATAACGATTCGAGTTGAGTCATCAACTTCAGCAGATTGCAATCCAAAACGTGAGCGAGTATCAATAACTGTGACAACGTTACCACGTAAGTTAATGATGCCTAATACGTAATAAGGTGCACCGGGCACGGGGGCGATTTCAGTGTAACGCAATACTTCCTGCACTTGCATTACGTTGATGCCGTAAGTTTCATGGTCTAACTTAAAGGTAACCCATTGTAATACTGCATCATCTTTACTTGCAGCGACTGCTGCTACATTTCTTGTATCTTTCATGTTTACCTCAACCAATTGAGTCCTGACAACCTAAACCCGCATTAAGCATTTCAACTAAGGCTTGTACGTGCAAAATGCCACACATCTGCTCTTTCACTACACCCGCTAACCAAGGGCGCTTGCCTGCTTGACTACGCCAGTTGACTTGCGATTTATTAATTTTTACCGCATTGACCAAGGACTCACAAGTTAATCCCCAGTTACTGTCTTCTAATAATACAAGATATTGATAATTTACCGATTGCGCCAGTTTATCTGAGTATTTTTCTGGCATAACCCACGCACAAGTGTCAACAATATTTAATTGCTCTTCCCTATGCGTTTGTACACCGAGAAACCATGCGGGTCTGCCAAAGATATGGTTTATCCGCTCAATTTTAACTATTCCGCCTAAACTGACCAAAGGCACAGCCAATGTCAGCCCTGCTACTTTAAAGAATAGTACCTGAAACTCATCATCGAGCACTTCTTGCAAATCTTTTGTCACACTAGGAGGCGTAATACCGACTTGTGTTTCTGGCACAACCACTGGCTCAACGACTTCTTCAGCAATTATTTCATCAATAACTGGCTCTTCAACAACAGGTCGTGCTTGTGGTACTTCTACCACGGGTTGAACATCAACAGTCGGCGTAACTTCGACAAAAGATGGTGTCGGTTCTACTGTTTTAGTCTTAAGTACAGGCGCCAGCAATTTTTCTAGCGCTTGCTTATCCACTTGAGAAGCAATCTTACTTACAGGTGCAACAAACTCATGCTGTCTTGGCGTCGCTTTTGGTTGTAGCTGTACCGTTGGTGTTATCGCCCTCTCATGAGCTTGTGATGCAGCCGTACGACCATTTTCAGCCAAGATGGCTGCATCAAGTAATGCCGCCTCCGTTTGATTAGTGGCAACATTTTGATTTGAGTCAGCTTTTACTATGCTTTGAGGAGAAACCGCCTGACTTGGAGCGTCGTCTTCCTGCAGCAATAATGCGAAAAAATCAAAAACAGTTTCATCAACCGATTTTGACATGGCCAAACTCCCCAACTAATAAGAAATCTAATAATCTTTCATAGGCTTTTACGCCACGACATCCACTCGCATAATGCGATGCGGGTAAATGTGCCAAACTGGCATCTCTAAACTTAGTATCGACTGGAATCACGTCCTTCCATAGGGTTTCAGTGTATTCTGTGCCCAGCACTTGCAAAGCAGCGGGTGATGCCTTAGTACGTTTATCGTACATGGTTGGCACGACAGTATAGCTGTAACGCGTCTTTTTAGATCGCCCCATCAACTCCATCGTTTTTATCATCCGCTCTAACCCTTTAATGGCAAGAAACTCAGTCTGCACGGGAATAATAATATGCTGACTTGCCGCAAGGGCATTGACCATTAAAACACCAAGTACGGGTGGGCAATCAACGATAGCCACATCATATTCATCAGCAACTAGCGCTAATAAATTACGTAAAACTAACCCCATCCCCTCTTGATGACCTAAGGCTCTGTCTAATGTTGCCAATGCCATAGTGGCCGGCAACAAGTCGAGACCATCGACTAAGGTTGGTACTACATGGGATAAAACGAGTTCTTTAGAGAGGCTTTTATGGGCCAGAAACACATCAAATAAAGAGCCAGGAACCTCTTCAGAATCAATGCCTAAATAATAACCTAGCGAAGCGTGTGGATCGGTGTCAATCATAAGTACACGCTTGCCACGCTTAGCTAAGGTTCCCGCTAAACTCGCAACCGTCGTGGTTTTGCCTACACCACCTTTTTGATTCGCTATGGTCCAGACTTTCAAGAAGTGACCCCCCACATAAATTGATTCAATGCTAATAAATGAGAATATTTAACACGCATTCCAAAGGTTATTGCTCTTCTCTCGTCGTAACTCGGATACCACCATTGGGTAAACTAATCACTTTAACTCCATCGGCATTTTCAGAAATCACCACTGGCAGCATCTGTGCATTTTTCGGTTCAATTGACTGATTAGGTTCAATAGGCGAAGTCGCAGTCTCGACATCCTTTTTTGGCGTCTGGAGCAGCGTAGGAACTAAAGGTTGCTGATTAGCGTTATCCTTCGTCGTATCCACCCCAGAATTCTGCTTATTCAGCAAAGGCGGAACACTAATCTGGGTAGAGTCAGGACCAATTGTCACAGCCTTTTGTTCACCAGGAGTAGCCAATTGCAACATAGCTTTAGTTTGATCAGGATGAGACGCTAACCAAGCAGCAATTGCTTCAGCTTGTTCGTCAGGGACCATTAACAGTACCTGAGTCGATTCCAAACGTTTTATCTCTTCTCTCAACAAACTATTTTTATGCCGATAATCGAGACTCAAGGCACCAAGACACAAAATAGCAATCGCCATCAGCAAAATGATGAGCACACTATTCGTGCTCATCGGATGCAAACTCTTAGACACGAACAGACTCTTTTAAAATGCATTCAGCCATGTTGTCTAACGCAATCGACTGAGTGGCAATACCAGCACTAGCGACAGCCTGCGGCATGCCATAAACCACACAACTGGCTTCATCCTGCGCCCAAATGGTCGCACCGACTGCTTTCAACATCCGGGCACCTTCTCTGCCATCCGCGCCCATACCAGTTAGCACAACGGCAAGCACGTCACCGCTAAAGGCTTTGGATGCAGAAGCAAAGGTGATATCAACGCAAGGCTTGTAGTTCATGTCCGCACTGCCAGCGATGACTTTTAATCGACCACTACCTCCAGTACGTTCAACCATCATTTGCATACCGCCAGGCGCTAAATATGCACAACCCGGTTTAAGAAGATCGCCATTAGCGGCCTCTTTTACTTCAATCTTACATAAGCCATTCAAACGACTTGCAAATGCTGGCGTAAAAGCTGCGGGCATATGCTGGATTAATAAAATCGGATGCGGATAGTTTGCCGGGAATTGAGTAAGAATTTTTTGCAAAGCAACTGGACCACCAGTAGATGTGCCGATCAGCAGTATTTTATACTGCTTACCACTTGCACGAATCGACGCTGCTGTTGAGGTCCTCACAGGAGCAGTGGCAGGTGTATGCGACGCTATACTCGTTGTCCCTAAAACGCTACTTGTTGGGCGCACGCTAGGTGTTGAAGCTACGACAGGACGTGCAATAGGGCGAAACATTCTGCGGCGTCCCAATGCCTTAACTCTCTGCTGCAACAATAAAATAGCATCATCTTTATTGGTAGCAATGTCTTCAAAACGTTTAGGTAGAAAATCTAACGCACCAGCATCTAAAGCGTCTAACGTCGCTTTAGCGCCATCATGGGTTAAAGAAGAAAACATCAAGATCGGCGTCGGACATTTAGCCATGATTTCACGGACGGCAGTAATACCATCCATCACGGGCATCTCAATATCCATAGTGATAACTTGAGGATTAAGTTCAGCAGCCATCTTCACCGCTTCGGCCCCATTTGAGGCCGTCGCGATAACTTCCAGTTCAGGATCTTGATTGACTATTTCACTAACACGTCGTCTGAAAAAACTTGAGTCATCAACGACTAATACTTTAATGGCCATTCCATTCCTTAGCTTGGAAACTAATTCTTACTTTTCGCATAATGCTTTAACAATCCAGGGACATCTAAGATCAGTGCGATACCACCATCCGATGTAATCGTCGCGCCAGCCATCCCAGGAGTGCCGTGTAACATAGCGCCAAGGGGTTTAATCACCACCTCTTCTTGGCCTATTAGGGCATCCACAACAAAACCAATTTGCATCATACCTAATTGTACAATCACCACATGACCATGCTTTTTATCGCCATGTTTAAAGGTGGTTTTGTTTCTATGCAGCCAGTGCTCCAAATAGAACAAAGGCACAGCCTTGTTACGCACTATGACGGTGAGTTGTCCATCGACGATATTGGTCTTAGTAAGATCGAGATGAAATATCTCGTTCACGCTAGACAGAGGTAATGCAAACACTTGTTTAGCGACATCAACCATTAAGGTTGGCATAATCGCCAGCGTTAACGGTACTTTAATCTCAAGTATCGTGCCCTTACCTTTCATAGAATCAATATGCACTGTGCCGTTAAGCTGAGTGATACGGGTTTTTACCACGTCCATCCCAACGCCACGACCAGAAATATCTGAAATTTCGACCTTAGTTGAAAAACCTGGCGCAAAAATTAAATTATAAGCTTCGCTGTCAGTCATCCGCGAAGCTGAATCTTCATCAAGTACACCACGTGTTATCGCGATTTTTTTCAGTTTTTCAGGGTCCATACCTGCGCCATCGTCTTCGATTTTCAGCAGTATATGGTCACCTTCCTGACTTGCAGATAAGGTAATTGTACCCGTTCTCGGCTTGCCACTGGCTTCACGCTCATTTGGCATTTCAATACCGTGATCCACCGAGTTACGCACTAAGTGGACGAGTGGATCGGCAAGCGCTTCAACTAAGTTTTTATCTAGGTCAGTTTCTTCACCGACCATAATCAAATCAATTTCTTTATTGAGTGTACGCGCAAGATCACGGACTACCCGAGGGAACCGACCAAACACTTTCTTGATCGGTTGCATACGGGTTTTCATCACCGCGCCTTGCAAATCGGCTGTCACGAGATCTAAGTTCGCAAGGGCTTTAGACATTTCCTCATCATCACGACTGATGCCTAAGCTCACTAATCGATTACGCACTAATACTAACTCACCGACCATATTCATGATTTGGTCGAGTCGTGCAGTATCAACACGAACCGTGGTTTCACCTTGAGGCACATTTGCTGAACTTGCTTTAGCAGGCGCTTTCTCTACAACCGCGATGTCTACTTTCGGTTTTGCGGCAACAACGGGGGCTAGTGCTGCAACTTTCGCAGGCTCAGGAGTCACTGCGGCTTTAGGTGCAGCTGCCACAGCTGGCGTCACTGGCGACGCTTTTACGTCAGCTTTCGCAGGTGCTCCGCCTTTACCATGGAGTTCATCAAGTAATCTTTCAAACTCATCATCAGTAATTTCATCGGCATCGACTATAGGTTGAGGCGTAGGTGCGGCGACAACCTTTGGTTTAGCCGGCACTTCTGCCTCGACTTTAAACTTGCCAGAACCGTGAAGTTCATCAAGCAATGCTTCAAACTCGTCATCAGTGATGTCATCGCCCGATGCAGGAGACGCTTTAACCTGTGCCGCAGGCTTAGCGACAACAGGTTCAGAGACCACGGCGGTAGCCGCCGCAGGACCTTTTCCTGAGCCATGAAGCGCATCTAATAAAGCTTCAAATTCAGCGTCGTTGATATCATCAATACTTGAAGATGAGCTATGACTTATCTCTATAGAGATGTCTTGTGGGACGGGAGTTTCAACAATGGTTTCAACGACAGGCTCAGGTTCGACAATTTCGACCACCTCTGCAGACGCAACTTCAGATGGCAATGGCGCACCTGAACTCAGCATTTTAAGCCTAGCCAACAAACCCGAATCGGCAGGATCTTGCTGCTCGCCCTGCTGCGTTTGAGCAAACATGGTATTAATTGCATCAACAGCCTGCAAAATAATATCCATCAGCTCTGCATTGACGCTACGTTTGCCTGTCCGTAATAAATCGAAGGTATTTTCAGCCTCATGACACACATCGACCATGGGAGTTAAGCTAAGAAAGCCTGCGCCACCTTTAACGGTGTGGAACCCTCTAAAAATGGCGTTTAGCAAGTTAGTGTCATCAGGATTATTTTCAAGCGCAACGAGTTGCTCTTGCAGAAGCTCTAAAATTTCACCGGCTTCGATTAAAAAGTCCTGGAGTATCTCTTCATCTACATCAAAGGCCATCAAATTGACTCCCAGTTAGAAACCCAGACTCGATAGAAGATCATCCACTTCGTCTTGACCCGTTACTACATCTTGACGAAGCTCGGCATTCATTATCGGCCCTTCCGCTTCAATATTATTTTTCTGAGCAATCTGAGTTTCAATCATAGGTTGCTCACCAAATACCGTCAGCATAGAAACCAGATTGCTTTCAACTTCCATAACCAGATCAATAACACGACGTATCATTTGTCCTGTTAAGTCTTGAAAATCTTGCGCCATCAATATTTGATTTAACAATTCACGCAGTCGAGTCGAGTCATTTGAACTACGGGACATAAGATCTTGGACATCGTGGCAAAGAACCTTAAACTCGCTGAGTTCTATTTCTCGGCGCATTAATTTGTCCCAAGATGGCATGACTTTTTGAATATTTACCGTTACGGCATTGGCCAAAGGTAAACATTCTTCTACCGCATCCATGGTTTTATTTGCCGCTTGTTCAGTCATGTCAATAACGTAATTTAAACGTTGTTTGGCATCGGGAATTTCTGTATTGGCTAATTCAGCTAGACGATTATCAACTTGAAAATCCATTAAAGCGCTATGAAGTTGCCGAGTTAATTTCCCTACCTCTTCAAATAATTCTCGTTGCAGTGGAGCAGCAAGCTCCCGTAATAAATCATCTGCCTGACGTTGCTCACCGACACTTAATAATTCAACCAAGTGCTGAGCTTGTTCGAGCGTGATGAGCCCTGATGTTTGTGACTTCATAGCTCATCCTTGCTCAAGCGAGTCGTTCGAATATTTTATCTAGCTTCTCTTTCAGCGTTGCAGCGGTAAAAGGCTTAACCACATATCCATTCACTCCCGCTTGAGCGGCAGCGATAATCTGTTCACGTTTTGCTTCAGCTGTCACCATTAATACGGGTAAATGCTTTAGCGAATCATCTGCGCGAATTGCTTTTAACAGATCGATGCCTTGCATACCGGGCATATTCCAATCTGTAACAACAAAATCAAAATCCCCCTTTTGCAACATCGGCAGGGCTGTTGAGCCATCGTCTGCTTCTTGGGTATTATTAAACCCCAAGTCTCGCAACAAGTTCTTGATGATACGCCTCATTGTCGAAAAATCGTCAACAATGAGAATCTTCATATTCTTGTCCAAGGTTTCCTCCGGTGAGCTGACATTCTGTGCTCGATTAATAATTATACTTATGTCCAGTGCTTGAGTTTAGCTTTCAATCGCAACATTGCCTGACTTAATATCTGGCTAACACGCGATTCACTGACCTCAAGAATGGCGCCAATCTCTTTTAAATTCAATGCTTCATCGTAGTACAGGGATAACACTAATGCATCTCTTTCAGGCAATAATTTAATTGCCTCAACCAGCGCAGAATGAAATTGGTTCTCAGCTAATGCTTCAAAAGAGTCATCATCGGACCGATCACTCACTGTAAGTATATCCTGAGATACGCCTAAGTCTTCTATCCCTATGATTTTTCCGACAGAAACATCGTTAAGAATATGATGGTACTCATCGAGCGTCATATCAAGTTTTTCTGCAATTTCTGTGTCGCGTGCATCACGGCCCAGTTCTTGCTCTAACTCATCAATAGCATGTGCAACCTTGCGGTTATTACGATGAACGGAACGAGGCACCCAATCACCACGGCGAATTTCATCTAACATCGCCCCTCGTATACGTATGCCGGCGAAGGTTTCAAATTTCGCACCCTTGCCACCATCAAACTTGGATGATGCTTCTAATAAACCCATCATCCCAGCTTGGAGTAAATCATCTAGCTGCACTGAGGCAGGTAGTCTGGCGAGTAAATGATGCGCAATTCTTTTCACCAACGGAGCATACTGTTCAACGATCGACGATTTATTGTCTAAACAAGTATACGCAGCGGCTTTATTCACTCGTTTTTTCCTCTTGAAAATCTGGTCGTTGCACTAAACGCTCAACGAAAAACTCCAAATGCCCACCAGGTTGCTGCGGTACAGGCCAGCTCAGAATTTTATTTGCCAATCCTTGATACGCAATCGCCGCTGGTGATTTAGGATAAGCTTCAACTACCAGTTTTTGCTTACGAACTGATTTACGTAAGTTTTCGTCAAATGGAATAGTTGCAACTAATTCAAGGGCGACATCTAAAAATCTGTCGGTCACTTTACTGAGTTTAGCAAATAATTCCATACCTTCGCGTAAACTACGCACCATATTGGCAACTATTTTAAAACGGAACACGCCATGCTCACGGCTGAGGATTTTTATCAGGGCGTAGGCATCAGTTATCGATGTGGGTTCATCACAAACAACGACCAGCACATCCTGCGATGCACGTGAGAAACTGAGCACCATATCTGAAATCCCAGCAGCAGTATCTACGACTAGAATATCAAACTGAGTCCGCATCTCACTGAAAGCGCGAATTAACCCTGCATGCTGCGCTGGGCTTAATTCCACCATCCCTTGCGTCCCTGAAGTGGCTGGCACTATGCCAATTCCCTTAGGGCCGCGAACGATAATATCGTCAAGCTCTGCATCACCAGAGAGAACATGGGAGAGGTTACGCTCGGCACGAATACCCAGCATGACATCGACGTTTGCTAAGCCAAGGTCAGCATCAAGTACCAAGACACGCTTGCCTTTTTCGGCTAATGCCACAGCTGTATTAATGGAAACGCTGGTTTTGCCAACGCCACCTTTACCACCTGTGACCGCGATTACTTTCACTTTTTCGTTATAGGGTTGATTCATCATACGTAAACCACTTGCTTGATCCAGGGTCATAAATCTACTCAAATGCACAGGCCATATTATCTGACCACGCTGTGTCTTGTAATGATTGTTGTTCTGTACTATCTAACGCTGCGAGTGCCTGTTGGGCTAAATCTAAGGTATCCGCAACTTTCATATCTTCAGGAACTCTTTGCCCATCAGTAACATAACTTAATGGTAATCCGTTTTGGATCAACACACTTAATGCCCCTGCTAACGACACAGATTCATCGAGTTTTGTAAGAACGACACCAGATAGGGGAATGCGTTTAAAATGATTGACTGCATCTTGCAATACACGGCGCTGCCCTGTCGCAGACAGTACCAGATAACTGCGGATAGGTATCCTGCTATTTGCAGTTAAATTATCAAGTTGCTGGTAAAGACGCATATCTCGCTGTCCCATGCCAGCCGTATCTATCAATACTAGCTTGCGATTCCTAAACTGATAAAGAATTTGCTCTAATTCATTCAGATCATGAGCTTGCTTTACAGGGCAGCCCATTATTTTGCCATAAGTTGCTAATTGCTCATAGGCTCCGATGCGATAATGGTCTGTCGTTATCAAAGCAACATGCTCTGCACCATGATGAGCGGCAAAACGGGCCGCAAGTTTAGCTAATGACGTGGTTTTACCCACACCCGTTGGCCCCACCAATGCAACCACCCCGCCCTGTTTAACAATATCATCACCTTGATTATCAAGCATATTAGCTAAACTTTGAGGTAAGGCTCTGACTAATTCTGCAGGCGTATAATGTTGGCTCAGCGCCGCTAATTTATTGGCAACCGCAGGGGAAAATTCAGCCTCAAGTAACTTGGCTTCGAGCATAGCACCGACGGGGTCGATACGTTTTTTATGTTCTGTCATCAAAGAGGACACTTGATGTGTTAACAAATTACGCAATGAAGCTAGCTCATCACGCATTGCCTCAATATCGGCATTTTGTTTCTGTGATGTTTGTGGCTTCTTATCAAAAGCGGCAGGCGCTTCGCGACGCTCTACTTTGGCAGTAGCCGGCGCTTGTAAGCCCTTAGCCCATGCAGGTAAATCTGCATCAACTTGCTGATGCGACATCTGTTGATTCAAACGACTTTGCTGCTTCTCTAACAAGGCTTGTAATGAGTCAGCAGGTGCCGCAAGCTTTGCACGGGTTTCTACTCGTATAGGCTGCTTAGCCCCTAGGGATACGAGGTCGTCACTCACGTCCATAAAGGTTGGCGCTGGCGCAGTAGCTGCGGTTTTTGCTTTAGGCTCATCATAGTCAACGGCAGCGACAATTTCGATGCCACCATTCACTTTCTTATTTGACATAATGACGGCATCTGAGCCGAGTGTTTCTTTCACTTGGGCCAGTGCGGCGCGCATGTCTTTGGCAAAAAATCGTTTAATCTTCACTTATGCGTCCTCTACTGGCCGACTGCAGATACGATACGTATTTGCTTCTCATCAGGTATTTCTTGATACGAAATGACTCTGAGATTAGGAATAGTATGTTTAACAAAGCGTGACAGCGTCGCGCGTAACATACCTGACGTCAACAATATGGCGGGTTGTCCGACCATTTCTTGCTTCTGAGCCGCATCGGCAAGGGACTGCTGCATGCGTTCTGCAAGACCGGGTTCAATATTTGGACCATCACCACCGGTTGCCTGCATTGATTGATGCAACATCTGTTCCAACTCTGGCGCCAATGTAATGACGGGGATTTCTAACTCTGGACCAGAGATCTCTTGGACTATCATACGTTTCAATGCAATACGCACCGCGGCGGTCAAAACTTCAGTGTCATTACTCTTAGTGCCGTATTCTAACAAAGTTTGCACTATTGTACGCAAGTCTCTGACTGAAACCCCTTCATTTAACAGGTTCTGCATCACTTTTACGACATGTCCGAGTGGCATGACATCAGGAATAAAGCCATCCACCAGTTTAGGCGAGTGTTTCGCAAGCATATCCATCAGTTGTTGCACTTCTTCGTAACCTAACAACTTAGCTGCATTATTGGTCAGCAATTGGCTAATATGGGTTGCTACAACCGTAGCGGCGTCAACAACCGTATACCCTAATGTTTGGGCATGCTCACGTAATTCAGGGGCAATCCATACCGCTTCAAGACCAAAAGCTGGGTCACGCGTTTCAATACCATCGAGCTTGCCATAGACTTGGCCAGGGTTAATCGCCAATTCGCAGTCGTGTCGAATATCCGCCTCACCAACAACTACGCCCATTAATGAAATGCGATAGGCATTAGGCGACAAATCTAAGTTATCGCGAATATGCACCGCTGGCACTAAGAAGCCCAGTTCTTGGGATAACTTTTTACGTACGCCTTTGATACGGCTTAATAACTCGCCACCTTGACCTTTATCGACCAGCGGAATTAAACGATATCCCACCTCAAGCCCAATAGTATCAACATGATGCACATCATCCCAGCCCAACTCTTTAGGCTCTTTATCTTGCCTCTCTACAGGACCAGACTTAACAAGTTCTAGGGCTTTAATGCGTTTTGATTCATTACGTTTATAGACAAAATAGGCGGCACCTGCCGTCATAAAAGCAAAACTTAAGAACGCCATATGCGGCATACCAGGAACGATTCCCATGACAAATAGGACTCCGGCAGCAATACCCAATGACTTATGACTGTCAAACATCTGACTCATCATCATTTGGCCCATATCACCGGATTCATTTTGACGGGTTACCATCAATGCTGCTGCGATTGACAATAATAACCCAGGGATCTGCGCCACCAGACCATCACCGATAGTCAGCAAGGTATAAATTTCAACCGCTTCTGAGAAACTTAAGCCATGCTGAACAATACCTATGATGAAACCACCTAAGATGTTGATCACTAAAATCATGATACCCGCAATAGCATCACCTTTTACGAACTTTGAAGCACCGTCCATCGCACCATAAAAATCAGCTTCACGGGTCACTTCGGCGCGACGTAATCTTGCTTGATCTTGATTCAAAGTCCCGGCATTTAAATCGGCATCGATTGCCATTTGCTTGCCAGGCATAGCATCTAAGGTAAAGCGGGCGCTCACTTCAGCGATACGACCAGCACCTTTAGTCACTACCGCAAAGTTGATGATAATCAAAATGATGAATACAACTAAACCAACGGCATAGTTACCACCAATCACCACGGAACCGAAGGCTTCAATCACCTTACCTGCCGCATCGCCACCATTATGGCCTTCGAGTAAAACCACACGAGTTGAAGCGACGTTCAGAGCAAGGCGAAGTAGAGTCGCCACTAACAAGACGCTCGGGAAAGCGGCAAAATCCAACGGTCTATCGGTATAAATAGCGACTAATAATACGATGAGCGCTAAGGCTATGTTGAATGAAAAAAGTATGTCTAGTAAGAATGGAGGGATAGGTAAAACTATCATGGCCAATGCTGCGAGTACGAGTATAGGAGTGCCTATACCTTTAAACGTACTCAAGCGCATTTGTTTTACCTGACCTAAGGTCGCTCTAACATCCATTCATAATTACCTAAACTTTGACGTATGGCAGCATAAAAGCAAAAAGTAGGCCAATAGCTTATTGGCGCACAATAATATCACGGCTTAAAAGAATTTTTCGCTTAGACCTTAATATTTTAACTCATCAGGAATGGGTTGATTAAGAGGGATAGGAATAGGCTTTCGACCTCGACCTTTTTGGTATTGGCGCAACTGGAACACATAGGCCAAAATCTGCGCCACAGCAGTAAACAGTCCTTCAGGGATTTGTTGATCCAACTTAGTTGTATGGTATATAGCTCTTGCTAATGGCGGAGCAGAGACGATTGTCACATTATGGGCGCGGGCAATCTCACGAATTTTAAATGCGACATCATCAACACCTTTAGCAACAACAAAAGGCGCGACTGAACGCTGCACGTCATATTTAATCGCTACCGCAAAATGCTCAGGGTTAACGACGATGACATCGGCATTGGGTACTTCAGCCATCATTCGACGCTGAGCCAACTCGCGTTGCATCTGCCGTACCCGTCCTTTAACTTCAGGCTTCCCTTCAGTATCTTTATACTCATCCTTTACTTCTTGTTTGGTCATCTTGAGTTGCTTATTGTGATTCCAAAGTTGAAATGGAACATCGATGACGACAATTAACAAAATAGAGCAGCACAACAGGATAAACATCCACACGAGCAAATCTAATGCGTGGTAAACATTGCCAGGAAGATGATCACTAGACAACAACAGAATTTCATTGAAATAAAAGCTCAGTAATAAATATGCAGAAAATGCCACCACAGAAAACTTGGCAATCCCTTTCGTCAGCTCAACTAGCGCCTGCACACCGAACATACGCTTCAAACCTGCTGCAGGGCTCATTTTACTGGCCTTAGGCATCATAGCTTGGGTCGAGAAATTCATTCCACCTAAAGCCACGTTGCCAATAAAAGCAACAACCACAATTAACAGCATTATTTTTGCCATGGGCCAGACGATTTCACCCGCGACAACACCCCAAACATTAAACATTTCTTCAGTATCAAAAACTTGCGCCCTGTCCATGGTAAAAACAGTCTCAAACACCCGAGTTAAACTCTTGGCTAGACTTGGACCTAGCATATAAAAACCACACGCAGCAGAAATTAATACCGCTGCTGTACCGAGTTCTTTCGAACGCGCAATCTGTCCTTTTTCCCGCGCCTGTTCAAGACGCCTCCCTGTGGGTTCCTCACTGCGTTCACCGCTTGATTCTTCAGCCATGGGCAGCTCCTAATACCGTCATATCAAACCATCGGCGTTACATTGAAGCGCTAACATATCGCAAAGCAGCACTTGAGCCGCAGCCCACACTTCATCGAAATGGGCCATAACAGGCGTTAAGGTTAACCAAAGAATAAATAACCCGCCAATCATAGTGATCGGAAAACCAATAGAGAAAATGTTTAATTGCGGCGCGGCGCGAGTCATCACACCGAAGGACAAGTTCACTAATAACAAGGCAATAATCGCGGATATTGACATAGTTAATGCCGCACCAAACATATACGAGCCCCAATCAGCTAAAGCGCGGTAGCTAGTGAGAGTTAATCCTTGATTAGAAATGGGTAGGGTCTCAAAACTCGCTACCAACATACGGATCATTAATAGATGTCCATCGACGGCTAAGAAGATTAATGTCGCCAATAATAGAAAAAAGTTACCAATAACGGGTGTTTGCTGACCCGAACCTGGATCAACCATAGAGGCAAACCCGAGACTGGTTTGCATACCAATAATCTGGCCGGTTAATACAAAAACTTGCATCACCATTTGAGTAACAAACCCCATGGCAACACCAATAATGATTTGCTGCGCAGTAATAAATACTGCACTGAGTGAAAATAGATCGGCATTTTGAACCGGAGGAAGGACTGGCGCGATCGCAATGGTAATCGCCATGGCCAATAATAGACGCACACGAGTTGGAGTGGTTGCTGCCCCAAACACCACCATAACCATTAGCATACTCGCGACCCGAAACAGCGGCCACATATAAGCGGCAATGGTCTGCACTAACGTATCGAGCAGCAGCTCCATTGGGTTAGCCTATTACTTGCGGAATGCGATTAACCATCTCGACAAAAAAGTCCATCAAAGTTTCAACCAACCAATGCCCCATAAACATTAGCGCAAGCAGCGTTATGATTAAACGCGGAAGAAAACTTAAGGTTTGCTCGTTAATCGAAGTCGCGGCTTGAAACACGGCGACAATCAAACCAATACCCAGCCCTGGTAATACAATAGCTGACACCATAATAACAATTACGGATAGAGCTTCACGAAAAATATCAATCAGCGCCTCTGGACTCATGTGCGTACTCTCCCTTGGCTACCCGAAACTATTCGCTAATGTCCCTAGAACTAAGCTCCAACCATCGACGAGCACAAACAACATGATCTTAAACGGTAGCGACACTATCATAGGAGATAACATCATCATACCCATGGCCATTAAGATACTGGCCACCACTAGATCTAACACTAAAAACGGCACGAACAACATAAAGCCAATTTGAAAAGCTGTTTTCAGCTCGCTGGTAATAAAGGCGGGGATCAGCACACTCATCGGGGCTTCTTCAGGCGACTTAATGTTTTTGTAGCCTGAAATCTCAATAAAGGTTTTTAAGTCTGTGGTCCTAACTTGCCCTAACATAAAGCTTCTTATTGGTTCTTTACCTTTTTCGAACGCTTGCTGCAGGGTTAACTGCTCCTCAATGTAAGGCTTAACCCCTTCGTCATAAATCCGGTCAAATACCGGCGCCATAATAAAAAAGGTCATGAATAAACTCATGCCAATTAATACTTGATTGGAAGGTGTTTGTTGTAAGCCAATAGCTTGACGTAATATAGACAGAACAATGATGATCCGCGTGAAAGAGGTCAACATGATGAGCATCGCAGGTAAAAAACTCAGCGATGTCATCAGCAGTAAAATCTGCATTGTGACTGAGTATTCTGTGGAGCCGTCTGGTCCTGTTGTTACAGTCACTGCAGGCAAAACACCATCAGCGGCCCATGCCGACGGCATGCATAACAGAATAACGAACCCAACTAACGCGAGGATACGTGTTATCATTGTTTTGATTTCGCCTGACGTAGCCGACTCGCAAAGGAATCAGACTCTATATGAATAGGTTCAACTAACTTATCAATCAAACTCACCTGCTGCGAGCTAACGCCAAGTAAATATTGCTGCTCCCCCACCTGCACTAAGACTAAACGCTCTTTCTGACCGAGCGAAGTCACGGCTATGGTTTTTAAAACACCGTTGGTCGTGGGAACTAAATTGAACCGTCTTAATAAATAAGCTAACGCAAAAATTAAGAGTAAAACCAGAATTAAGCCACCTAACATACTCGCTAGGGTTGCGACTTGAGAAGGTTCAGCCATTTTTGCGGCCGAAGATGTCACTGCTGTTACACCTTGAGCACTATCGCCTACAAGACTCTCAGTTTTTGCTTGAGATACTGCAGCTAAACTGAGTATTACCGAAATAGTCATTCTGGTTCCAACTTTCGTTGATGAGACAATTATTTAAGCTTTTTAATTCGCTCGGTTTGACTGATCACATCAGTTAAACGAATACCGAATTTATCGTTTACAACCACAACCTCACCATGCGCAATCAGCGTACCGTTAACCATCACATCTAAAGGTTCACCCGCAACTCTGTCGAGCTCAACCACAGAACCTTGGTTTAACTGCAACAAGTTACGAATACTGATATAGCTACGGCCCACTTCCATAGAGATAGTGACTGGGATATCTAAAATAGTGTCTAATTTCGCCGCTTCTGCTTTAGAGATAGGTCTCGAATCATCAACTAATTCATCGAGCTCAATCGCGTTAGCTTCTTCTAAGGCTTGTTCTGCCATTGCTGCAGCCCAATCATCCGTATCGTCTGTGCTCATCTTACTTCACCTTATAATTCTGATATATCGCGAGATTTACCCTTGCGCGTCACTAATTGTAGCTCGGATTTAACAGTTTCTGGCCGAGGGATCTTTTCATATATTTTAAGTGCTAGGTTATCTCTAGAACGGCCCATTTTACAACGATATGTCGGTAAATCCTCGATTTTCATCATAATATATTCCGGTAACTCAATCGGAATAATATCGCCCGCTTTAAAATTCATTACATCTTTGAGCGTTAATTCATGTTCCACAATGTTGGCATCGAACCCGACCTTCACATCCATGATTTCATCATGCAATGCCTGCGACCAACGCATATCAGTATCTTGCTTATCACTTTGAACACCCGCATCGAGCAACTCGCGAATCGGCTCAATCATGGAATACGGCATAGTGATATGGAAATCACCGCCACCACCATCAACTTCAATATGGAATGAATTAATCACGACAACTTCAGTAGGACTGACAATGTTGGCCATGGCCGGATTGACTTCTGAGTCCAAATAATCGAACTCCACATCCATCACAGGTGCCCACGCATCTTTATAATCTTCAAAAATTATTTTAAGCAATAGCTGTACGATACGTCTCTCAGTAGGCGTAAATTCCCGCCCTTCGATCTTGGCATGGAAACGGCCATCTCCCCCAAAAAAGTTATCCACTAGGATGAACACTAATCTGGCTTCCATGGTGATCAATGCTGTACCTTTGAGCGGACTAAAACGTACCATATTCAAACTAGTAGGAACGAATAGCGTATGTACATACTCTCCAAACTTGAGCATCTGTACACCGTTGATCGACACTTCGGCCGCACGGCGCATCATATTAAACATACTGATACGCAAATGGCGCGCAAAACGCTCATTCACAATTTCCAGCGTCGGCATACGCCCACGAACTATTCGATCTTGGGAAGAGAAATCGTAGGAACGTGCATCTTCTCCAACAGCATCAATTTCGTCATCATCGACGTCATCAACCCCGTGCAATAGCGCATCAATTTCGTCTTGGCTTAATAAATCACTCACTATATTGCCTTCGCCTCTTTTGGTGCTGAAGTTAAAGGGTTATTGCATTACAAAACCGGTAAATAGTACTTTCTCGACAACTTTACGGCCAGTGACCGACTGCAGAGTATTTTGCACACTTAAGAGTGCTAACTGGCGTAACTCATCTTTACCCGCTTGCGTACTGAGTTTTTGCACATCAGCACCACTGAAAGTCGTTAAAAGCGCATCTTCAATCAACGGAATGTGTTTTTGTGTCAGCACATCATCATCGGTACCACGCACCATAAGTTGGACTTTGATCTCAACTAAACGTGCTCTGTCAGGCCCTGGTAAATTGAATAGGAAAGGGCGTGGCATAGGCACATAGGATGCTATGGCTAAATCTCCGGTGGCAGGAGTTTCAGCCTGAACAACTCCATCAGCCGTAGCGACAGGAACTTCCTCAGAATTACTCCCCAAAAAAAACCAGATACCAGCACCGATTAAGAGAGCGATAAGAACACCTACGCCAACAAAAATAAACAGTTTTTTCTTACTTTTAGGCTCTTCGGTACTTTCAAGTTCTAACGATTCTTCCTTAGCCATCACTATTCTCTTTAATTTAGGCGGAACAAATGACGATTCTGATTAACCAAAACGTCATTATGTTTAATCATTGCTATAGGTTACCTACTTAAGCGTAATAATCTATACCTGAATTTACACTAGTGGTTTGATTTAAACCTAAATGTAGCTCTTCTGCCGAGATTTCATCCACATCAGCCCCACTTGAACCGCCACCGTCGCCAAAACTCCCCTCTCGACGTTCACCTTGGCCACCTTGAGACACATGGCTATCCGCTAATTGCATCCCTTGTTCTTGCAGTAACTCACGTAATCTTGGCATAGCTTGTTCAACCAGATCACGCGTTTGTGTCTGAGTGACATGGAACTGTACTTGGGTCTGCTCGCCATGCACTTGAATTTTTACCAGCATATGCCCAAGCTCGGGGGGATCGAGCCTAATCTCTGCATGTTGAATACCTTGACTCACCATAGTGATCAACTGTTGCTTCATCACAGGTGAAAACCGTTGGATCATCTCTTGCATTTGGTTTTGTTGATCGACACCTTGGCGTAATGACAATTGAACTTGCATTGTTTCTTGGCGATTTACTTGTGACATCGAGAGTGTATGGATTGATGATGTAGACTTAATATCTGAGAAGGTACTGCCATCATCAATAAAATTTTCATCTCGGGGAATATCCATCGCAACGGTCAATTTTGCATCTTTAAGTAATAGGTTAGCAGCCAGTTCAGGATTAAGACTTCCATCAAGATCACTTTCTGTTACAGACTGAGTAGCCGATGATTCAGATGAAACAGCAGAACCTAAAGTATTTAGTTCAAAAGTATTTGCCGAGGTAGAAACGTTACCTGTATTGAGACTGTCCAATATCGGAGTACTCGCGGCACTAGCAAATGACTTTGGCGAAGTGCTCATCGTCGATTTTGTCGTTGAGCTATTCGTTAAACCAGCTTGATTAACCATAGCGTTAAGTGTGACTTCATTCTCGACTAAAGGCTCATCTATGCTAACGCCCATTTGAGTAGTAACAACAAGTTCTGTGTCTTCTATCTGTAATTCAGCAGCATCATCGATCAAATTGGGGTCAATAACAGCATCGGAATCCACTGACGCTGTAATTATTGGATCTATGGGAAGAATCTGAACGAGTGGCTTATCAGTCAAAGGGACTGACTTAACATCATTATCAGCAGATACAGCCACTGGCACATCTGACGCAGTAGAAACTAATTTTTGTAATTCAGCAGAGAAGCCCACTTCATCAACCATTGCATCTGATGCCTGCTCAACATCGGCAGAAATAGCTGATACTAATGAAGGATCGATTAATACCGCCGATGTCGCATCAGTATTATCTTTACCCGTCATGTCAGTAGTATCTTCAGCATTTAAAAATACTAGCGGCAAACTCTCTCCCTCTGATGCCGTTTTCTTCATGTCATTTGCCATGCTTATTTGGGCGAAGATGAGATTTACGTCAGCGTCATCCGTTGATATGTCTTTATCTTTTACTTTATCAGTAGAGGCGATCTGCACTTTATCGTCAGTATTCGCTGTAGCCTTTTTAGGCGCGGAAATAGAAAATGAGCTAGCGGAGACAGACGCAAGTGTAGATGAAAAGTCTTCATTATTAGACTCTTGGGAAGATTTCTTAGCGGAATTGGCCGCAGAGTTGCCTGTTTTACTCAACAGGATATTGGTCATTTGTTGCATAAGTGCTCCCAAACATCACCCAGCAGAAAAAGAAAATGGCTAGGTAGAAACGTCAATTAAACACTGCGGTTGCAGGGTCATGGACTAAATCAAAGCAAATAAGATGCCAAAACTTCAGTTTTTTACTGCGGCATATTGAAAAGAATAAAACTCAGGGAAAGAAGTCGAACAAATGTTCAGCGCCATAGGGCGGCGGCAGAAAACTGAACTCATATCGGGCTAGTGAATGGTGAAGATACCGAACATTTAACGCGCTATTTCACTAACGCTGATGACGGCGATAAAACTGCTGAGAAGCAAATTCATCGGTCATTTTCTGCTCCCGTTTTTGTTCAACAACTTGGCGCTTCTTCTCTTTACTCGCTAAGAGTAATTCCACAGCCTTACGTTTTTTTTGTTTTTCCAACCAATGCTGTTGTCGATATTCTTTTTGTTTTTCACCGTCGGCTACAACGCGATTTTGCTGAGTAATAGCGTCATCAATCTGACGAATAAAGCGATGAAACTGGTGATAGTGACTGGCACTAATGGCTTGGCCTTGCTGGGATTGCATTTGCTTCATGTATTCTAAGCGATAGTTATTCAGCGCACTGAGTTGATTCAGCCGCTTTTGGCACTCTAATTGCGCCGACTTTAACAATAACGCCGCTTGTTCTTCGGCATCATTGGCGAGCTTTAACACTAACAACAAGGGATCGGCGTTAGCCATACTAAACCTCGATTAATTCGATGACGCCATTATTTGCACTGAGCGGCAAGTTGCCCAAGCATGACTTGGCTATCGGCAAAGCTAAATGCATCACGCATGGTTTGGCGTAAAAAAGCATTCATTGCTGGCTGCAGTCGTATTGCATTGTCAATTCGAGGATCGCTGCCTTGGGCATAAGCGCCAATGGAAATCAAATCCCGATTCTGCTGATACAAGGAATAGGTTTGTTTCACGCGGCGCATGGCTTCCAAATGTTCATTGGAGATCACCATAGGCGCGACTCGGCTAATAGAAGCTTCAATATCAATCGCAGGATAATGCCCCGAATCCGCAAGCGAACGGGACAAGACAATGTGACCATCGAGGATCGCCCGCGAAGCATCGGCAATGGGATCCTGTTGATCGTCCCCTTCCGTCAACACAGTATAAAATGCCGTAATTGAACCTTGACCTGGGCCACCGTTGCCGGCGCGCTCAACTAAACGCGGCAGCTTGGCAAACACTGAAGGCGGATAGCCTTTGGTGGCAGGCGGCTCACCCACAGCCAAAGCAATTTCACGCTGCGCTTGGGCGTAGCGCGTTAAACTATCCATTAATAACAAGACGTTATAGCCTAAATCGCGGAAATATTCGGCAATACGAGTCGAGGTTTCACAGGCGCGCAGGCGCATCAGCGGCGAGGTATCTGCAGGTGCGGCAACAACAACAGAACGCGCTCGACCTTTTTCACCAAGAATCTCTTCAATAAACTCTTTTACTTCACGGCCACGCTCGCCCACCAGCCCAACCACAATAATGTCGGCAGTGGTGCCGCGGGTCATCATACCTAAGAGCACACTCTTACCCACACCTGAACCAGCAAACAAGCCCATACGTTGGCCTTTGCCCACTGTCAGCATGGCATTAATGGCGCGCACACCGACGTCCAGCGGCTCGGTAATAGCACGGCGAGATAAGGGATTAATGGCAGCGCTATGTCTTGGCGCTTGTTGATCTGTCTGCAACGCACCTAAACCATCTAAAGGCACACCGTTGCCATCGAGCACGCGTCCTAACAGGGACAAGCCGACATTGAGTCCAGTTTGTTCTCCTAAAGGCACCACCCGGGCACCGGGTAATACTCCACGTAATTCTTCGATAGGCATTAAATACAGGAGTTCGCCATCAAAGCCGACGACTTCTGCAATTAACTCGCCCGCCATGGTTTCGATGGAACATAAGCTGCCCACAGGCGCACGGCAACCGCTCGCCTCTAAGGTTAAGCCAACAACACGCACGAGTTGACCACTGGCCACTGCGCGAAATGGCGGCACTTTGTCCTGATGGTGATTCAGCCTATTCAGCAATTGGTGTTGACGATTTTGCATCTGTTCCGGCATCCGATTGGGTATCTAAGTGCTCACTTGTGTTCGAGGCAGATTGCATATCCTCAGCACCTTGATTCGCTGAATCGACAGCTTGCTCATCAGGCGTTTGATCATCAAGCTCAGACTCAAGCGCCACAGCCACTTGTTTGGCAGTATCTTCAGCTTCAATCGTCTCTTGCAGTTGATGCTGTTTATCACTCAAATGCGCATGTTGATTTCGTAATGACTCAAACACAGTATCGATACGCGATGAAAGCGTTAAATCGACTAATGAGCGATGACTGCTCAGAATACAATCGCCAGCACTTAACGTCGGATCGACTTCAAGTTCCCATTTACTGCGGGTCAGTTGGGCGGTGGAATAAAGTTGTTCGACAAGGATCACATCGTCAGGATGCAGCCGAATAGTCACCGCTTGCTCTTTAATCGGTAGCGACTCTATACCTAAGCGTAATGCCGAAAGCACTTGTTCTGGATGGGTTTTTAATTCGTGACCTATGACTGATTTAGCTAATGTCATACTCAAGTTCAGTAGGGAGAGCTCAATATCACCATCGAGTAATTGCAATGGCTTTTCAAATTGGGTTAATAAGGCTTCAAACCGCGAAAGTAAAACTTTGGCTTGAGCTAAACCAGTTTCTAATCCTTGCTCATGCCCTTGGGCGAGCCCTTCGGTATGGCCTTGCTCTAAGCCTTCTAAGCGACCTTTTTCTAGCCCTTGCTCGTAACCTTGTTGTTTACCTTCGGCAAACCCTTCTTCTTCAGCTTGGGCGCGAATGTCTTCAATTTCGGCCATCGTCGGCGGAGAAACACTCTCAACCGTCGTCGGCTTAGCGGCTTGATGATTCGAATGGCCGAACAAATTCGAGATAGAATCGTCATCGGCTTCAGTCACATCTGGCAGTGCCCAGTGACTAAACTCAATATCACCGTCGCTCAAGACCTTATTTGACGGTTTATTGTCGCTCGGATTAGAGGAACTCATCGCCACCACCGCCGCCTAACATAATTTCGCCGCTGTCACTTAAGCGACGGGCAATAGACAGGATTTCTTTTTGGGCGACTTCCACTTCACTGATACGGATTGGGCCCATGGCCTCAAGATCGTCACGCAGCAATTCTGCGGCACGTTTTGACATGTTGCCCAAGATTTTTTCTTTCAGCTGATCATCAGTGCCTTTGAGCGCCTTCATCAGTACATCTTGCTGTACTTCACGGAGCAGTGCTTGAATACCACGGTCATCAACATCGATTAAGTTTTCAAACACGAACATCAAGTCTTGGATTTGCTGCGCCATTTCTTCATCAGACTCGCGCATGGTTTCCATCAACTGACTTTCGATACCCGTATCTAAGTAGTTCATTATGTTGGCAGCCGCTTTTAGGCCACCCATTTTCGCGGCCTGTGCGCCACCTTGACCAGCAAACTGTTTCTCCATGATGTCGTTCAGCTCTTGCAGTGCAGCGGGCTGAACTTCCTCAAGGTTCGCAATCCGCATCATCAAATCTAAACGGGTGTTTTCAGGGAATTGACCAAAAATTTCCGCCGCTTGATCGGGTTCTAAATAGGACAATACAATGGTTTGGATCTGAGGATGTTCATTCTGAATAATGGTCGCCACTTGGCGTGCATCCATCCATTTCAACGAATCCAACCCCTTAGCACCGCTGCCCATGATAATCTGTTCAATCAGATTACCCGCTTTATCTTCACCCAGTGCGGCGGTTAAGGCTTTACGAACGAACTCTTCGCTGTTGAAACCAATAGAAGAATACTTTTGAATGTCATCGAGAAACAGCTTATGTACCCCGATGACTTTTTCTTGACCAAACTCATCCATTGCCGCCATCGCCATACCCACTTTTTGCACTTGCTTCGGCTCTAAGTGTTTTAAAATGGATGCAGCATCGGCCTCACTCAAACTGAGGAGTAAGATCGCGGTCTTTTCGACACCGCTAATATCCTTAATGTTAAAGGCAGGTGCGGCCGCTGGAGCCACTTCTTTCGTTTTATTCTCAGCCATTGTCTTGTAACCAGTTTTTCACGACTTGAGTAGAGAGCTCAGGCTCATTCGCCACGAGCGCACGGATAGCTTTAATCATATCATCATCTTTGTGCAGATTAGGGATATGAATTGAACCATCATCGGCATAACTGTATTCCGCCTCTTGAGTATTAAGCATCCCTAGCGTATCTGCCGCGTACTGATCCTCAATTTCGGCCAGTTCGTTACCTAATCTGCCATCCTCAGGCATATTGACACTGTCAGGATAGATTAAGCGTTTCAGCATAGGGCGTACCACAGCTAAAATCAGCACCAGAATCACTAACGCGCCAATACCGAGCTTAATTGCGCGCCAGAACCAAGGTTGCTCCCACAGTTCTAGTGCAGGCAAGTCTTCAACCAATTGATCCATAAAGGGAACCGTGACCACTTCTAACACATCACCCCGTTGCGAGCTAAAACCGACTGCCCCTTCGAGTAAACGACGAATGTTGGTCAGTTCTTGTTCAGTACGGGCAACCCGCGCCACTTGGCCATTTTCTCCAGCGGCACCGGGTTTAAAGTCCACCGCAACCGACACACTAATGCGGCGAACCGCGCCAACTTGCTGACGGGTATGGCTAATGGTGGTATCTAACTCAAAATTACGTGTCGCCTCACGGTGCGAATTACCTGCGGTGACAGACTCAGTCGCTTTAGTCGCATCTTCTGGAATATTTGACTCCATTGGCGGCTGATTCGATAGCGCACCAGGGATCCCACCCGAAGAGCCGCCAGTGGTATTATTTTCAACGGTCATTTCGCTGCGCAGGGATGGTAAATCAGGGTTGTAACGCTTAGAGGTTTGCTCGACCGCAGTAAAGTCCATGCTAACATCGACTTGAGAGGTGAAATTATCAGGACCTAAGATAGGTACCAAAATCGATTCAATCTTAGTGCGGTATTCGGCTTCTTTTTGCTGTACTAATTCAAGCTCGCGACGGGCTGTCGCAGACGCGCCATCTTGGCTGCCTGAGTTTAATAAACGGCCGTTAGAGTCAGTCACTGTCACCCGTGATGGCTCTAAACCTTGCACAGCAGAGGCAACGATATCGACGATGGCATCGACTTCACCTTGGCCTAAACCGCCACGACGGGTATTGATAACCACAGTTGCACTTGGTTTTGAAGCATTGCGGGCAAAGACGTTTTCTTTAGGTAACGCGAGGATCACTTTGGCGCGGCTAACACTTTGTAGTTGCTCAATTGCACGAGCGAGGTTTTCTTCTTGGCTATGCTTAAGACGGGCTTGCTCCATACGTTGGCTGACACCAAAGCCGCTGTCTTGATTCAAGAAATCTTGACTAGCGGCAGGGCTGTCGACGCCTGCGCGGCTCAGCATCATTTTCACTTCTTGATATTTATCTTCGGGGACTTTAATCACGTCCACGTCGATTTGATACTTAACTTTATTTTTATCAAGCACATCTAATACTTGAACCATTTCCTGAGTTTCCATTTTTCCCAATGGACGATACTCAGGCTCCTGTGCCCAAAGCATAACAAATACGGCCAAGGCCAAACAAATCGCCAAGGCTAAAATCATAGTTACTTGACGCATCATATCGACACCGCCAAGGTTTCCCATCATTCCTGACTTATGTTCTTGCTGGACACCTTGGTCAGCTAAGCCGGAATTGGATCCGACAATCATTTCTGTGCTCACGATTCGTACCTGCTAATTGGGTTATTCACTGGCCTAGACAGGCATGCTCATTATTTCTTTATAGGCTTCGACAAGTTTATTTCGTACTTGTACCGTTGCCTCGAAGGCGACACTGGCTTTCTCACGGGCGATAACAGTATCCGACAAAGTGACGGTAGTATCTCCCATTTCTAAGCGCGTCGCGAGGTTTGATGATGTCGACTGTAAGCCGCTGACATTGCCGACGGCTTGCGAGAGTAACTGACCGAAGTCTGCACCACTGGTGTTATTCACTTGCTGCATGATATTTGGCTGAACGCCAAAAGACGGCGTAATCTCGCCTTGGAGTTTCTGCATTTCCTGCAGGAATGAATTTGCGCCTATTTGCATGCTGAGCTCCCAGTCGTCGAGTTCTTGACGATCAAAATACCGATAACGGGACAATGCAAAATAACGGCCAAGTTTTAAAGTGGTCGTGATTGATAATAAATTGACGGGATAAGCCTGAAGTTAACACTAAGGATTCTGGATAAAATAGGTCACATTTATGCTGGTATATTTCAAAAAATGCAGCCTCACAATCAATATGGAGGCTGCAATATCATAGCTTGAATTTAAAGACTAATTTGGTAATTGAATGCCCATATCACGCATCCTTGCCATCTTGTATCTTAGAGTTCGGGCACTGATCCCCAGTTTTTCAGCGACCAGTTTGCGGCTTCCTTGGCATTGATTAAGGGTTTCTAGAATAATCACATGCTCCTGCGCTTTAAGTTCTTCGCCTAAACCGTCTGGCTCAGCAGCAAATTGATCTAGGTCTTCACCGCCTAAAACCACATCCTGCGTATCGATAATAATGTCATTGGCGGTGATCACTTGACCGGCTCTTAATATCAAAGCCCGCTGGATCACATTGTCGAGTTCACGTACGTTCCCCGGCCAGCGATGACTCAATAAACGTCGACGTGCATTTTCATCCAACTCAGGCACATCGGCGACATTCAATGCCTTGGCATGCTTAACCAATAAATGGCGTGCAAGGGGTAAAATATCCGCTGGACGTTGACTTAATGCGGGCCAAGCTAATGGGAACACGTTGATTCGATAGTAGAGATCTTCCCTAAAGCCACCTGCCGCCACCACGGTTTTTAGGTCTCGATTGGATGTGGCAAGCACGCGCACATCGAGCTTAATAGTTTTACGGCCGCCTAAACGCTCAACTTCACGCTCTTGCAATACCCGCAATAACTTAGCTTGTAAGCCTAAATCCATCTCAGAGATTTCATCTAGCAGCAAAGTGCCGCCTTGAGCCTGCTCAAATTTCCCAGGACATGCTTGATAGGCACCCGTAAATGCACCCTTTTCATAACCAAAAAGCGTGGCTTCAAGCATATTCTCGGGAATTGCAGCACAGTTAATGGCCACAAAAGCTTGATCGGCGCGGCTACTGTGTTGATGAATATAACGGGCTAAGACTTCTTTACCCGAGCCGCTTGGACCTAAGATCATAACCGATGCATCAGAAGCCGCAACCCGCTGAGCCAGTGCCAATAAAGCTAAACTCTTCTCATCGGCAACAACTGGCTGATCCACATTTTGTTTTAACGGCAAATAGCGGGACACTTGATTGAGCAAGACTTCTGGCGCAAAAGGTTTGGCTAAGTAATCGACAGCACCCAATTTAATGGCATCCACCGCACTACCAATCGTGGCATAAGCTGTCATCAGCAACACTGGCAACTTAGGATGATGTTGCTGTAGGAAATTTAATAATCCTAACCCACCAATACCTTGCATTTGCACATCGCTAATGACTAAATCAAATTGATGTTGCTTCAAAGCTAGAATAGCGTCTTCACCCGAGGCAACATCAACACACTCATACTGAGCCAGCATTAAGGTATCCAACAAGGCTTCACGCAATGAAGCATCATCTTCAACGAGCAATAACTTTGCTTCAGACATGGGTAATCTCCAAAGGTAATATCACCGCAGATTTAGCCCGAGGGAAGACTAAAGACACAGTGCAGCCTTTATTCGGTAAGCAACTTAATTGCAGTTGTCCTCCATGATTACGCACCACAGATTGCACAACCGCTAACCCGAGCCCAGTTCCCTGCGACTTAGTCGTAAAGAAAGGTTCAAGTACCTTCTGCTGCATATTGGCATCTAAACCTTTGCCATTGTCGATGACATCCAGTAGTAACTGATCGCCCTCTTCTTTCGCCTGAATACGAATCTCAGTGGCGCCGGCTTCTATGCTGTTCATGACTAAATTATTAATCGCCGAGCTTAAAGCATTGGAATTGGCTAACATCGAACTGCTTGATGCATCATCAAATGACAAGTCACAGCCTTGCTTTGCCGCTATTGGCTCACAATTTGCCAATACATTGTCGATAACCTCAGCAAGCGTAATCAAATCTCCCAGTTCATCCTGACGGCCTTTCGCCATCAATAGCATGTCGTTAACCTGACGCTCCAGTTCATTGAGTCTATCAACAAGCTTTTGCTGGAATTTCGCTTTAGCGGCATCGGATAACTTAGGACTTGCAAGATTAGAGGCATATAGCAAAGCGGCAGATAAAGGCGTGCGCACTTGATGTGCCAAGGTCGCAACCATTTTACCCAGTGCAGATAAGCGTTGTAGATGGGATAGATTTTTCTGTAATAATCGAGTTTCAGTCAGATCAGTTAACACAATTAATTGACCAGGCTCTGGCGTCAGTGGCGTAATTGCTAACTTAACGCGGCGGCCATTACGCAGTGACACTTCGTGGCCATCATCATCCTGTGGCGCAAAGGCACTGTGGATCACATCAATCCAGCGAACGCCACACAAGGAGCGCTCAAGTAATTCAACTGCAACCGGATTGGCATCCGTGACTATACCGTCGCCATTGATAATCACCACGCCGGATGGCATAGCCTGTAAAATATGCTCCATTCGATTGGACATATTAGCGGCCTCACGCAGTTGGTTCCATTGTTTGCTAGTGTGCTTGAATGACTCAATTTGCGCTAGTGGGTTGGCTGACATAGTCACTCCGTCAAAAAATTGCTTATGACGGAGTGACTGCAGTATCTATGCCAAATTAGAAATTGAACTTTAGAGGTTAAAACGACTTATATAACAATAAAATAGAAAACTAATCTTTGGTCATTCCGTATTTACGCATTTTTTCTACTAGCGTTGTACGACGTATTCCTAGCATCTCAGCCGCGCGAGCAACAACGTTATCTTGCAGCTCTAGTGCCTGACGTATCATGTCGATTTCCAGTTCTGCTAACAAATCCTTAAGGTTCACACCTTCAGGCGGTAGCTCACTTGGGAAACGTGTCTCAGGGATTTCAACCGGCTCTTCATCACTAAAGATAGAAGCCAATGCATCACGTTCTTGCTGCTCTTCGCTCATCTCTACACAATATTCGGGCACATCGATATGGCGATACTTAACGGGTAAATCGTTAACATCAACCAATCCACCCGGATATAAAATGGTGAGGCGTTCGACTAAATTAGACAGCTCACGCACGTTACCCGACCAAGCATGCTCTTTTAAAGACTCAATCGCACGCTGCGTAAAGCGCACCTTGCCACGGCCTTCGTTGTAGACTCGGCTCACCAACTCTTGTAATAGCAAAGGCACATCGTCCTTGCGATCACACAACGCGGGCATTTCGATCGGGAATACGTTTAGGCGGTAATAGAGATCCTCGCGGAACTCATTCACGCTGATCATGGTTTCTAAATCTCTATGTGTCGCTGCTACAACGCGCACATCGGCGTTGATGGTCTTAGTGCCGCCAACACGCTCAAATACCCGTTCTTGCAGTACACGAAGCAATTTAACTTGCATCTGCAATGGCATATCACCAATTTCATCGAGAAATAGTGTGCCGCCTTCAGCCAATTCGAAACGGCCTTTACGAGAGGATATTGCCCCAGTAAATGATCCCTTCTCATGGCCAAAAAGTTCACTCTCTAACAACTCTGGTGGTATAGCACCACAGTTCACTGGGATAAAAGGGCCATCACGGCGCTCAGACAAATAATGGATATTACGGGCGACCACTTCTTTACCTGTACCCGATTGACCCAGTACAAGCACGGTTGCCTCAGATGTCGCTACTTGATTAATCAAATGCCTAACATTAGCAATACCATCGCTGCGCCCCACCAAGCTTCGGAATAACTTAGTTTGATTCGCACTTGTGGGTACTTGAGGACGCTTAACTTGGCCAAATACTTGGCAGAAGTGTAATAATTCAGTGAGTTGAGGATAGGTTAAAGGTTCCTCAATATTTCCTAGAATGTTAGACACTTGCAGATCGTCAACGTTGCCAAGCAACAGCATAGGTTGCCATGGATGTTGACCCGCGATGTTTTTAAGTGCATCAGCATCCATAACATCAGTTAGGATAACTAAAGCTCGAAAACGAGTATCTTGGAGGCTAGCACTTAATTTTTCGGCGTCAATTTGTGCAATTTGCTCACCTAAAAAATCAAAAATGCAACACAGGCGATTTAATCGCTCTGATGAGGGGCCGATAAGTAAAATTCGTTGATCTGTTTGCATCATTCAGTAGGCCGTAAAGCTCTAATATGTATTAATTCGCATTAATTATTTATGATTAGTTGCTGTAAAAGCTTAACAAATTCAATGTAACAATCTGTGCCACCATCACTACTTTGATGAATATTGTATTATCAGCAGACGAGAAGCAAGCCTCAGATGAGGTTTATGCCAAACTGAATTGATTTTAGTTCATTTATGCCATGATTCTAGTTAAAAACGTCAAACATTTGACTTTGAGCCAAAAAAAAGACGCAACCAGTGCGTCTTTTTTTAATCACCAAATAAGATATTAACCCGCTTCAGAATGCGCAGAAATATTATGTTTATCTGCAGGAATCGCATCCCAACTCTCTTTTAGAGTACGAACTATGTCACTTACATCATCAATCGCTTTAACATCATTATTCAAATTCGCCTCTGAAATACGGCGCAACATAAAATCATATAAATTACTGAGATTGTAAGCAACACTGCCTTCAGCTTCCATATTTAAGCAGCTATTCAGCCCCGCGATAATCCCTAGCGATTTGCCAATAAGAAGCCCTTTTTTTGCAAAATCACGCTGCTCTATTGCATATCGACTCTGAGCCAAACGCTCAAGCAAACCAGCAAACATCATTTGAATAATGCGGTGAGGCGATGCCACTGCTATCTCACTTTCTAAAGAAACCTTACGATATGACTGTAATGAACCTCTCATATTAGTACCTACCTATTTGCATCTATCGACTTGTATACATTGATATGACGTTGACTATTACTACCAGCATGCAATAGAGCTTGCCTGTCCAGTAAGAAAACATTGGCTTTCTCTGTACATGCTTGAGTTAATGAAAACTGTAACTGCAAATAATCTCTGTCAACAAATTGCTCATCTGCAACCAAAGCCTCAAGTAATAATTGACGCTGGCCAACAAACTCTTGCAATTTTAATACCAAAAAATCAATATTTTCATTATCTATTGATAATGTAGTCACTTGTCTAATGATTTCATTCATTTGCTCATTAAGAGAATCTAATGTGCTAACAACATTCTGTGTATTAATTTGGCTATGATGCATAAATAAAATCTCTTACTCTGCCACTTTAGATAACAAACTCATAAAATCCAAAAACTGGCAAACATCGTGTAAATCTATCTTACGGTAGGGACAATTTGGCTGATATAATATTATCGTTTGCTCACAAGCCCAGGAAGAGAGTCGAGTCGCTGAGTTAGCATACTACCTTGAGCGTTCATCTGGCCAACAATCAAATCCATAGCATTGTACTGCTTTAATAACCTAGCTTCATAGGCCTTCATTTTTAAGGCAAGACTCTCACGGCTATCGGTAATACGAGAAAGTTGAGTATCTAAACTTTCATCTCGACTATCTAAAATCCCCCCTGTTTTTACATAGGAGTCAGTAACATCTTTCATTCGTGTACCAAACCCAGTTTTTTCCGCTGAAAAAAAGTCGGATACGGCATTAATATCTTTACTTAGCACTTCATCAAGCTTTTTATCATCAATCTCAAGGCTCCCCGTCTGAGTGGTTTTAATGCCCAGATTCGCTAACATCATAGAGCCACTATCACCACTCGTTGATGACAACACACCCCTCATCTGGTTTTGGACACCACGAATAACAGAATCACCTTGCAATACACCTGCTTTCTTAGTTTTGGGATCATAGCCTGACATGCCAGACATCGTTTTCATTAACTCATTGTATGAATTAACAAAATCTTTTATAGCTGTTTTAGAAGATTCACGATTAGGTTCAATTTTGAGTGTCGTTGTTTTATCTTTGTTAGCATCCGTCAATGTTAAGTTGATACCTGTAATCGCATTTTTTACTTCGTTTGAATCAGAAGTCACTTTTAAACCATCAACATACAAAATTGCATCTTTTGCAGGTTGTAATTCTGTCATCGCAAAAACATCTGAAAGTGCTGTTCCAGCGTCATCCGTGGCCGATGCTTGCACTACATTAGCCGCACCAGTCTTGTTAGATGTAAGAACCAACTGAGCACCATTATCGCCCTTAATAATGGTTGCAGTTACTCCAACATTATCTTTAGAAGCATTGATGTTTTTCATAATGTCTTGCAGAGAGTCTTCTGCACCAACAGCGACATTAAAGCTCTCACTTCCCACTGTCAGACTTAATGAGCCACTTCCTATTGGAGCCGTAACATCTGTAACTGCTGTAGAACCTAATTTATGGCTTTCAGCCAACTGTTCAACAATAACTTTATAGTTACCAGCTACTGCAGTCGGGTCAACTGTTGCGGTCATAAAATCTTTATTGGAAAGCGCACTCTTAAAACCTGTAAAAGTTTTAGCATCAGATAGAGGTTTTATTTTCTCCAAGAAATCAGACATTGCACTTTTCAATGCCCCCAGAGCAGAGATCTGAGTATTTATCTTACCTTCTTGAGCATTGAATTTGGCTTCTTTAGGCGCTTTTTCTGTATTAACTAGAGCGGTTACAATGCCGCCGATGTCCATGCCAGTACCTACACCCAATGATGTTAATCCCATATCCACCTCTGATCTGCGTCTAAAAATTTACAAAACGCATAGTCAATAATTTAGCAAAATTCACGCCAACACTTCAGTTAATGTGAATAGCTTACCACTTTAGATTGAACCTCTCATCAATGCATATTAAAAACTACAACTTAAACTTCTGTTTTTATTAATGCACCAGTCACTTCAGACAGTTTTTCAGCCAAGGCAAGCGCCTCTTCACTAGGAATTTGTCGCAGCACTTCGCCAGAGTCTATATCCATAACACTGACAACAGGCCTATCAGAACTCGCATCAACTTTAAATGCTAATCCCTTACGCATCATAGTTACCATATCCGTCAGGTCACTCGCAACCTTATCTAACTGCCCAACATTCGTTTTAGTATCTTTTGTAGACTTGCCATCTTCTACCATGTTCACGCTGTTTGATTCGCCAAACAAAGGCTTTATTGAACCACTTGACTCTTGCTGAAGAGATTGTGGAGGAGCTAGTTTAAGCTCTGTCTTCAGCCCCACTACATTAGATGTACTAACTGAATTAATATCCATCATGCCACCCTCTTAGTCACACTTACCTATGTACTCTGGTACTGCTAGAAAGTACTAACCTCACAGATGAAGCACAAAACTACACGCTTCAGCTTTATCTTCAAACAGCTACTAATCTGCTTACTACTGTATATTGATGATGCTGCTAAATGTTATTGACTCATAATCACTTTATTAACAACACTAAACTGACCATTTTAATGCACAAAGGGAAGGGTCTAAACGAACCTCCCCTCTCAGTGCCAAACACTTAGCTGTCTATCATCTCAGTATGAGATAACCGCCAATCATAATTACAGCAATGACAGGGCAACTTGTGGTAATTGGTTGGCTTGTGCCAACATAGCAGAAGATGTCTGAGACAGAATTTGTTTCTTAGTCATTTCTGCAGTTTCTTTTGCAAAGTCAACATCTTGAATACGGCTACGGGCATCTGCTACGTTAGTTTGCACGTTCCCTAAGTTATTGATTGTGAAGTTCATACGGTTTTGTACCGCACCCAAATCTGCACGTTGGGAATCAATACCAGCAATAGCTGAATCTATGACAGCCAAGGCATCCTGTGCTCCTTTAGCCGTACCAATATCAATTTTAGACACTTCAGACAATTTAGAGTTACCAGCAGTGGCAGTCACACCGCCACCGAGCAGTTCGTTAGCTGTTGTGCCTTTAATGGCAAATTTTTCAGGTGAAGATAATTTAAGTTCAGACGTTTTACTGGCGTTTGCTGCACCAGCAGCTTGACCACCTAATTTCGCCGTTGTACCGCCACCATAACCAGCAACTTCTACACCAGCAACACCCTTAGCTGTAATACTAATGACACCCGTTTCTTTATCGTGGCTAACATCGTATCCAGCTTTACCTAAGTCAGTCGCGAGTTGCGCTGAATCGCCTTTATATGTTGCTAAATCGTAGCTATCTTTTGTACCATCTTTGGCAACAACAGAGAAAGTCCCCGTATCCGCAGCACTTAAGCCTGACAGGGTTGTCGTAACTGAGGCCTCAGCCGTAACGCCTGCACCTGCTTTATTAATGTTATCAGCAACTGTAGCAGCATTGTCACCGCCGGTAATTGCCACAATTTTACCATTAACAGCAAAAGCTGCATCAGCGGTTGTACCTTGTGTTAAAACAGTCGCCGCTTCTACACCAAATTTAGTGCCTGCACCTGAAACGCTGTGATTACCAATCTTATTCGCCGCAGTACTAGAAAGCGAAACTGAAATCGTTTCATTTGCGTTTGAACCGACCTGAAACTTTTGACTACCGTAACTACCATCAAGTAATTTCTGACCACCAAAAGAAGTCGTGTCTGCAATACGGGTTAATTCTGTTTGTAATGAAGAAATCTCTTTCTGCATAGACTCGCGGTCTGCAGTTGAGTTAGAACCGTTAGCAGATTGTAGTGACAGGTCACGCATACGCTGCAGAATGTTAGTCGATTCTTGCATTGAACCTTCGGCAGTTTGCGCAATTGAAATACCGTCGTTCGCGTTACGCATTGCTACGTCTAAACCATTAATCTGACTCGTCATACGGTTAGATATTTGTAGGCCCGCCGCATCATCTTTAGCGCCATTGATACGCAAACCTGAAGATAAGCGTTCCATGGACGTTTTCAAACCATTGTTCGCACTGGTAAGGTTCTTTTGTGAATTCATTGAAGTCACGTTGGTGTTTACTGAAATAGCCATAAAATATATCCTCTTTACCTGACGTTACGTTAGTGCCTGTCTTGCTGTAATGACGTTAAGCCAGGCCAATCTCATGGGTTACATTCAGTTTAACGGCAGTACTTTGGCTTACTTTAATTTTTTTATTTAAATAATTGAAAAAATATATCCATTAGAAATCATCACAATGAATTAACTGATTTTAACCAACTGATTACTGAGAAATAAAAGTGAGATAGGAAAGAAATAAGCTGAGAACTGTGGAAATTATTATGGATGGTCTGACTCTATTGCTTGTTCACAAAAATCAAATTAATAGCATGCAACGCGGAAAAACTATGCCCAAGTACATCGTCTAAACAAAAGTTTAGATAAGGCCTTGGGCATTAAGCTCGTTTTCTATTGCTTGACTTAATGATTAGCCCAGTAATGATAACGCCACCTGAGGCAACTGATTAGCCTGTGCTAACATAGCAGAAGAGGTCTGAGACAAAATTTGCTGCTTAGTCATCTGTGCAGTTTCTTTAGCAAAGTCAACATCCTGAATGCGACTCCTTGCGTCAGCCACGTTAGTCTGCACGTTGCCTAAGTTATTAATAGTGAAGCTCATTCGATTTTGAACCGCACCTAAATCTGCACGCTGTGCATCGATTCCAGCCAAAGCGTTATCAATCACAGCTATCGCATCTTGGGCGCCATTTGCAGTACTAATATCAGCCTTGCTCACTGCGTTTAAAGATGAATTACCAGCAGTGGCAGTCACACCGCCACCGAGCAACTCGTTAGCTGTTGTACCTTTAATGGCAAATTTATCAGGTGAAGATAATTTAAGTTCAGCCGTTTTACTGGCGTTTGCTGCACCAGCAGCTTGACCACCTAATTTAGCTGTTGTACCGCCACCATAACCAGCAACTTCTACACCTGCAACACCCTTAGCCGTGATACTAATGACACCTGTTTCTTTATCGTGGCTAACATCGTATCCCGCTTTACCTAAGTCAGTCGCAAGTTGCGCTGAATCACCTTTATATGTCGCTAAATCGTAACTATCTTTTGTACCATCTTTGGCAACAACAGAGAAAGTCCCGGTATCCGCGGCGCTTAAACCAGACAGCGTTGTCTTAACTGAGGCTTCAGCCGTAACACCAGCACCTGCTTTATTAATGTTCTCCGCAACTTTGGCAGCATTGTCACCAGCCGTAATGGCTACAACTTTTCCATTAACAGCAAAGGCTGCATCTGCGGTTGTACCTTGTGTTAAAACAGTCGCCGCTTCTACACCAAATTTAGTGCCTGCACCTGAAACGCTATTATTACCAATTTTATTCGCTGCTGTGCTAGACAACGATACTGAAATCGTTTCATTAGCATTGGAGCCCACTTGGAATTTTTGCGTACCGTACGTACCATCAAGTAATTTCTGACCACCAAAAGAAGTGGTATCTGAAATACGAGTTAATTCTGTTTGCAATGCAGAAAGTTCTTTTTGCATTGATTCTCGATCACTGGTTGAATTCGAGCCATTAGCCGATTGCAGTGACAAATCTCGCATACGTTGCAAAATGTTAGTCGATTCTTGCATTGCACCTTCGGCAGTTTGAGCAATAGAAATACCATCGTTAGCGTTGCGCATTGCAACATCGAGCCCATTAATCTGACTCGTCATACGGTTTGAAATCTGTAGACCTGCGGCATCATCCTTAGCGCTGTTAATCCGTAATCCTGACGACAAGCGTTCCATGGACGTTTGCAGATTACCATTGGCTCCACCAAGGTTTTTTTGCGCCTTCATTGATGTGACGTTCGTGTTTACTGAAATAGCCATGTTACATTCCTCTTCTAAGTTGGGTGCCAAGACGTGGAAGCCTGGCTAAATCTTGTTGCCATCAATTGCTGCAACTTTACTTAACGTGCTTAACTCTATTTGCTTAATTTAATTACTTAACCTTCAGACCTTGATGCCTTCATCATTGAAAACCGTCTTGTTTTAGCGCTTTCGGTTCAGAAGGCATTCGATCTAGATGTAATCAAACAGCGATACGGAACCCACTTTACTAAACACACTGGATACGGCATTGAGTGCGAGTTGTTGCTTCTCAAATTCAGTTATCGCAGTGGCATAATCAAGATCTTCCAATTTGGATAATGCCGAGGTGTTAATCAATTTTTCATCAGTGTGCTTATCAGTATATTTTTCCAGTATCTTTAAACTGTTACCTGCTAAGCCCTGCTGCTGACTCATTTGTTTGACACCACTCCCAACATTATTCAATAACTGTGCCAACTCAGACTGCCCAGAAGGCGTCTGCACTTGGTCAGTATTTTCAAAAAGAGCAATTGCCTTATTTAACGTATTGAAAATACTAACCTCTGGTTCTTGATGAAGGGTAAAGCTGTCACCTATCTTCGGCTCGCCAGCAATTTTTAGTTCAACACCGTCAAAAGTGACTGGCACCGCGGGATCGAACGCCGCTGCGGGGGAGATGATATTGGCGGGAATAGCGTTGTCGGTAACTTGAACATTGATGCCACCAGCACCATCATCTAGAAATGAAACTGTGTAATCAGAGAGAGAAGGTGTCGCGTTAGCTAGCTTAGCGCTAGATACACTAAAATCACCTTGTTGGGACGGCAAATAATTGACGCTATAATCACCCATTGCATTAGGTGACTTCATAAAAGCGGTATCTCCAGCCACATTAGTATTAAGCTGAATACCTGATGCAATCATGCTATTACGAACGCCTGAGTCGCCTGAGTAAATAATCTGACCATTATTATCGAATGCGAACGGTTGGGTGTCAGTTTTATTACCTGCAAAGAGATAATTTCCCGATTCATCTTTGGTATTCGCAATTGTCAGCAATTGATCCAAACTTTTGCGCAGGTCATCGGCAATTGTTTGCCGCTCTGCCGCTGTCATACTGCCATTAGAACCCCGTAACATCATGTCCTTCATACTCGACACTAGTTTATCTGCTTGGCCAAGTTGACTTTCGGTCTGTTGTAAGTGATTCGTTGCATAATCAATGTTCTTAATAAACTGATCGACGAGTGCATTTTTCTGATTCAGATTATCAATACCCTGTGACGCCACAGGATCATCACCAGCAGTATTGACTTTCTTACCACTGCTCAATTGGTCAAGAATTTTGCTGGTCGCCGTTTGCTTTTGCAGCACACTGGTAATGCTTTGATTAAAAATCTGCGCGGATGATAATCGCATAGTTAAATCTCCTAACGCACTGAGGATAATAAGGTGTCAAAAATCTGCTGTGCAGTCGTCATGATCCGCGCAGAGGCTTGATAGGCTTGCTGAAAACGCATTAAATTTGCTGCTTCTTCATCTAAGTTCACGCCCGACTCACTCTCTACTCGCGCATAAGCTTGTTGATACACGGCCTCTGCCGAACCAACACGCACTTCAGCCGCTTTCGTTTTACTGCCTACCTCGAGCTTAGTGTTCTCGAACACATCAGCTAGGGTCGACTTTCCCCCATTCATCACCTTACTTTCGCTCAACTTAGCCATAGCGACAGCATTAGAGTTATCCCCCGCTGCGAAGGATAAATCGAAGGTAAATCTGTCATTGCCTGCAGCCGCTTTGCTGTCAACTTCAAAGGTAAAACCAAAAGCGCTAATACTCGGAGGCGTATAAGGGGCTGCAGCCCCAAGGGATGTTCCCGCGGCGTCGAATGCTTCATAGGTTGGAGGCACAACTGTGGTATCGAGCTTTATCGTCAACTCACTGCCCGTTACAGGGAAATTTGCGGCATTACGATTGCTAATTTGAGTCAACTTCACTTGGGTATTGCCCGAGTTAGCGGCATCTGCAGTAATCTTTGGTGATGCGGCGGCAATGCCTTTAGGGTCTTTCATGACCACTTCAATGCCATTTGAAGCACCTGCTGTCGGGCGAATGGCAAAACGATCGCCAGACGCCATAGCGCCCGCTTTTATATCAATTGAAAATCCAGATCCACCCGATAAAGTCGAGCCAGTTAACGTCAGTGGCGTAATTGCCCCCGTTTTCGAATCTCTCAGCTCATAAGTTGCAGGCGCGGTAAATGACAGTTCGTAGGCACCACCAGTTAATAAACTGGTGTCATCTATGGTGACGCCTAACGTTGCATTACCTGTATTACCAGAAAAACCTGCTGCACGGCCCAAAGACATCATAGGATCGTTGATATCTTTGAAGATATCGGCACCAACTTGCCCATTGAGGTCAATACCTTGTGCTTGCATTTTATTGAAGTTATCAGCCACGCCCAAGGCTAATTGGTCGAGCTCATGACCCGCGGGAATTAACGTTTGATCACGATAATCAAAAATGGCCCCTAACTGACCGCCAAGTTTACTCGGATCAACAGTGACACTTTGCGAACCAATACTTGAAGTCAATTGGAGCTCATTCGGAAATGGATCACCCGCTTGGACTCCCATCGTCATAGCAATTTCGCCAGAAACCAACATCACTGAGCCACCGAGCATTACGCTCTTAGCACCATTTTCTAATGGAATAACATTCACTTGAGCGTACTGGCTTAACTCTTGAACAAGTGCATCTTGCTTATCAAGCAACTGCGCATCCTGATTCGGCGACTTCATTAACTCTAGGTTTAAATTTGCCAGTTCTGTACTGATCTCATTGATACGCTTAGTCATACCAGTGATCTGGTCATTGGTCTGATTAAGCTGGCCATTCAAATACGACTGCATCTGATTAAGACTGCTGGCAACTTGCTGTGCGTTTGTTAGGGTCGAACTCCGAATACCCAAATCTGCAGGCAAATCAGCCACACTATTCAGCCCTGAAAACAGGTCATTTAAGCTTTGTGGCACAACTTTGCCTATTTGTGAAAATAGCTGATCGAGTTCACTCAATTTACCGTAGCTGGCTTCGGCGGCACTGAGCGTTGTTTGGCCAATGCGCAACTCTCTTGCGGCATAGTCATTGTAGATACGCTTAACGTCATTAACGTAAGTTCCTGTGCCATAAAAGCTATTGCCTAAACGCTGTGATTCTAGAGTCGACTGAGTTGCCACTTGTCTGTGGTAACCCGCGGTATTGGCGTTAGCAATGTTATTACTGGTGACTCCCAGTTGCGACTGGGAGGCAAGCACCCCAGTTCGCGCAATATTCAGCAGATCAACAGCCATTAGTTGACACTCCTATGAACAAACAGGGTTGTAAGGTTCATCATTTGTCTTCTCCTGGCAGAATTGATTTCAGCTCTTCGCTGATGGACTGCATCACTTTAATGACTTTTTCAGCATATCGAGGATCTGTGGCATAACCCGCATCCTGCAAAGCTCGAATAAACTGAGTTGGGGACGCTGCCACTTTCTTCGCATCTTGATAACGTTCGCCTTCGGCAATGAAGGACACAAAATCGTTGAAGCTATGTTCAAAGTCACTGTAAACACGGAAGTCGGCTTTTTGCTGCACTGCCACACCGTGTTCGAATTCTAAGGTGCTGACGTTCGCCTTATCGCCCTGCCAACGGCGATCAGCTTTAATATTGAATAGGTTATGACTTGGCGCGCCGTTATTGCCACGAACAATTTTTTGTCCCCAGCCAGTTTCAAGCGCCGATTGCGCCAACAATACTTCTGGCTGGGTACCTAATGCTTTTGCCGCTTTTTCAGCGTGTGGGTATAAGGTCGCCAAAAACTCTTCGCGACTACCGAAGCGGACTATTTTCTGGGTTTCCCTAAAGGCCGCCGTCGGCAAAACTTGGCCGCTAATCACAGGTTCAACGACAGAAAGTGACTGTTCGCTCCAGCTTGGCTTAGGTGTATCAATTGCCAGTAAACGATGAGGCGTATCAATGTCCATTGATGAGTTTGCATTCATGGCTCTATCGGGCTCAAATGCTGGTCGAGCAATGGCAGCGGGGACACCATGATTAACAACTGTGGGTTCAACCACTGGAGCGGCTGCACTCTGCATTGGCACGTTAAGGGCTTTAGCATCATGGAGCATTTTCATACCGCCATCGTCGCGTAATACCGATGCTGGCGTGAAATGACTGGTTTCAGGGGAGAGTTGCTGCACCATCATATCGGCAAGGCCCAATACCCCTTTGTCAGATAAATCGACCGATAACTGCTGATCGCGCATCTGTTCGTAAAACTGAGTGTATTGGCTATTGAGAGGACTATCAGACTTAAAAACCGCATTGGCATCGCGCATACTTTTCATCAGCATTTGCACGAAAATACCTTCAAATTGTTGGGCGACCTTTTTCAAGGCGCCCTTCTCATCCTTCTGTGCCTGGGCGCGGAGTGAATCTAAGCCGCCCAGGTCAAGAAAATGTGATGAACTTGAAAGCTTTTCCATGATTTTCCCGACAGAAATTAGATGATGATAAGTTCACCATGCAAAGCTCCTGCCACTTTTAACGCTTCCAGTATTGCTAACACATCTGAAGGGGCTGCACCGACCAAGTTAACCGCTCTAACCAGCTCATCCAGCGTAGTGCCTGGATTAAACATAAACATACGGCGATCACTTTCTGTCGCTGTAATCGTACTATTGCTGGTGACGGTTGTTTGACCATTAGCCAAGGCATTTGGCTGTGAAACCTGCGTAGCCTCAGCAATCGTGACTGTCATGCCGCCATGGGTAATCGCCGCTGGGAGTAAACGCACGTTTTGCCCAACCACTATGGTTCCGGTACGTGAGTTAACAATCACTTTGGCAGATTCTTCTGCTGGGATAACATCGAGGTTTTCAAGCGTTGCTAAAAAAGACACCCGTTGTGATACATCACGCGGAGCATTAACCTGCACAGATGTTGCGTCTAAAGGACGCGCCATATCAGGGCCTAATAGCTCATTAATCGCATCGGCCATCCGTTGTGCGGTAGAGAAATCAGAACGACGTAGGTTAAACGTCAAATAATCGCCAGTTGAAAATGGGGTCGCCACACTGCGCTCAACAATCGCGCCATTGGGTATACGGCCAACTGTTGGGGTATTTTGAATGACCTTTGAACCATCTAAACCATCTGCACTAAAACCACTCACCACTAAGCTGCCTTGGGCTATGGCATACACATTACCGTCAACACCTTTCAAAAAGGTTTGTAGCAAGGTGCCACCGCGTAAACTTTTGGCTTCGCCTAAGCTAGATACGGTGACGTCAAGATCTTGACCCGGTTTGATAAAGGCTGGCATATCGGCGTGTACGGCAACCACAGCAACGTTTTTAATCTTTGGTTTGACGTTGTCAGGAAGATTAATGCCGAAATTTTTGAGCATAGTCATAAAGGTTTGCTCGGTATAACTGGTTTTTTCACCCGTTCCCGGCAAACCAACCACTAAGCCATAACCGATCAACTGGTTACTGCGTACGCCCTGCACATTGGCAATATCTTTAATTCGTTCAGCCTGACTAGGTAAAGAAAACACTAGTGCAGCAATGGCTAATACCAGTTTATATTTCATGATACGACTCCTTAGAAGGGCCACCAGTCGCTCATAAAGAACTGGCTTAACCAGCCCACTTTTTGAGCATCTGCGAAAGTACCAGTGCCACTGTATTGAATACGGGCATTGGCCATCCGCGTTGAATCGATAGTGTTATCGGGTTTAATATCCTGCGAGCGAACCAAACCTGTGACGCGAATAAACTCATCACCGTTATTGATTGAGATCCATTTTTCGCCGCGGATCACTAAGCTGCCGTTATTCAACACTTGCATCACGTTTGCCGAGATGCTGCCATCTAAACTGTTGCTCTGATCCGCATCCGATTCACGCTTAGTGTTCATGCTATCTTTATAACGTAAATCAATTGGCACTCCGCCAATGGACACATTACTACCACCAGCAAAAATGGGATCTAAGCTCATGTCGGAGCCTTTTTTAATCTGATTGCCTGCACTCTTCTTAGCTTGAGTCGACTCTTTCAAAACGATAGTGATAATGTCACCCACTTTGTGAGCACGAATATCCGAATACAAGCTAGATGCTTGACTGTCTTGATAAATAGAACCAGTCGCAGCAATTTTTGTTGGCGGAGCCTCTGGGTATACCGGCGCGTAAAAGGGATCATCCGCAAGGGGTTTCTTTTGCGTCGAGCTACAGGCTGCAAGCAATAACGCGACGGCCACCACAAGATATCTAGCCATGATGTTTGCCTCTATAAATTCTGAGTCACATAAGACAGCATTTGATCTACCGCTGAAATCACTTTTGAGTTCATCTCGTAAATGCGCTGACTTTCGATAAGGTTCACCAGTTCTTCGGTCACGTTAACGTTAGAGGTTTCTAAGGCGCCTTGACGAATCGCTCCCATGCCATCTAACGAAGCGGTACCTTGAATTGGCGTGCCGCTCGCACCAGTTTCCGTGTATAAGTTTTGCCCCATGGGATCTAGACCCGATGGATTAATAAAATCCGTCATAGTCAACTGACCCACAACTTGGTTCTCAGCAGTACCAGGGGTTTTCACTGAAACTTCCCCCTCCGCGGAAACGGTAATACTGGTCGCATTGTCAGGAATAGTGATCGCGGGTTGCAGCAAGTAGCCAGAACCGGGTGTCACAATCTGGCCCGTATCGTCTAAGGTAAACTGACCGTTTCGGGTATAGGCTGCAGTACCATCGGGTAGCTGGATTTCAAAAAAGCCGGGGCCTTCAATCATCAGATCCAATGAGTTATCCGTAGTCAGCATGTTGCCTTGGGTAAACATTTTCTGCGTGGCGACGACTTTGGTACCCGCACCTATGTTTAACCCATTAGGTAACTTAGTGTTAGAAGCGCTGACACCGCCCGCTTGGTTAACTGTTTGGTAAAGCAAATCTTCAAATACTGCGCGACTTTTCTTGTAGCCCACAGTGCTGGCGTTCGCCACGTTGTTTGAGATCACCGCAATGTCAGTTTGCTGTGCGTCTAAGCCAGTTTTACTAATCCATAACGCCGGATGCATAATCTATCTCCTAACTAATACGCATTAATGAGGATGAAGCGCGATCATTTTCTTCCGCGGTTTTCATCATCTTGACTTGCAATTCAAACTGACGCTGAAGGTCAATCAAAGACACCATTTCATCGACAGGATTTACGTTACTGCCTTCCACTGCGCCACTTTCAACTGCGACGAAAGGATCAGCTGGTGCTGGTTCTCCTGACATTTGTCGAAATAATCCATCTTCACCACGCATCATCTGCGCATTACCGGGATTAACGAGTTTCAAGCGACCAACTTCTTCCACCACTTCAGCGGTAGCGCCCTGAGGTCGAACAGAAATAATGCCATCCTGAGAAATTGAAACCTTCTCAATAGGGAGCGGCAACACTATGGGGCCCGCATCTCCCATAACAGGATTTCCCCTGTCATTGTGTAGTAAACCCGTAGAGTCGAAACTTAAACTGCCTGAGCGGGTATAAGCTTCACTGCCATCTTTCGCCTGAACGGCAAACCAGCCATCGCCTTTAATGGCAACATCGAGATCTCGTCCAGTGGTTTTTATGGGGCCTGAGCGAAAATTAGCTGACGGAGATTCTGTCATCGCAAATACCCTGGAAGGCAACCCTTCACCGAAGGCTTGCATTGAGCGAGCTTGTGCCATATCGGATTTAAAACCGTCGGTATTCGCATTGGCTAAGTTGTTCGCACGGAGCGCCAGCTCATTCATATTTTGCTTGGCGCCACTCATGGCGACATAAAGGAATTTGTCCACAGACTGCTCCGTCAAATTTTCTACATGACAATAGCAAAGCAAGCATCGTGCCAATAAAGTTGACGTTTAATTTACTGATAGAATTGAAGAATAAGGAAATGAAGTGAATTGATAGCAGGATAAAGGCTAAGTGTTGCCACTGGCGGCAACACTTAGTCAAACAATGTAATGATTAGCGGATTTGTAATACGGTTTGTTGCAGTGTGTTGTTCACTTCAAGGGTACGAGAGTTCGCTTGGAAGTTACGCTGCGCCGAAATCAAATCGACCAGTTCAGTGGTCAAATCGATATTCGATTGCTCTAACGCCGATGAACTGAGACTACCAAAAGTTCCACTATTGGGCTCACCCGCTAACGCAGGACCTGAAGCTAAACTGGCTTTCCACGACGTATTCCCCACTTGCGTTAAACCTTGTTCGTTAGCAAAACGAACTAAAGCAACCCGTGCTAAAGCAACGTTCGAACCGTTAGAATAGCTTGCTGTAATTAGGCCATCAGCACCAATTTCAACGTTAGTTAAACGACCAACCGTCGTACCATCTTGTTTCAATTCAGTCGCCGCAAAAGGATCTGCATATTGCGTTGGCGCATTGAACTTCACTGTTAATGCTTGAGTGCCATCCGCTCCAGCACCTAATACACCAGCTGGTTTATTACCAAGTGGCGCCGTAGTAATAACTGCAGGATTACTGTCAATATAGGCTCCAACTGAGTTAAACTTCAGCACCGCCCCCGTCCAGCCACCAGCAGTTTGCGCTGAAACACCACCACCGCCCGCAACAGGTGGCACATCTGGACTACCGTCACCATCAGTATCCACATCGTATTTACCTGCAGGGCCATTTAAATTTACAGGTTTATTATCAATAGCATAATAAGCCACCCAATTACTCTCACCATTATATGCACCGTCTTTAGGCTTCACAAAGTACGTGGTCATGATGTGGCCCTCACCGAGTGAGTCATAAATAGTCATTGAAGTGACATTGTTATAAGTTTTTGGATCGGCGGGATCAAATAAAGCAGGATCCAGAGCTTCAGCTTTAGCATTTAAGTTCATTTGTAAAGTAACATTCTCAGTCTTTACTGGACTACCTGCAGTATCGGGAATTTGTACAGGCTTAGCCGTGGTTAAACTCACAGATGTTGAGTTGCCGTCTTTATCCACAGGGAAAGTCTGTAAATAATTACCAGCCGAATCCACCATGTAATTATTAGAATCTACTTTAAAAGCGCCTGCACGGGTGAATGCGTGATCTAATGTTCCTAATTCAGAGGACGTTACAAAGAAACCACCACCTTTGATTGCCAAGTCGAGGGAGTTATTCGTCAGTTGTAAGCTGCCTTGATGGAATTGCTGTGCCACTTGACTCGTTGCAACACCACCACCAACAGCAGTTTTAGCATTTGAAAAAATAGAATTAGCGTACACATCCGCAAATTCAGCACGGGACTCTTTAAAGCCAATGGTGTTCGCATTAGCAATGTTATTCGCCGTAGTGTTTAAATCTTTCTGCGCGGCAGCAATGCCACTCAATGCAATGTTAAACGACATAATTCACCTCTACACTTGACTCAATTCATTGATGAGCGACTTACGCCCAATTCGGATGCTGCAAAAATTCTTTTAGGCAAACTTAGGTTTCAGACACAGCTAACACATCGGTTAACTTGATGCCCATACCGCCTCTCAAGTTGAGAATGGCGCCAGTACTGGCCGTACCAAGAGAGACACTGGTCACATGGGCATAAGTTGAAACAGGCAGTTCTTGGGATTTTCCATCCACTAACCCACTCGCCTTAATCGTATAGTTGCCTGCGGTCACAGGTTTTCCATCTTTATCTAAACCATCCCAGTTCACATCGACATTGCCCCCCTTACTGCCATCAACTTTAAAGGTGGTCACAACTTGGCCTTTATCATCCTCAACACGTACAGTAATTTCAGGAATTTTAGCTGGCGTGCTAATCACACCTTTTATTGTTGGGCTTTCAGCTGAAATGTTACCTGTATCGGTTGGGATCAATACCTTGCGACCAACAAGTCCTGATGCCTGCAATGCTTGGCTCGACGTCATAACACCGTTTAAATTAACGATTTCATTATTCAACTTAGTAATACCATCAACCGTCGAGAATGATGCCATCTGCGCAATCATTTGGTCGTTGTCGACGGGCTTAAAAGGGTCCTGCATCGATAACTGTTGGCTTAATAACGAGAAAAAGTCATCTTGAGTTAATTGTTGGCTTTTCGCTTCCGGTACTATCGAATCTTTTGGCAGTCGTATGCCATCAAGAAACGGATTACCCGTTGAACTGGTTGATGAGTTGGTCGTCACAGCATTTGATTGACTCTTATTTTGAGCCGTCTGCGCCGATGCTTGGTTAATTTGATTAATGAGGCTCACAGCTTACCTCCTAAGTAACACATGTTATTTACCCATCCCAAGTGTTTGTTGCAGCATAGACTTAGCTGCTTCAGCGACTTGAACATTCATTTGATATGAGCGCGAAGCAGAAATCATATCTGCCATTTCTTCCATGACATTAACATTCGGTTTATAAATAAAGCCGTCCGCATCCGCCATCGGATGATCGGGCGAGTATTCTTTTAGTAGTGGTTTATCACTTTCAACAATGCCTTTTACCGCCACACCTTGAGAGGCTTGTTGCTGACTTTGCGCTTTGGCCATTTCAGCTTCGAAAATAGGATGACGGGAACGATAGGTCTTATCTACGCTACTCGAGACGGAATCAGCGTTAGCTATGTTACTCGCAGTGGTGTTCAACCTGACCGATTGAGCCGACATTCCCGAGCCAGCAACATCAAATATGCTAAATAAACTCATGATTAATCCCCTCTCAGCGCTTTCTTCATGCCACTAAACTTACTGTCTAAAAAACCTAATGACATTTGATATTCAAGGGCATTTTGCATGAATGCCGATTGTTCCTGTTGGATATCAACGGTATTGCCATCACCGGTATCGGGTTGATTTGGCACGCGGAACTTAACAAATTGCCCCGTCAACTCAGCAAGTCCAAAATGCTTGTCTGTCTCTTGCATTTCAAGACTATTACGCTGCTGTTGTTGGCCACGGGCGGCCTGCATTGCCGCAGAAAAATCAACATCGCGGGCTTTATAATGTGGCGTATCGGCATTAGCGATATTGCTCGAAATGACTTCAGCTCGCTGCGCTCTAATACCGAGAGTGTACTGATGCACACCCAGTGCATTATCAAAATTGATCGCCATAAAATTGCCTCCTCGTGTTACTCACGAAAACAAAGCAATTCATGTGCCAACATCAGGAGACAATGAAAATAACAATTAGGGTATGCTAGTGATGGGTAAAAAATTACCGACAAGTGTCGGTAATTTTCTTTAAAGCTGTAGACTTAAGTCTTTTTCTGGTAATAAATCCCTGGGTTACAACGGACCATATCAAACTCGTCCGTTAAACCAGCTATAGATTCGGAAGCACCAAGAAATAGAATACCTTTTGGATTAAGAGCGGCAGCGAATTGCCGCAAAATTTTTGCCTTTGCCTCAGGCGCAAAATAAATCAGCACATTGCGGCAAAAAATAATGTCGAACTTACCAAGTAAGCTATAACTTTCAAGCAGATTATGTGCTCTAAAGTTCACCAAACGCTTAACATTATCCTTTAACTTCATATTGCCTGAAGGCAAAGCATCAAAAAACTGACGCTTACGCTCTTCGGATAAACCGCGCGCTAATGCCAAACTATCGTACTCAGCATTTTTGCAACGTTCCAACATGGAAGGCGACAAATCCGTGGCTTGAATTGACGCACTACCCGCAAGCGCACCAGGCTTCTTCTGTTGATACTCAAGAATCGTCATCGCCAGTGAATAGGGTTCTTGCCCGGACGAACACGCGGCCGACCAAATCTTAAGTGGACGACCTAAACGACTATACTCAGGTAACAAAACGTTATGCAATAACTCAAATGGATAACGATCACGAAACCAGAGGGTTTCATTAGTCGTCATAGCATCGATCACTTCAGCCCGAAGCGCACGTTCCGTTGGCTTCATCGAATGCTTAACCACATCGGATAAGGATGGCAGGTTATATTTCCCCATCAGAGGAGCAAGACGACTGCGCACCAGATATTGCTTATTTTCACCCAGTACGATGCCGCTGTGTTGCTCTAAGAACAACCTAAATTGATTATATTCAGCTTCAGCGAGTGATTTATTTGGCACATTCACATCCTAAATCCTATAGCAAGCACCAAAATCAGTGCGAAACCATCATGTTATAAAGTCGAGATTATAGCGTAAAGCGTATCTAGGTACTAACTACTGCACTTACAAACTTAAGTGTTTATTCACGGCAGCAGCCAGTTCGTCGGGATTAAACTTAGCGATAAAGTCATTGGCCCCCACTTTTTGAACCATTGCCTGATTGAATACACCACTTAACGACGTATGCAGTACCACTTTAATATGCTTGAGCTTAGGATCGTCTCGGATCTCAGCGGTCAAGGTATAGCCATCCATTTCAGGCATCTCAATGTCTGAGATAATGAGAGGGATTTCATCGGCAACATTGTCCATTTCTTTGGCGATTTCTTTAAGCTTATCTAATGCTTCTCGACCATCTTTTGCGGTATCAATTTGTAAGTTCAATGACTCGAGTGAACGAATAATTTGCTTACGGGCCACGGCAGAATCATCGATAACCATAATATGGTAATGCTGGGTTCTGTCGAGGGTCAGCTTTTCATTGGCTTCTTCACTGATAGCGGTTTTTACCGGTGAAATCTCATCTAAGATTTTTTCTACATCGAGAATTTCAACCAATTCACCTTCTATCTCAGTTACAGCCGTCAGATAAGAATAACGACCGGCACCTTGCGGCGGAGGCATAATCGCTTCCCAATTCATGTTGATAATCCGCTCAACAGAACTGACCAAGAAACCTTGAACACTGCGGTTATATTCAGAAATAATGATGAAACAGTTTTCAGTACTCGCTAAAGGTCTACCACCTGTTGCCGCACTCAGATCAATAACTGAAATAGTCGTACCGCGAATATGCGCGACACCTTTAACATAAGGATTAAGTTTAGGCAAAGTGGTCAGTGGTGGGCACTGCAGTACTTCTTTCACCTTAAACACGTTAATCCCAAACCGTTGACGACCGTTTAACTTAAAAAGCAGCAATTCTAAACGGTTTTGACCAACGAGCTGGGTTCGTTTGTTGACTGAATCAAGAATACTCGACATAACTCTGCCTTGTTGTTCTGTTTATGTACGGCCCTATGACTCGTTTGAGTATAGGCATATTAATTGCTTACGTCTTATCTATCGATAAACATAGTCGAAACTGAGTCAATCTTCTGACAGTGATGCAAATTATTATTACAGTGGTCAGCTTCGAACTTGATAAAAGTATAGGTGCATTCTGGCGTTACAAGCTAGTCTCTTCATTATGAAAGTAAATTTAGTCTGTTTTTTTAGTGTTTTCACCCTCTTCATGCCCGCTTTTGCGAGTGCAGAGCCTATTGTTCCCACCGTATCGGCCATCTCAGAATTAGCTAAAGCGCTTATTTCAGAAAAAATATCTGTGCCAACTAATGCCAAAGTCGATATTTCGCCGCAATTAGTTGACGCAAGAATGCTGCCGTCACAATGCTCGTCGCCGATTAAGGTTGAATTGGCGAGTGACAGGGAAATTAGTCGTAATAACACCCTAAAAGTCAGCTGCGATACGCAAGAGCTCGCTTACCCTTGGCAAATTTATATCTCGGTGAGAGTGGATATTTTATTCCCCGTTGTGGTCACAACTGAAACCTTAGCGCCTGGCGAACTCATCTCCCCTAGCCAAGTTGCAATCCGTTACATTGAGCAAAATAGTTTGCGGGGCGCTGAATTTAATGACCCTAGTAAATTAGCTGGTGTGCGAGTCAAACGACGCGTCTCAAAGGATAATCCCATATTAAGCAACAACTTATGCTTTGTGTGTAAAAACGACTCGGTATCTATCTATGTTCGTTCTAGCTCATTCGAACTCAAAACAGTAGGCGAAGCCCTACAAGATGGCAATAAAGGCGATCGGATCAGAGTCAAAAATAGCAGTTCAAACAAAGAACTAGATGCTATAGTCACGGGCATTGGCGAAGTTGAAGTAAGAATGTAAAATAATCTAAAGCTTTTTTATAAGCTGCCGATACCCCAGTTAAGAAATCCCGTACACACGACGCTGGAGCCGAAAATGGCAATTGATATTAGCAAACTCAACACTGCAACGACCGCACAAGTTCGTTCAGGTGCAACTAAAACTAGCAGCGATCAATCTGCTCAAGTTGCCACAAAATCGACAACACCACAAAGAAGCGACTCAGTGGTGATTACAGCGCAAGCGCAACAACTGCAAGGAGCTCAGACTAAAATGGCGAGCCTTCCTGAAGTTGATCAAAAGAAAGTGGCCGAAATTAAACAAGCTATCGCCGAAGGCCGCTACAAAATTGACCCCGAAAAGTTGGCTGCCAATATTGCAAGTTTTGAAGCCGAACTTAATGACTTAAATAAAGAGTAACTATGACTGAAATAGCTAAACTGGTAGATCTACAACACGCCCATTTGGCTGTTCTTAAGCAAATCATACTCAAGGAAAAAGGCGCTTTGGTTGACCAAAACGCCGATTTACTGCTTTCTCTTGCTAACGAAAAATCACAATGTCTGAAGGAACTCAAGACTAATGACGATATTCTGGCAAACCACACTGATAAGTCTCAACTCACTCAGCAAACCGAACTCGTGCATAAAATGGCCGTTGTCAAAGACGCCTTAACTGAATGCAAAGCACTGAACGATCAAAATGCCAGTTTAATTGAGATGAATTTAGCCAGTCTCAATCGCTTCGCTCAAGCTTTACAAGCCAGCAGAAACGCCTCCAGCCTTACGTATAACGATAAAGGCAAGACCTCAACTATCTCAAGTTTAGGTAATGATTTAAAAGCCTAACAGGCGCATCAATTCATACTCTGTATTTCCAGCTTCTAAGCTCTGATTAAAAATTAAACTTTAGTACTTTGCAGAAATAGAAAAGCCGCATACTACTCGTATAGTCCGCGGCTCAATAGAGTCATGTAGAAATGACTAGAAATACGTGACTTCTTTCACTCGCTGTGGACGACTCTGTTGTTGATACAGCGCCCATACCTGTGAAAAATCCAGTTCTAACTCAGTGACATAATGATCGCCTGCCGGATAACTCTTAACGACCCGCGCCCCACGGATCACGCCAGAAACCGACGCTTTAACATTATCGTCAGTCAACATCCAATCACTGACACTGCTGTTTGCCGTTATTTTCTGCCCATAAACTTGTTCTGCTAATTCACGATAGGCCACAATTTTTGATGCTTGCATGGCCATCAACACTCTTTGTGATTGCTCTTTAGCCGGTTGAGTCGCTAAGGGCGCATATCCTATGGCCGTTAACTTAGGAAAACTCGGCGGAGGCACATCTTCCCATTGCACATATCTATCTTTAGCAGCGCAGCCAGTTAGCATTAGCGCCGCAATAACTAAAAGGTAGCGTTTCATTTTCCATCTCCTAAAACACGCACTTCATTCATGCCTGGACTCGCCTGACGATATAAGATGCCATTTTGTGACACAATTTGCTCCGAAGGCTGCATGTAGTTTGCCAACTCTTTTTGAGTCACAAAAGTTTGAGAGGCCGATACCACACGATTGTTACTTATGTTCACAATCCGAGTATTGATCGCCATACCATTGGTAACTGGGCTCATAGTCGAAACGACAAGATGCTCAACGGGAAGATTTTTCGACAATTGTTGCCAATCTCGCGTCAAAATAAAATCCCCATTAGCCGTCACTCTCAAGCCATCAGCTAAATTCAAATCCACTACATTAAACTGAAAGCTATGGAGCGACGTCATTAATCCTTGCTGTAACTGCTGCGCCAACGCATTTGTGCCATTCATGTCACCTACTAATACAGGGGTGGCGACGACAATTGGCTGATCAGAGCGCAGAGCATCATTTTGCTTAACGAGCTCTGTCACAATTCGCTGTGCTAAATGGTTGATCACTGCCGTTGGCGGCAACCCATTGCCATCCACTAAACTCGGCTTGGGCGGTGTAACCGATTTAGCCACGCATCCACCTAACATAATCAATGTTAAGGGAATAATCACACGCTTTAGCATTGGATTTACCTCATCTGTGGGTGTACTGGCAATTAAATCACTCACACTCTATGCGTTTCATTTTTGTGAGTAACAAAAGCCAGCAATCTTCGGACCAAAATTGCTCCAGCCCGACAATATTATGCTCATACGCTGTATATCGACTGCGCCAATGGAAACTTTATCGAAAACTCTCGTTACTCAGGCATGAAATTTGCTTTGTCGGTATATTAGATTAAGTGTCAGGAAACTGGCTCGATTAGCAAGCTCGCCAATAGCTTAGCGATAAGGATTGTATTGATGCATATACCAGGTTCAGCTTCGCTCATCATTTTGGGCCTTGCACTCTTGTCTTTGCCTACTCAGGCCGAATGGATAGAAGCCAGTGGTGAAGCGACTATTATCAATGGTAATACGGCTCAAGCAAGGGAAGAAGCGATTAATCAAGCCGTTAGCTACGCGACATTAAGCACAGGCATTCAAATATCCAGTGAACAACAAACCTCTAACGGAAACCTTACACAGAATAACTTCGCGATAAATCGCAACGCCCAAGCCATCAGCATCCAACTCGTTAGCGAACGAATCCAGGGAAACAAAATTTATGTGTCCCTACGACTCGATCTAAATGATGATCCTACGCAGCAGTGTCCAAATGGACAATTAAAGGCTGCGATTTTAATCCCTCAAGCACAAATCAAAGATCGTTCTCAGCTCAGATATGGGCAGCTTTCAGGTTTTGAAGAAGTTATTTCAGAAAAACTTGGTAGTGTTATAGAAGATTACTCCGCCACAGGCTTTAGCCACACTCACGCTAAAGAGCTGCTCGATATTAAGCAAGATCTAGTGGATATCCGCGGTTATCGACTCCCAAGCTGGCTCAGTGAAATTACCGACAGCCAATATATCCTCCAACCACAAATTATGGATATCTCAATGGAGCCAGTGCAGCCAACCTTCCTAGGATTCTGGGATGAAGCTCCACTCAGGCAATTCCAGTTCAAACTTAGCCTTTATCATGGGATCAGTGGCGAAGAAGTCTGGAGTAAAAGCTACAGCACATCGGCGCCATGGGAATTTGAAGAACAAGCCATTATTGCCCCAAATACAGACAGATTCTGGCGATCATCCTATGGCAAAAATATTACTAAATTAATGCAACAGGCTACCCACGATTTGGACAGCACACTCAATTGCAGACCCTTACTCGGCCAAGTCGTGAGCCGCCAAGCGGACAGGATCATTTTAAATCTCGGCCGTAAACATGGCATTCGTGTTGGGGATAAATTCCAAGTCGTATTACAGCAAAACCTACCGGATAGACTCAATGAAATGCGCGCCGTCGCAACCAAAAGTCGAGCCACGGTAAAAATCGAACAAGTGAGTGAAGAAAGCTCAACAGCAGTACTTTTAGACCAAAATGCGGCCTACAATGTGCAGATAAACGACATAGCGCTTAAGATTTAAGCAACTAAATCATAAGCCTTTTAATCAGAGATAAAACCAGTATAATCACTGTCGTCTCTCTATAGCTCAACAGGATAGAGCAGCCGCCTCCTAAGCGGCCGATCGGGGTTCGAGTCCCTGTGGAGAGACCAGATAATGCTTGTGTGATTTCAACTTCACTTGAAGATTTTTCTGATAAGAATAATTTTCAAAAACACATTTAAAACTTCCTCAGTCTATATCCCTTAAAAAACAGCTCTCTTAATCGTTACTATAAAATCCAATACTAGGATATAGCCACATTGCGCCATTTCCCTAAACTTGGCTAAGTCAGTATAATCCAACACACTGATGTTTGATGAGCCTTCAGGGCTCAACCTAGGAGAGCTTGCTTGGCCAACACTTATATCCCGCTAGATCAATACCGCCGTAAGTGGATTTTCAACCACAAGGACTTGCCTGTCACTGACGAGGACAAGGCGCATATCCTGCCGTTAACAGATAAAAGTGCGATGGAAATCTGGAACCAATGGATTAGCAACAAGAGTAGTCGTGCGGAGCAATTCACTAAGGGAGATTGGGCGGCGAAGGCTGATGCTTGGGTGGATACAGATCATTGGCAGAGTGCTTGGGATAGTGAAGAGAGCAGTTTACCCGACATGTTAGCCGAGTTCATTCAATGGCCAGATGAAACAACTGTCTATTTTTGCTATGAAAAATATCAGATTATTGAAACTCGTTGGGATGTGTTCGTCCGTAATTGGAAGTGTTTTCTCTTCTTCGACGACGGTCCAATTTTGATCTCACCAAAACAGAAACAAGCCGTGATGTTCGAACAGAGTGGACAGTACAAGCTGGGCACTCGCGGATAATTTATACCAGTTGCTTAACGCTGATAATTTACCCGCCAATAGTTTTACATCAATACTTTTACGTCAGTATTTTAACGCGATGAGTCATCTTGTTGGCATGCTCATACTTAATGATGAGTATGCCATACTCGAAAGATACTTAAGCACAATTAGCCTATCTCTCCCCTCTACTTTAGATTAACATCCATTTTCGATGCCGAGTATTTCAGAAGTTGGGGTCAACTTTCTGCTGTGAATACTCATAAAGCTTTACTTAAAACCCAATAATTAAAATAGAAAAATGAGGTGTATTATGAAGTTACTCTCCACTCTTACCCTAGCCAGCGCGCTGTTATTACCCCACACATTAATGGCCAAAGAAGTCTCAGGTGTGCAAGTCGCCGATACTGTGACATTAGATAGTCAAGCATTACAGCTTAATGGCGCGGGGGTTCGCAGTAAGTTCTTTATGGATTTATATGTGGGCAGTTTGTATTTGCCAGCAACCTTGAGTAATACGACTGCGGTTATCGATGCTCCAATTGCGGCGATCCGCCTTAATATAACCTCTGGCATGATCACCTCAGAAAAAATGCGCGATGCGATCACCGAAGGTTTTGAGCACGCGACGGCAGATAATACCGCCGATATTCAACCGCAAATCGATGCTTTTATGGCGCTGTTTAACGAAGAAATTAAAGAAGGTGATCAATTTACCTTAGTCGCCAATAAAGCCCGCGGCGTGACGGCCTATAAAAATGGTCAGGAACAAGCCACCATCGAAGGTGAAATGTTCCGTCAAGCACTGTTAAAAATTTGGCTAGGTGACAAGCCAGCCCAGAAAAGCCTCAAAGAGGCCATGCTGGGTAAATAACTGACATTAACGTCAGAATTTGAATTCGATATCCAAGGCCGCAGCGCCTTGGCTATCCATATCAAGCGCGGCTTGGTCAGTCACTTCTAACTCACCATCAAAGTAATAACCGGCGTAAAGATTCACTGTTATTGCAGACGTTGCTCGCCAACCACCACGCAGATAACTCACCCATTCGTTCGTTTCTACTACAGTGTCATCGTCTTCGATAAGGAATCGCTCAGTACGACGCGAACTACCAAAGCCAATATTCCAATCGGAATTAAATCGATAACTCAGCTCTAATCCAGCGGGACCACTAAAACCGGCTTGGAAAGGGTTAGCCAGTGCCCAATGTTCATCTATCTGCCAGCGCATTGCGAGATAAGGCACAGTACGAACTTCATCGATATCATTAAGATACGCGACACCAACACCAATCATATTCCCCGAATCAAATGCATACATGGCAGACGCCACAATACCGTAACTCTGGGCTTCGCTGGCCGATGCAGTATCGGCGTAAGCATATTGGATCTGCGGCGCTAAAAAGAAGGCCCAATGTTTATCCATGCGATAATTTAACGACACTCCTGCACGATAGCGATTGATATGATCCCAATTCTGCCCGTCGGTACCAAAAAGCGGTGCGACACTGTTAGCGCCAGTAAGGGTGATATTACGCCAGTCGTAGTCCAGCCTGTCATAACCTACACGAAAGCCTAAAGACCATTGCTGATTTAACGGAACATTCATCCCTGCACTCAGTAATAAACTGTCCCTTTGAAGCTCGGTATTGCCATTGGCAACCTCGGCACTCTGGGTGCTGATCTGCGCGACACTTAATCTAAAAGGCTTATATTCCTGCGAAGGTTTATCCGCTGCAATAGCAGCACAGCTCATTAACGGCAACAGTAATACAGCGCTTTTCAGCAGGCGCAGTTTTGCGCTCGATGGTAAGAGTTCTCGATTAGCCACGTCAGCTCCTTGCATTTAAATTGATTAACAGATTTTTGCGCATAATACGCGCTATCGAGCTAAAAGGTTCATGCTTTCAATATTCAGATACAAAATGATACCTTTTTAACGTACACGTTTTATTTAACCCTATGCGCCCTCAGAAACATGTCGGCACAACCCAAAATATACGCATTTCTATCGTTAGCGAGTTCATCGGCCGCTAACCCCAATTCTAATTTGAGTTTTAGCTCACCAAACAACATTAAACATAAACGCACAGCACTGTGGTGAGCGTTACCAAATCGATATTGCCCTAACGCCTCTACTTTCACTAAATAGTCAGCCAGCAATCCCACTATATGTTTCGGGCCCGCATCGAAGAACAACTGCGACACTTCGGGATGGCTTTCAGATTGCGCCACACAGGCTTTGAATACCGTAATAGCTTCAGGGCTGACGATCATCTCCCCAAATTGCAGGGCAAATTGGGTTAATGCGAATTCCGGCTTAGTGGGATCACTTAACAAATCATCATTAAGATTATGGCCGACACACTTAGATTCGATTGCCGCAACAAATAATTCATCTTTACTGCCGTAATGGGAATAGACGGTTTGTTTCGACACACCCGCAAGCTTGGCAACCTCATCCATACTGGTATGAGGGAACCCTTGACGACAAAATAAATCAATAGCAGCCACAAGCACTTGCTGACGTTTTTGTTCGCTACGGCTCAGAGGTAACTGCGTCTCAGAAGAATGCGTCATATCGACTCTCGAATAGATAGACATAATAAATTGGCATTAGTTAAGCACAAAATAGACTAGACAGTCTAGTTCCACACAACTAGACTAGCAAGTCTATTTACATAGCATTAACGTTTGACTTACAGCGGAAGCACTTAAAATGGATCGAACTGCCCGACGTTCTTGGCGCACTATCAGCGTCTGCGTGTTTGCTTTAGTCACATTATCCGCCTGCCAAAAGGAAGTCACTGAACACGCCACGACAACCGTACTGCCCACAGTCACGAGCCAAGCGTTGAGCCTGACACTAAGCTATCAGCACGAGCAGACCTTCACGGGGACTATCCGTGCGGGCAACACGACTGGCGTCGGCTTTGAACTAGCAGGAAAGTTAAACGAACTACAGGCCGATTCCGGCATCAAAGTGAAGCAAGGTCAAATACTGGCAATTCTCGATACCCGACTACTCGAAGCCGAACGTCAAGAGATCCAAGCGAGTCTGGCGCAAACCCAAGCCGATGTTGATCTGGCCACCAGCACTCTAAAACGTAATCAAGAATTGAAAAAATCGGGTTATGTCTCTGAGCAGCTTTTAGATGAAAACCGCTCACAATTAAATAGCTTAGCCGCGGCGAAAAACCGCCTACTTGCCTCACAGTATGCCAATCAACTTAAGCTCGATAAATCCATCTTAGTGGCGCCTTTCGACGGCACCATCAGCCAAAGACTGCATAACTTAGGCGAAGTGGTTGCTGCGGGTAGCCCCATTTTCACCTTAGTGGGCAATATCAATCCTGAAGCCTACATTGGCGTACCTGTCGCGTTAGCGGAGCAGTTTCACGCCGGACAGCAAGTACAAGTCAGCGTGCAAGACCAAACCTTTACCGCCGAAATTGCCGGTATCAGCGCCGAAGTGAATCCCGTCAGTCGCACCCTACAACTTAGGATCAGCCTGCCCCAAGATGCCCGTGTGATTAACGGTGAAATTGCGTATCTGCATCAACAGCAGCAAATTGAGCAGGCTGGGTATTGGGTGCCAATTTCAGCGCTGACGGATGGCATTCGCGGATTATGGAATCTGTATGTCATCGCAAATGATGAACAGCAATCCATCATAGAGCGCCGAGATGTGGAAATTCTCTACACAACCCAAGACATGGCCTACATTCAAGGCGCGATTCAGCCCAATGAAATCTATGTCAGCCAAGGACTCCATAAGCTGGTCGTAGGCCAAGCCGTGTCTCCTATTGCCGCAGCCACGAGGTAGTTATGATTAAAGCCTTTGTTGAAAATGGCCGCTTAGTCAGCCTCGTTATTGCACTATTACTGGTCGCGGGCTTTGGCGCTATCTCGAGTCTGCCGCGCACTGAAGATCCACACATAACTAACCGTTTCGCCTCTGTGATCACCCCTTATCCCGGAGCTTCGGCTGAACGGGTCGAAGCATTAGTCACGGAAGTGCTCGAAAATCAGCTCAGACGCTTAGAAGAAATCAAGCTGATCCAATCGACCTCTCGGCCGGGGATTTCAGTCATACAGTTAGAATTAAAAGACACAGTCATGGAGACAGATCCCGTGTGGTCTCGGGCGCGGGATTTATTAGCCGATGCGAAAATCAATCTGCCCGAGGGCATACCATCCCCGACACTCGATGATCAAATTGGTTATGCCTATACCGCCATTTTAAGCTTAGTGTGGAATAGCAATACGCCCGTTCGAGTCGATATGCTCAACCGCTACGCGAAGGAATTACAGAGCAGGCTCAGGCTGTTATCGGGCACGGATTTTGTCAAACTCTACGGCGCGCCGACCGAAGAAATGCTAGTGCAGCTCGATGGCAACAAGATGAGCCAGTTACAACTCACTCCCGCTTCCATCGCCCATATTCTCAGCGGCGCCGACAGTAAAATTGCCGCGGGTGAAATTAATAACAGTGAATTTCGCGCCTTAGTCGAAGTCTCGGGCGAACTCGACTCATTAACACGCATTCGCCAAGTGCCACTTAAAATTGATAACCAAGGCCAAATTATTCGCCTTGGAGATATTGCCACTGTCACGCGCCAAGCCAAAACGCCCGCGGACAGCATAGCCTTAGTCGATGGTGAACAAGGCGTTTTTGTCGCCGCGCGCATGCTTAACAATAACCGTGTCGATCTCTGGCAAGCACAAGTGAATAGCGTCGTCGATGAACTTAATCGCGAAGTGCCCGCCAATATCCAGATCCAATGGCTATTCGAGCAAAACAGTTACACCAGCGATCGCCTTGGCGGACTCGTGGTTAACCTGCTGCAAGGATTTGTGATCATCTTGCTGGTATTGCTACTCACCCTCGGACTACGAAACGCCATCATAGTAGCGATTTCATTGCCCCTCACGGCACTGTTTACCTTGGCCTGCATGAAATATATCGGCCTGCCCATACATCAAATGTCGGTGACTGGACTCGTCGTCGCCCTTGGGATCATGGTGGATAATGCGATTGTGATTGTCGATGCCATCTCACAACGGCGCCAACAAGGGATGAGCCGCCTAGCCGCAGTGAGTGAAACCATACACCACCTTTGGTTACCCTTAGCAGGTTCAACGATTACCACGATTCTAGCCTTTGCGCCCATAGTGCTGATGCCCGGTGCAGCAGGAGAGTTTGTCGGTGGCATTGCCATGTCAGTGATGTTTGCGCTGCTGGGCTCTTACCTGATTTCCCACACGATAATTGCGGGACTTGCGGGACGATTTAGCCATGAAGGCAAACATGATGTCTGGTATCAACACGGAATAAATCTCCCGCTTGTGAGCCAATATTTTCAAACCAGCCTCAGAATCGCCCTTAAGCGCCCTATTCTCAGTGCGCTGCTTATTGGTATTACGCCAGTATTAGGTTTTTACGCCTCGGGCAAGATGACAGAGCAATTCTTTCCGCCATCGGACAGGGACATGTTCCAAATTGAAGTCTATCTTGCGCCCCATGTGAGTTTAGAAAACACTTTGAACCAAGTGCAACTGATGGATAAAAAGCTCCATGCTGTCAATGGGATAACCCAAGTCGATTGGGTGGTGGGCGGCAATACGCCCTCATTTTATTACAACCTGACGCAGCGCCAACAGGGCGCGACTAACTATGCGCAGGCCATGGTGAAAGTGACCGACTTTGAACGTGCCAATGAGCTGATCCCCGAATTACAACAGCAATTCGATAGCGCTTTCCCCGAGGCACAAGTGCTAGTTCGCAAACTCGAGCAAGGTCCGCCCTTTAATGCGCCGGTAGAGTTGATGATCTTCGGTCCGAATCTCGATACGTTGCGAACGCTAGGCGACGAAGTCCGCAATATCCTCGCGCAAACACCGGACGTGCTCCATACCCGAGCCACCTTAAGTGCCGGTGCGCCTAAGCTGTGGCTGCAAGTGAATGAAGATGCCAGCTTAATGAGTGGTTTAAGTCTGACGGATATCGCCAAGCAAATCCAAATGTCGACCACGGGCGTTATCGGTGGCAGCGTACTTGAGCAAACGGAGTCATTACCCGTTCGAGTGCGACTCGGTGATGGCAGTCGCGAACAAGTCACCCGCCTTTCAGAAATCCAATTAGTGACACCTTCAGGTGAGTCGGTCGCGCTCTCTGCCCTCGCCCACAACGAAGTACAAGTGAGTCGCGGCGCCATTCCAAGACGTAACGGCCAAAGGGTGAATACCATAGAAGCCTATATTGTCAGTGGCGTGTTACCCGCCCAGGTGCTGAACGATGTCAAAGATAAAGTGGCACAACTCGCGCTGCCATCGGGTTATCGCATTGAAATCGGAGGTGAAAGCGCAAAACGTAACGAAGCGGTCGGCAATTTGCTCTCCAATGTGATGTTAGTCGTCACCTTGTTATTGGCCACTGTGGTGTTGTCGTTCAACTCCTTCAGGCTCACGGCCATCATTTTGTTGAGCGCGATACAATCAGCCGGGCTTGGCCTATTAGCCGTGTTTGTGTTCGGCTATCCCTTTGGATTCCCTGTCATCATAGGTTTACTAGGCTTGATGGGACTGGCCATTAACGCTGCCATAGTGATCTTGGCTGAACTTGAGGATATGCCGAGTGCTAGACTCGGCGATATGGAAACCATAGTCTCAACCGTCAGCAGTTGTGGCCGCCATATCAGCTCAACAACCATCACCACAGTGGGCGGGTTTATCCCGCTTATCATTGCTGGCGGCGGATTTTGGCCTCCCTTTGCCATTGCTATCGCGGGCGGCACGCTGCTGACGACTTTGCTCTCTCTGGTTTGGGTACCGACTATGTATCTACTGTTGATGAAAACCCGTATGGCGAACAATCAGTCCGCCATTCCAGCTTAAATCGCATCGTGGACTAGGTATTGATACAGTTTATCTTTGAGGTTTAACCGCTCTAATTTTAACGCTAAAAAGTGCTCATCGGCGGTGGGCACTTTAGTTAACTCCAGTGCCCTAATTTTATTGTCGAGCTCATGGTAACGACTGGCCATAGTCGCAAAGGAGCTATTATTGACTTTTAGATGCTTAATTTGATCGACAAAATCAGGAAACTCATAAACTAACGCATGATTCTCACCTAGCATATACACTTCCCCTATAATGGTTCTGACACTATGAACTCCATTCACCTTAAGCAGCTTAGTCCATGCCATCACAATACGGCCAGTTAGCAGGACTTTTTATCTGCCGACATGTCTGTGGAATGAATCCATTAACTCAAGTCTAAAACTGGTAAAATATCAAAGAATTGACTATACAATTGCTTAAATACTAGACCCATATCAAGACCATGGAGTGAGACTTAGGCTACATTGATGTAACCGTTACCTATAGGATCGTACGATGAATTATAAAAATTGGCCTATTGCAAAACAAATAGGTGCCCTCGCGTTTATTCTCACACTCACCATTTTCGGCATACTCAGTACCGTTTCCTACAAAGCCGCTTCAAATGTATTAGAAGATAAAGGCATGAGTGCCATGAAGTCCGAAATGCGTGCCGTTTCAGACATGTTAGAACTGCAATACGATAGCCTTTTGCAGCTTGCAAGGCGCAACGCCGATGTGTTTAAGGAAATGTATCCAGGGCAATTTAGTAAACCAAATAAAACCGTCAATGTGATGGGAGTCAGCTCCCCCGCCCTCATGCACGAACAAGAACAAATTAACTCCTCAAAAAGTAAAGTCGATCGTTTTGCTAACCTGACAGGCGGCACGGCAACGGTATTCGTGCGTGATGGCGATGATTTTATGCGGGTGTCGACCTCACTCAAAAAAGCCGATGGTAGCCGTGCACTAGGCACCTTCCTCGGCAAAACGCATCCAGGCTATCAAGCGCTGATCAGCGGCCAAGAATACGAAGGCTACGCCAAACTCTTCGGCAAAGACTATATGACAGTCTATCGCCCAGTAAAGGACGTCCAAGGCCAAGTCATTGGTATCTTATATATTGGCTTTGACATCACCAGCTCGTTAAAACAATTAAAAGATGCAGTAAACAGACTCACCCTAGAAGAAAGCGGCCGTTTTCTGTTAGTGCGTAAAGCGGACAATGTACTAGTCGCGCATCCTCAGTTTAATGCTGGCGACGTTATCACCGAGAGTATGCTCGATGGGTTAAGTGTGGCTGAGGCCACGAAAGATGATTCTGAGTACAGTTATAGCAATAGTAAAAATGAGCCTATGTTTGCCTATAGCCAAACCGTAACCGGCTGGAATTGGATGTTGGTAGGCCAAGTTAAGGCAAGTGAACTCAATGAAGAAAGTATGCAGTTACTCACTATCAACGCTATCGTTGCCCTCACAGGGATTGCGCTGATCACAGCACTGCTTTCAGTAGTATTAATCCGTGCACTTAAACCGTTACATGCCCTACAAGTGCATATGGAAAGGCTAGGCAGTGGCAATTTTAGTCATCACTTAGCGCCATCGGAACCACAGAGTCAAAACGAAGTTGATCGCATCACCACCAGTGTATCGACCATGTCCTCAGAGTTAAGGCAGTTGATCATTGCCCTGCAGGATTCGGTGATGAGTTTAGAGCAGCAGGCTTCTAAGGCACAAAGTATCGCCAAACAGAATGGCGAAGAAGCTCAGGCCTTAATGCTACAAACGGATCAAATTGCCACAGCCATTGAAGAAATGTCGACCTCTATTCGTGATGTGGCGAACCATGCCCAAGACGGCGCAGTTCAGAGCCAGCAAGTGGATGCCGCAGCCAAAGAAGGCCAAGATCAGCAAGTTAAAGTAGTGCAAGATTTACTCAAGCTCAGTGAACAGCTCAGTAACAGTCATCAGTCGGTTGAAAAAGTCAGTCACGAAAGTGAAGCCATCAGTAAAGTCACCGAAGTGATTAACAGCATTGCCGAGCAGACAAACTTACTGGCACTCAATGCGGCGATTGAAGCGGCGCGCGCAGGCGATCAAGGTCGAGGCTTTGCGGTCGTTGCCGATGAGGTGAGAACCTTAGCCCAGCGCACCCAATCATCCATTTTAGAAATTGGCCAAACAATTGGAAAGCTACAAACCCAAGTGAAAAGCACCACAGAGCAAATGGGTCAGAGTCATCAATTAGGTATGGAATCCGCAGCACAGGGCGAAGCAACCGGCGAGCAGCTTAAGGAAATCACCCGCCGGATTGGTGAACTCGCCATTAGTTCACGTAATATAGCCTCAGCAACTGAACAGCAAAGCAGTGTTGCAGAGGAAATTACTCACAATCTGCATCAGATCAGTGAACTAGCAAATGAGGGCGAGCACCGTGCCACTGAAACCGTACATTCAGCCAATGAACTGTCTTCCTTAGCGGCGGCTTTAAAACGCCAAATAAGCCAGTTTAAGGCCTAGATAGACTCGCTCGACAGGTTCAATTAACACCACTAGCTCAAATTTTTAATGAGTTGTTTATCAAATGCCACCCACACTGGGTGGCATTTTTTATGGCCGCGATTCCAACAGTTTTGGGCATCATTCAAGAAAGCGACTTGAGGAGATAGTTATTGAGGATAGCTATTTTAAAAGAGCCCAACACAGGCTAAACCTTACCTCACCCAGTAAATAAATCCCAATAAAAAACCCCGCTAGTGCGAGGTTTTTTAAATCGAGTTTAGACGTTACTCGGCATCATCTGCCGATCTGTCCATGTTCTCAGTATTCTCAAGCCACAGGGCATTGATAATCCCGAAAGAACAGGCCAACAAAACCCCTAATATCCACGTAAAATACCACATAGCAGATGCTCCTTAATGCCTAATAGAGTGAGGCTTTGTTATCTTCAATATGTTTACGGCCGATACGACCAAACATCTTGTAGTAAGTCCAAACAGTGTAGCTCAATACTATAGGGACGAAAATCGCAGCGGCAGCAGTCATCACCCCTAAGGTAGTTTTACTGGCTGTTGCATCCCACATAGTCAAACTGACGTTAGGGTCTAGTGATGATGGCATAACGAATGGGAACATAGCTGCACCGCACGTCAAAATCACCATAGCGACAGTCAGCGAACTGAATAGGAACGCAAAACCTGAACGGTTAAAGCGGCTCACCAGAATCACTAACAGCGGCAATAGCACACCTAAGAAAGGGAACAACATAGTGATGGGGTATTTGTCATAGTTGGCAAGCCAAGCACCCGCTTCAATCGCGACTGTTTTCATTGCTGGGTTAGACACCGCATTATGGTCAAGGACTGATGTCACGACATAACCATCAATACCATTGGCTAACCACACGCCTGCTGCTGCAAACAACACAGCCACTAATAGTGCGAAGAATTGCGTGGCTTTCGCAGCACGAACTCGCAGCTCGCTATCAGTCTTCATTTGTAGCCAAGAAGCGCCTTGCATCATAAACATGCTCACGCTCACAAGACCTGCCAGTAGACCGAAAGGATTCAACAGACCGAATAGACCACCGTGGTAAGTCGCACGTAGGAACTCATCGAATTCAAACGGTACGCCTTGTAACAAGTTGCCAAAGGCTACGCCTATGATCAGTGGAGGTACAAAACCGCCGGCAAACAAGGCCCAGTCCCACGACTTACGCCACTTTGGATTTTCAATTTTAGAACGGTAATCGAATCCGACTGGACGCATGTAAAGGGCAAACAGCACTAACATCATGGCGACATAGAAGCCAGAGAAAGACACTGCATACACCATAGGCCAAGCGGCAAATAACGCACCACCTGCTGTGATTAACCACACTTGGTTGCCGTCCCAATGGGGAGCAATAGTGTTGACCATGATACGGCGTTCAGTATCGTCTTTGCCTATGATTGGCAGTAACGCACCGACACCCATGTCAAAACCGTCAGTAACCGCAAATCCGATGAACAGTACGCCGATCAGAGCCCACCAGATAACTCTTAATATTTCATAATCAAACATAATGAAATCCTCTGCTTAGGCTTCTAGGTTCTCGAAATGATAACGACCAGTTTTTAAACTGCTCGGACCAATGCGGGCAAACTTAAACATCAAGAACATCTCAATCACCAGCAGCACAGTGTAGAACAGGGTGATAGAAAGGATACTGAACCATAAGTCGCCAGTCGTTAAACTCGATGCAGACATAAAGGTCGGTAGTACCTCAGAAATCGTCCAAGGTTGACGACCATACTCAGCCACAAACCAACCACACTCAATCGCGATCCAAGGTAATGGCAAGCTATAAAGTGCAGCTTTAAGTACCCATTTCTTCTCAGCGATTTGATGACGTGTGCTTTGCCAGAAAGCCGCAGCAAATACGAACAACATGATAAAGCCTAGACCCACCATCACACGGAAGCTCCAGAAAATCGGTGCTACGTTCGGGATAGAATCTTTAGCTGCTGCTTTAATTTGCTCTTCAGTGGCATCAACCACTTTGTCTGTGTAGCGTTTCAGTAAGAAACCATAGCCTAAGTCGACTTTTGCTTCTTCAAAGGCCGCACGCAGTTCAGGGGTTTCTTCACCCGCACGCAGCTTCACTAACATGGCATAAGCTTTCATACCGTTACGGATACGCACTTCATGCTCAGCAATCAAATCACGGATCCCCGTGACTTCTTCATCCAATGAACGTGTTGCCACAATGCCCATCGCATAAGGAATTTTGATCGCATAATCCGTGTGCATGGTTTCTTGATTTGGGAAACCAACCGCAGTAAAGGCCGCAGGAGCAGGTTCTGTGTGCCATTCAGCTTCAATTGCCGCTAACTTAACACGCTGTGCTTCACCGACTTTATAACCAGATTCATCACCTAAGACGATAACCGATAAAATCGCCGCCATACCAAAGCTTGCCGCAATAGCAAATGAGCGACGGGCAAAAGGTAAGTCACGTTTCTTGAGGATGTAATAAGCACTGATCGCCAGCACAAACATGGCACCCGCCACATAACCCGAAGCCACAGTGTGAACAAACTTCACCTGCGCAACAGGGTTAAACACCACTTCTGCGAAGCTGGTCATTTCCATGCGCATGGTTTCGTAGTTGAACACAGAACCCACAGGGTTTTGCATCCAACCGTTTGCCACTAAAATCCACAATGCCGACATGTTAGAGCCAAAGGCCACTAACCAAGTCACCACTAAATGTTGACGTTTAGTGAAACGATCCCAACCGAAGAAGAACATACCGACGAAGGTAGATTCGAGGAAGAAGGCCATTAAACCTTCAATAGCCAGAGGCGCACCAAAGATGTCCCCTACGTAATGCGAATAGTAAGACCAGTTAGTACCAAACTGGAATTCCATTGCCAAACCTGTGGTAACCCCCAAGGCAAAGTTAATACCAAATAACTTACCCCAGAACTTAGTCATATCTTTATAAATTTGTTTATCTGTCATCACATACAGTGATTCCATGATAGCCAGCAAAAATGCCAACCCCAAGGTCAAGGGAACAAACAGGAAGTGATACATGGCTGTCAGCGCAAACTGCAACCGCGATAGCTCAACAACCTCTTCAACAATCATCGGTGACTCCTTACTTGGTGCGTCCAATTGCTATGACAAAACCCGCGTCAATCACAGCAAGTGCCTTTGTAGGATAGTGAGTTTTCATTTTGTGTTTATATCTGAACATCAGTATAAACCGTTAAATTTAATCTTTTTCATTAGTTCGAAGCAGCAAGGGTTAAAAAGTACCAATATCCGTCGCATATTGAGACGCGAGTCACACTATCGCAAGTAACTGAGACCAACACCCTACCACTTAATCAATCAAATGATCTCATCGATATAAATATCAGATAGTTAAGATATTTATTCGCTTTCATTTGTGGCTATTTTATACCACCTCGCTTTGATGCAAATCAATCAAACTCAGTGGTTTAGGTGGGTTTTGCGGTGAGGCACACACTTCCCCATTGAGAGGGATTGACAACCACATAAAACAGGAGTAGTGAGCACACATCAATTAATGTAAACCCCTACTTTTATTGATTAGCTGCCGCAAATCAGCTCCAGCTGCCAAAAAACTAACAAACAAATAATGTTGCAACAAATTAACTAAGAAAACATAAAAATATTTTCAGATAAAATTAATTTAAAACCTTTAAAATCAATATATAAATCCATACATATAAATTAGCATATAAAAACAGCATCAAAATTCATTAGTTTTAATAATGAATAATTGTATTTTTTCTCGTTTGAGAAGCTAACCTGAGTTGTTTAATATATGTCCTGTGTTAAGGAGACAATTTGGTAGAACTGGTGTCGTAGCCCAGTCAATGCCAACTTCGCGCACATAGGTATTAACTTTTGGTGTGGAGATATCGATATGACTAAATTATTTGAACGTCTGGTTAACAGCTACAAGCGTGTTTTTGTTGAACTTTATACAGCTAATGAGCTGAAATAATCCCCAGAATTACTCGTGAAATTTATTGCATTAATTTGAAGTTTTGTTAGCGCAAAACGAGCCCCCATCTCTTTGAGAGTGGGGGCTTTTTCTATTCTAAAGCCGCAACATCTGCCTTCAACTCTAGAACCCCATAAAACGTCGCTTCCAGCATCAAGTATGCAACATACCTATTAATAGGTATTTACCGATGAAAGAAGCTATTTTTTCACTTTGGTCCATTAGATTATTTGCAATAAGTGTTAATGATTTGAAATCCAAGATATTTCATAAAAGTGCATTTTAAATATAAAAAAAGGAGCGAAATTATCGCTCCTTTTTTACGATTAACTAAATCCACTTTTACCCATCAATAGAGGTAAAAGCCGCTGAGTTTACTCGCTTAACCTAAGGTCACTCGCGCATTACGGAACATACGCATCCAAGGGCTATCTTCACCCCAAGCATCTGGATGCCAAGAGTTAGCGACCGTTCTGAACACACGTTCAGGATGCGGCATCATCAAAGTAACGCGTCCGTCAGTGGTACAAATGCCCGTTAGGCCATTTGGAGAACCGTTCGGGTTTTGTGGATACTGAGTTGCGATATCGCCCTTGCCATTGACAAAGCGCAGGGCAATGGTGCCTGACGCTTCGGCCATCGCCAGCGCTTCAGCGCTGGCAAACTCAGCCAAACCTTCACCGTGTGATACAGCGATTGGCATACGCGAACCTGCCATACCTTGGAAGAATAACGACGGGCTCTGTTGCACTTCAACTAAGCTGAAACGCGCTTCGAAACGCTCTGAGCGGTTACGCACAAAACGCGGCCAATGTTCGCTTCCTGGAATAATTTCTTTCAGGTTTGACAGCATTTGGCAACCGTTACACACGCCAAGGGCAAAACTTGAGTCACGCTCAAAGAAACGCGAAAACTCATCGCGGGCACGCTCGTTAAACAGAATCGACTTAGCCCAACCTTCACCTGCGCCTAATACGTCACCATAAGAGAAGCCACCACAGGCCACAAGACCTTGGAAATCCTCTAGGCTAATACGGCCAGATAAAATGTCCGACATGTGTACGTCGCGGCTTTCAAATCCAGCGCGGTCAAAGGCAGCGGCCATTTCAACGTGGGAGTTAACGCCCTGCTCACGCAAAATCGCCATCTTAGGTGCAGCGCCCTTAAGGATATAAGGTGCGGCAACGTCAGCACTTGGATCAAAACTTAAGTTAACGGTTAAGCCTAAATCGGTTTCGTCTTGCTTAAGTTTGAACTCTTCAAGTGCGCAGGCTGGGTTATCACGCAGTGCTTGCATACGATAGGTGGTTTCTGACCACACAGTGCGCAGCGCTACACGGCTATCACTGAAGATTTCACGCGCGCCATCATTAATGGTGATGCGTTGATCGTCAGCTAACGTGCCGATCACATGGCAAGGTACGCCTGCGATAGCAAACTGAGCGGCAATTTTCGCCGCATTGTCGCGGCTCACTTGCAGCACAGCGCCGAGCTCTTCATTAAAGAGTCGCTCTAAATCCGTGCCCTGTAGATCTTCTAAATCGATATTCAGACCTGTATTACCCGCAAAGGCCATTTCCACTAAGGTAGTGAATAAACCGCCGTCGCTACGGTCGTGGTAAGCGATAACCGATTTCTTAGCCACTAGATTTTGCATGGTTTCAAAGAAACCGCGCAGCAGTGCAGCATCGTCAAGATCCGGCGCAATATCACCTAGCTCACCAAACACTTGGGCTAAACAAGAACCGCCTAAACGATTTTTACCCGCACCGAGATCCACTAACAGTAAAGACGTTTCGCCTTTATCTGTGCGCAGCTCTGGCGTCACTGTATTACGAATGTCTTGCACCACGCCAAAAGCGGTGATGACCAATGACATTGGCGACGTCACGGTTTTATCCGCGCCATCTTGCTGCCAGGCGGTCTTCATCGACATAGAGTCTTTACCGACCGGAATGGTTAGGCTCAGCTCTGGACACAGTTCTTCACCTACGGCTTTCACCGCTTCATAAAGACCCGCATCTTCTCCGGGGTGACCCGCAGCAGACATCCAGTTAGCAGAAAGCTTGATACGCTTAAATGAACCGATATCGGCACCGGCGATGTTCATGATGGATTCAGCCACCGCCATACGGGCAGAGGCGCCAAAATCAAGCAGTGCCAGCGGTGTACGCTCGCCCAGTGACATAGCTTCACCGGCGTAAGTATCAAAACTTGCCGCTGTGACCGCGCAATCGGCCACAGGTACTTGCCATGGACCCACCATTTGGTCACGGTTAACTAAACCCGTAACAGTGCGGTCGCCAATGGTGATAAGGAAGGTTTTATCCGCAACGGTAGGCAAGCTCAGTACTCGTTTAACCGCTTCTTTAACTTCAATATTATCTTGCGCTAACGCGGGTGATACCGCTTTAGCCGATACCACATCGCGGCTCATCTTAGGCGCTTTGCCTAATAAAACTTCGAGCGGTAAATCGATAGGATTATTGTCGAAATGGCTGTCGCTAAGTGTCAGGTGTTTCTCCGCCGTCGCTTCACCCACAACCGCAAACGGGGCACGCTCACGCTCACAAATGGCAGTAAATAGTGCGAGGTTTTCAGGGGCAACGGACATCACATAACGCTCTTGTGATTCGTTACACCAGATTTCCAGCGGGCTCATGCCTGGCTCATCTGAAGGCACGTTACGCAGATTGAATAAACCGCCGCGCTCGCCGTCATTCACAAGTTCAGGGAAAGCGTTCGACAAACCGCCCGCGCCCACATCGTGGATAAATTGGATAGGGTTTTTATCACCAAGCTGCCAGCAACGGTCAATCACTTCCTGACAACGACGTTCCATTTCTGGGTTTTCACGTTGCACAGAAGCAAAGTCGAGATCTTCACTCGATTGACCCGATGCCATAGATGATGCGGCGCCGCCACCCAAACCAATGTTCATCGCTGGGCCACCCAGCACAATCAGCTTAGCGCCAACGGTGATTTCGCCCTTCTGTACATGTTCTTCGCGAATGTTACCTAAACCACCGGCCAACATAATGGGCTTGTGGTAACCACGCACTTCAACGCCGTTATGGCTGCTGACTTCCTGCTCGTAGGTACGGAAATAACCGACCAGTGCAGGACGACCAAACTCGTTGTTAAATGCCGCGCCGCCCAGTGGGCCTTCGGTCATGATATCGAGCGCGCTAACGATACGATCTGGCTTACCGTAGTTACCTTCCCATGGTTGAACAAAACCCGGGATTTTTAAATTTGATACGCTAAAGCCCGTTAAACCGGCTTTAGGTTTAGAACCACGACCCGTTGCGCCTTCATCACGGATTTCACCACCTGAACCCGTTGCAGCGCCAGGATAGGGGCTGATGGCGGTTGGATGGTTGTGGGTTTCCACTTTCATCAGGATGTGCATAGGTTCAGTGTGGTAGTTGTACACCCCATCAGGATCGGGGAAGAAACGACCGGCAACCGAGCCTTCCATCACAGCGGCATTATCTTTGTAGGCAGATAACACGTGATCTGGGGTGGATTCAAAGGTGTTCTTGATCATTTTGAACAATGACTTAGGCTGAACTTCACCGTCAATTGTCCAATCTGCGTTAAAAATCTTATGACGACAATGCTCAGAATTCGCCTGAGCAAACATCATCAATTCGATGTCATGGGGATTACGGCCTAAACGGACGAAGTTTTCGACTAAATAGTCGATTTCATCTTCGGCTAAGGCAAGGCCCAATGCTGTGTTAGCCACTTCAAGTGCGCGGCGACCTTCGGCAAGAATATTGACGCTTTTAAACGGCGCAGGCTCAGTGCGTTTGAATAACACATCGGCTTTGGCAAAATCATCAAGCATGATTTCAACCATGCGATCGTGCAACAGCGCATTTAAGGCTTGTTGCTGCGCTACTGTCAGTGCATCTGACTCGACATAATACGCAACGCCTCGCTCCAAACGCTTCACTTTACCAAGGCCACAATTGTGTGCGATGTCAGTGGCTTTTGAAGACCAAGGAGAAATAGTACCGGGGCGAGGAGTGACAAACAGGAGTGAACCTTGGGGGATATGAGCTTCTATCGCAGGTCCATAGGTGAGAATTTTTTCAAGTTGCTGGCGTTCATTTGTGTCGAGCAACTCGCTCAAATCCGCTAAATGAACATACTCAGCATAGATTTGGCGTACCGGAAGCGCAGCGTTTTCGCAGGCCTCCATCAGCTTTTGCACCCTAAACGTCGAGAGTGCAGGGGCTCCGCGGATGATCTCCATCACGTCTATTCACCTTATTATTTATTATTGCAGGGGTCAGAGGTGGCGCTATTATAAGGAAATGTCTGCCACAAATCACCTGTGACCTTACGCAAAACAGTGTTTCCTGTGATATAAAAAACGCGACCATTTTAAGTCGCCATTTTCCCCCACGAATGATTTTTTTACGTTATCGCAGACAAACGGATATAATCCCACCAATGTCGGCCAGTTCATCACACATGCCCCACTATTAACTCGCTATCTATAATATTGATTTTATTTACTATAAGCACATTTAATGACTCGATTCCTGTTCGCTCTTATCTTAGGTTTCTTACTGACTGCCTGTCAGCAGGTGACCGTGGACGAAACAGAATTCGTGCCGAAGAAATTAACTGAGTTAAGAGTCGGCACACTTTACGGCCCACAGATTTATATGACATCGGGCCAAGGTGATAGCGGTTTCGATTACGATATGGCGGTATTGTTCGCCGAATACTTAGATGTGCCGTTAAAAATGGTGCCCTACACTAACCGTACCGAGCTGTACGAAGCTCTTAAAAAGAATGAAATCGACCTGATTGCCGCGGGCATGACAGAAACGCCCGCAAGGCGTGAACAATTCCGCCTAGGACCGCCGCTGTACCGCGTTAATCAAGTATTGGTGTATCGCGAAGGCATGCCAGCGCCCAAAGACATCAGCGACTTAAAAGGTAAGATCACTGTCATCGCAGACTCTTCCTTCGTCGAGACATTAACTCAATTGCAAAAGCATTATCCGACGCTGGTGTGGGATCAAATTACCGACAAAGACAGCGAAGAATTGCTGGCCATGATCGCCAACAAAGAAATTGACTACACTATCGCCGACTCCAGCAGCGTACAAATCAACCGCCGCTACTTGCCCGATCTACGTTCAGGCCCCGTACTTGAAGAAAAGCTCGATGTGGTCTGGCTGTTGCCACCAACCCGCAGTGATGAACTCATGAGCCAATTACTGGCCTTTTGGCACCAAGAAAAACTGGCTGGCACGCTCGATCATCTCAACGAAAAATACTTTGGCCATGTGAAGCGCTTCGATTATGTCGATACTCGGGCATTTATCCGCGCCATCGAAACCGTCTTGCCCCGCTATCGTCAGTTATTCGAAACCCATGCGGGTAATTTAGATTGGCGAAAACTTGCGGCGACTAGCTATCAAGAGTCCCATTGGAATCCCCATGCCCGCTCAGCAACAGGAGTTCGTGGCATGATGATGTTGACTCAACCTACAGCAAAAGAAATTGGCATCACCAACCGTTTGGATGCGGAAGAAAGTATCCGCGGCGGCGCGGCTTATTTGAACGATATGATCAATCGTCTGCCGGAATCCATTCCCGAGAGTCAACGTATGTGGTTTGCACTGGCGTCCTACAACATAGGGTATGCCCATGTTGAAGATGCGCGAAAGCTGGCTGAATCGATGGAGTTAAATCCCAATGCGTGGCGAGATTTAAAGAAAGTGCTGCCACTGCTGCAAAAGCGTAAATACTATCAAAAAACCCGCTACGGCTATGCCCGTGGCAGTGAAGCCGTCCATTACGTCGACAGTATTCGCCGCTACTACGACACGTTAGTCTGGGTGGATAATCAGTCGAAACAGCAAAACCCCGAGGAAGAACCGAGCGATCTTGCGTCGGAAGAACCCGCCATTCCCGCAGGAACATTGAGCCCAGAACAACCTAAGTAATTTGAATAGCCTGAGCCAAGCGTTAGAGCTATATTTCTACACACTTAGGTCAAGAGCCGAGCTTCTAAACCTAAGCTCAGTGATCTCAGTGAGCTTAGGTTTAGAAGCTAGAGTCAAAACTAGATCCAAGCTGGCTTAACTGGGCTGAATCCAACTTAGGTTTACGCTTAAAAACATCGCTTAGTTCAGCTTATCTGACCAGTGCTATTGCTGCGCTCAAGTGCAACTGCTACTGTCTTGGGGTTATGACCTGCGATACATCACTGCAGGGCATCAATAATAACAATAAATGGGGTCAATATGAGAAGAAAAACCATCAGCAATACTGTCGCGCGTCGTCGTACTTTACTCAAAGTTCGCCATCGTCGTATTTTGAATCGTCAGAAACTTTTCTTTACTTTTATTCAGTCTCAGGATTAATCCTGTCGCTTTTACCACTGTTTACTCAATTGCTTGCAGCGCCTTTTGAGCCTGTTTCAGGGCTTTTTTCTCCTCTCTACGCCGTTTAAAAAAACGACTCAATTGCGCGCTACAAGCATCGGCCAATACACCCGATGTCACTTCAACTTGATGATTAAATGCCGGGTGTTGCAGTAAATTCACTACCGTCCCCGCAGCACCGGTTTTTTCATCCCGAGCACCATAAACCACCCGCGCGATCCGGCTGTGCACCATGGCACCTGCACACATAGCACAAGGTTCAAGGGTGACATATAAAGTCGCGTCTAACAGGCGATAGTTTTCGACCAAGCGCCCCGCTTCCCGTAAACATAAAATTTCCGCATGGGCGCTAGGATCATGTTGGCTAATGGATAAATTGTAACCCGTCGCAATTTGCTGGCCGTCTTTGACCAGAACCGCACCGACAGGTACTTCACCCTCGGCCTCGGCTTTCTCGGCCATCAACATAGCCACTTGCATCCAATGTTCGTCCTGCTGCGATTGTTCAACTTGCTGCATTTGCTCCACTCACACGCTCATTTAATTAGCCTGAAAATAAAACCGGATTATAACAGCCAATCGCCTACATATCACAAAGTCAGCATTTCCAATGCAAGCCCCCTGCATAACACTACCATCACACTATACTTTACCTATGGTTTTATCATCGATACTCCAATGACTCGATACTTTTGGCAGTGGTTAATTCTGATCATAAGTGCAGGCTTTTCTTGCATTATGCTGCACGGCAAGTCCATTAATAACGAAATCAATTATTACGAACTCAGCCTTGAATTGATCCGTTCTATCATTTGGTTATTTATGATGTTCTATATCAGCTACACGCGACATAACCGTCAAATCTATCTTTGGCTGTTAATTGGCTGTGGGAGCCTATTCATAGGTAACAATATGAATATACTGGATGAATTATCTACCTTCGAAGCCAGTTACTATCAAGAAGTCGAAGACTTACTCTTTACCTTTGGCATTCTCTGCGCTTGGTTCGGCCTCTATCAATTAATCCAACAACAAATCACCAAAAACCAAATACTCAATATTGCCGCAAATACCGACCCGCTAACAGGGCTGCTAAATCGACGCAGTTTCAATCAAAATGTCGAAAACAGTACCGACAATAATCCCAGTGCTTACTTAATCCTCGACATAGATCACTTCAAACAAATCAATGACACCTATGGCCATGCAGCGGGTGATTATGTATTAACAAAGCTTGCAAAACACATCAGCAAGAGCCTACGAAAACAAGATAGAGTTGCCCGCTGGGGAGGTGAAGAGTTTCTCATTGAGCTTAAACACTGCGATAGTCATACGGCCCAACTCAAAGCCGAACAACTCAGGACGCTGATTGAAAGAAGTGATTTTCACTATTCAGGTCAATACCTTAGCATCACAGTCAGTATTGGTATCGCAACCGTTGCAAATCAACACCTAAATAGAGATGAGATCATTAACCTTGCTGATAAAGCGCTATATCAGGCCAAAAACGGCGGGAGAAATCGAGTGGTCCTTGCCAGTGATCTCAATCAGAATGAATAACAAAAAAGGCGCACTAGGCACCTTTAAATCGTTAATTCAGATAATTAACTTATTCCCATTCGATCGTCGCTGGCGGCTTGCCAGAGATATCGTAAACCACGCGGGAAATGCCATCGACTTCGTTAATGATGCGGTTTGATACGCGACCTAAGAAATCATACGGCAGATGTGCCCAATGGGCTGTCATAAAATCGATGGTTTCTACGGCACGCAGTGACACAACCCAGTCATATTTACGGCCATCACCCATCACGCCAACTGAGCGCACAGGTAAGAACACGGTAAAGGCTTGGCTGACTTTATTGTATAAGTCGGCTTTATGCAGTTCTTCGATGAAAATGGCATCGGCGCGGCGCAGTAAGTCACAGTATTCTTTCTTCACTTCACCTAATACACGTACACCAAGACCTGGTCCTGGGAACGGGTGACGATAAAGCATGTTGTATGGCAGACCTAACTCTAAACCAATTTTGCGCACTTCATCTTTGAACAGTTCGCGCAGTGGCTCAACTAAACCCAGTTCCATATCGTCTGGCAAACCGCCAACGTTATGGTGCGACTTGATCACATGTGCTTTACCTGTGGCGCTGCCAGCAGATTCAATCACGTCAGGATAAATAGTGCCTTGCGCTAACCATTTTGCATTAGCGCATTTTTTCGATTCTTCATCGAAAATTTCCACAAATACGCGGCCGATGATCTTACGCTTAGCTTCTGGATCGGCTTCGCCTTTCATCGCATCGAGGAAGCGATTTTCCGCATCAACATGAATGATATTCAGGCCGAAATGATCGCCAAACATTTCCATCACTTGCTCAGCTTCGTTCAAACGCAATAAACCGTTATCAACGAATACGCAGGTCAGTTTTTTGCCGATAGCGCGGTGCAGCAACATAGCTACAACCGAAGAATCGACACCGCCCGACAAGCCTAAAATCACTTCATCATCACCAATTTGCTTCTTCAAGCGCTCAATTGCATCTTCGATGATAGAAGAAGGTTTCCAGTTCGCCGCACAGCCACAAATGTCTAAGGCAAAGTGCGATAACATGCGCATACCTTGGCGAGTGTGGGTCACTTCTGGGTGGAACTGTACGCCATAGAATTGTTTGGCTTCATTTGCCATAGCGGCAAAGGGACAAGTATCCGTTTTAGCGACCGCCACAAACCCTTCAGGAATGGCCGACACTTTATCGCCGTGGCTCATCCATACGTCGAGTAAGGGTTTACCTTCGCTGCTAACCGCATCTTCGATGCCTTTGAATAGCAACGAATCTGTTAGCATTTCAATTTGAGCGTAACCGAATTCACCTTCGCCCACACCTTGGATAACTTTACCGCCCAGCTGCTCAGACATGGTTTGCATGCCGTAGCAAATGCCCAGTACAGGCACACCTGCGGTAAAGACGTATTCAGGCGCACGCGGCGAGTTTTCAGCCGTGACACTTTCAGGTCCGCCAGCAAGAATAATACCGTTCGGGGCAAATTCGCGGATTTGGGCTTCTGTTACATCCCAAGCCCATAATTCACAGTACACACCGATTTCACGGATACGACGGGCAATCAGTTGAGTGTACTGAGATCCAAAATCGAGGATCAGTATCTTGTGCTCATGAATATCGCTCATGGATAACCTTTATCTCATCTATTGTTTTAACATTGCTCAACGCGGCGATAGCCAGCCTTGAGTATTGGATCACACGCTTTACAAAGAGGCGGCTTATCGCCGCCCCTTTTATCAAACGATTAAGAACCTGAACGGTAGTTCGGCGCTTCTTTAGTGATAGTCACATCGTGCACGTGGGACTCACCCATACCAGCTGAAGTTACTTTCACAAATTGGGCTTTTTCATTCAGTTCTTGAATGGTGGCACAACCGGTTAAGCCCATGCATGAACGTAGGCCACCCATATGCTGATGGATGATTTCCTTCAACTTACCTTTGTAAGGTACGCGACCTTCAATGCCTTCTGGCACGAGTTTGTCGGCAGCATTGTCAGATTGGAAATAACGGTCAGATGAACCTTGAGACATAGCGCCTAGTGAACCCATGCCGCGATAAGATTTATACGCACGGCCTTGATAAAGTTCAGTTTCGCCCGGCGCTTCATCGGTACCTGCAAACATTGAACCTGCCATGATGCAAGATGCACCGGCCGCTAATGCTTTAGCTAAGTCGCCAGAGAAACGTACGCCACCGTCGGCAATAACAGGAATACCTAAGCCTTTTACGGCTGCGGCTGCATCTGAAACTGCGGTGATTTGTGGCACGCCAACACCAGTTACAATACGCGTCGTACAAATTGAGCCTGGGCCAATACCCACTTTAACTGCGTTAACACCCGCTTCGACTAAGGCTAATGCACCTTCAGCCGTAGCTACGTTACCACCGATAATTTGCAATGTTGGGTGTTTAGCACGCGTTTCACGAATGCGTTGCAAAACGCCTTCAGAATGGCCGTGGGAAGAATCGATAAGTAAAACGTCAACGCCAGCTTTAACGAGTGCATCAACACGCTCTTCGTTACCAGCACCCGCGCCAACGGCGGCGCCAACACGTAGACGACCTAACTCATCTTTACAGGCGTTAGGTTTACGTTCGGCTTTCTCGAAGTCTTTAACTGTGATCAAACCTTTCAGTTTAAAGTTATCATCGACAACAAGGACTTTTTCGATGCGGTGTGAGTGCATCAATTTTTGCACTTCATCTAATTTAGTGCCTTCGGCAACTGTGACTAATCGCGCTTTAGGCGTCATCACTTCTTCTACCGTTTTGCTCCAATCTGTGACGAAACGTACGTCACGGCCAGTAATGATACCAACCAACTCGTTTGCTTCGTTAACCACGGGATAACCAGCAAAACCATTCTTCAGTGTCAATACTTTCAGATCGGCTAAGGTCGTAGATGGCGTCACAGTCACAGGTTGTTGAACCACGCCCGCTTCGTAAATTTTTACTTTACGCACTTCTTCGGCTTGTTTTTCAATGCTCATGTTTTTATGAATAAAACCTAAACCGCCTTCCTGCGCCATAGCGATCGCAAGACGAGCTTCGGTAACTGTGTCCATAGCGGCAGACACAAGTGGGATATTCAATTCAATGGTATTGGTCAGGCGAGTTTTAAGAATGGCGGTATTTGGGAGTACAGTCGAATGCGCAGGAACAAGCAACACATCGTCAAAAGTAAGCGCTTCTTTAATTAAACGTAGCATATGCAACATCTCCCCAGTTGAGTAGGATTTAGAGGTGAAATATTGCGGCGGGATTATACCTTGCATATCGGCACTGGTAAATGGAAAATAGCAAATATCCCCATTTAATTGAGTAATTCGATGCAAGGCGCCAAAAACAATATTTATACTGTCTCGCGACTCAATGGTGAAGTCAGACAAATTCTCGAGGGACAACTGGGTAAAATTTGGCTCAATGGCGAAATATCCAACTTTTCCTCCCCCAGCTCAGGTCATTGGTATCTCACCTTAAAAGACCACTCTTCCCAGATCCGTTGTGCCATGTTTAAAGGCCGTAACCAAACGGTCAGCTTTAAGCCCATCAATGGTCAGCAAGTGTTAGTCAAAGGCGCGATCAGCGTGTATGAACCCAGAGGCGACTATCAATTATTGATTGAGTCCATGCTGCCCGCAGGGGATGGACTACTCGCCCAGCAATTCGATGCACTCAAAATGAAGCTCGCCGCCGAAGGATTATTCGCCGCCGACACCAAAAGACCGCTGCCAAAAAACATCCAACGCATTGGCGTTATTACTTCGCCAACCGGCGCAGCGATTCGCGATGTCTTACACGTACTCGCAAGGCGCGACCCTTCAATCGAAGTCATTATCTATCCGACTCAGGTTCAAGGCGAAACTGCAGCGCAGAGTATTTGTCAGGCAATCAATATCGCCAACCAGCGTTTAGAGGTCGACGTATTACTGCTTACCCGCGGCGGCGGTTCGCTTGAGGATTTGTGGTGTTTTAACAGCGAAGCCCTCGCCCACACAATTTATAACAGCGCCCTGCCCGTGGTCAGCGCCGTCGGCCACGAGGTCGACACCACCATCAGTGATTACGTTGCTGATATTCGCGCCCCAACACCATCTGCAGGTGCCGAGTTGTTATCCCAAGATAGCGACAATAAGGCGCAAAAACTCGCAACAGCTTTATCTCGCCTGCAACAAAGTGCGAAACATTATCAACTTAAGCAAGAAAGACGACTCAGTTTGCTTGAGCACAGACTGCAGCGCCAAGATCCCAAACGGACCCTGCAGCAGTTCGAGCAAAGATTCGATGAGATGCAATTAAGACTGGAGTCGGCGTTGTCGAATCGCTTGCACATACTCAGCCGCCGTCAGCAGTTGCTCGCAAGTCGCCTTGAACAGCAATCTCCCAAGCATAAGCTCGCCATTGAGGGCAACCGCCTAAGTTATCTTGCGAGTCGCTTACAGGATGCATTACAGGACAAACTGAGCCAAAGTGAGCAACGGATAAAATACGCGGCCCATCAACTTGAAACCGTCAGCCCGCTTGCGACCTTGAGCCGTGGCTACAGCATCACCACTGACATCCACAATCAAGTGGTCGACTCCACGGATAAGCTGACAATCGGTGATAGCCTGCAAACCCGCTTGCGCCATGGACAAGTGATTTCAACCGTCACTCAGATAAAGCCGCTCGAATAAATCTACATGACGCTGAAATAGTCTTAAAACACAAAAGGAACCCTAAGGTTCCTTTTGTTTCAAATGTGTCTAGTAAAAAACACTATTTGGTTTTTCTGTCTTTGATATGACTTTGTGCGCGCTTGCGACGACGTTCTTGGCTCATAGTCAACTTCTCAGTCTTGTTTTCAAATGGGTTATCACCCTCTTGGAAACGCAGCTGGATTGGCGTACCCACCACTTTCAATGAACGACGGAAGTAGTTCATCATGTAGCGCTTGTACGAGTCAGGCAGTCTACTCACTTGGTTACCGTGAATCACCACGATTGGCGGATTGTAACCACCGGCGTGAGCGTATTTGAGCTTCACACGGCGACCATTTACTAATGGCGGCTGGTGATCGTCCTGCGACATTTGCATGATACGTGTCAGCATAGAAGTACTGACGCGGCGCGTAGCACTGTCGTAAGCTTCTTCAATCGATTCAAATAAATGGCCAACACCTGTACCGTGCAGCGCAGAAATAAAGTGAATACGGGCAAAGTCGATAAAGCCAAGACGACGGTCAAGCTCGCTCTTCACTCGATCTTTAATCCCTTGGTCAATACCATCCCACTTGTTAACGGCAATAACCAAAGCGCGACCCGCATTGAGCGCGAAACCTAACAAACCTAAATCTTGCTCGGCGATACCTTCACGGGCATCGATGATAAGCAACACCACGTTAGCATCTTCAACCGCTTTCAAAGTCTTGATCACTGAGAATTTCTCAATGACTTGATGTACTTTACTGCGACGACGAACACCCGCGGTATCGATAATCACGTACTCGCGACCTTCACGTTCCATTGGAATGTAAATACTGTCACGGGTCGTGCCGGGCTCATCAAATACCACAACGCGCTCTTCACCTAGAATACGGTTAGTCAGGGTTGACTTACCGACGTTAGGTTTACCGATGATCGCCAGCTTGATAGGCAAATCTTGCAGACGCTTTTGCTCAGCTTCCGCTTCTTCTTCGGTATATTCACGCTCTTCAGTAACTTCGTCTTCGCCTTGACGCACAATGCCCATCGCTTCGGCATAAGGGGTCAATGCGTATTCAATCATGTTGGTCACGCCGCGTCCTTGAGACGCCGCCATTTGGTAAACTTCACCTAGACCTAAAGACCAAAACTCGGCACAGGCCGAATCGGCATCGATACCGTCAACTTTGTTCGCAACCACGAAAGTGGTCTTTTCACGACTACGTAAGTGCTGTGCAATCGACAGATCTGCAGCGGTTAAACCGGCGCGCGCATCTGTCATAAATAGAACGACATCGGCTTCTTCAATGGCGGCAAGGGATTGCTCAGCCATTTTCGTCTCGATCCCTTCTTCAGTGCCATCGATACCGCCGGTATCGACCACAATGAACTCATAGCCGGATAAGAATGCTCGACCATATTTACGGTCACGTGTTAGGCCAGGAAAGTCAGCAACCAGCGCATCACGCGTGCGCGTAAGGCGATTAAATAGGGTGGATTTACCGACGTTCGGCCGACCAACAAGGGCCACTACAGGGATCATGATTTTGCCTCTAAAAAACTTTTCAATAAAAAGCCCCCGGAACACACTTCCAGGGGCTCTACAAGGATAACACTTTTAACTATGGAAGTGTTACAACAGCTAACTTTCCACTGCGACCTTGAACATAGATTTTATCGTCAACCACTAATGGCTGGCTGTATAATCCAGAGCTGTCCACTTGGACACGACCGACAATCGTCCCTGTACTGCGATCGATGAAGTGTAAATAACCTTCGAAATCACCCACAACTAAATAGTCTTTATACACAGCTGGTGACGTCAGAGTGCGGTTAGCTAACTCAGAGTTGCTCCACAGCTCTAGACCGTTACGCTTATCAACTGAGTAGATACGGCTGTGGTCGTCAACAAGGAACAAGCTTAAGCCCGCTGATGCTAACTCGTTAAAGCTAGAATACTTACGTGTCCACACAACTCGACCCGTGCGTAATTCCATCGACACTAAGTTACCGTTGTAACTCACCGCATATAAATTGTCGCCAAGGATCAGCGGCGTCATATCCACGTCGGCCATACGGGTAAACTCGTTACCGCCCGTTGGATTATAAATCGCCTGTTCCCATGCTGCTTGACCATTGTTTTTAATCACAACAGCCACTTTGCCATCGGCAGTACCGATAAAGAAACCGCCCGCTTCATAAGCTGCAGAACCTGTACCGCGCAGGGTCAGATTTGGCAATTGCATTTCGTACACCCACAGCTTAGCGCCAGTATCGACGTTAAAGGCTTCGAGTGAACCTGAGCTGGTGCTGACAACCACGACGTCATCGGCAACCGTTGGTGCTGACAGTAATTCACCGCCCGCAATCACATGCCATAACACTTGGCCATCTTCGGCGTTCAGCGCGGCTAACAGCCCGCTTTCTCCCCCTAAAAAGACTTTATTACGCGCAGCAGTTACGCCAGCGGCGATTCGCGCACCTTTGTTTTTTGCTAAGGCGTTATCACGAAATTCTTCGCTAAAATCTTTAGTCCAAACGCGCTCGCCCGTCGCTTCGTCAAACGCGGTGACTTCACCATAACGATCGGCGGCAAATATTTTGCCATAACGAACGGCAGGAGCGAGGCGAGAGTAATAATCACCTACACCATCACCGACAGAGGCGCTCCAACTTACTTCAGGGAACACTGTCGCCTGAATGGCAGTTAACTCACTGACAGGTTCGTCTTCAACATCGCTCGACGAACAGGCGGATAACATGGCCAGACTTAATCCGGCGGCTAGCAGGTTTTTGCACCAAGACTTCATCAAGGGATCCCTTATGCCTGATTTAGGCTATCAAGTTTGATTTTAAGCGCTGGGCTTGTCACCACACCACCATTGTCCATGGCAGCTTGATAAGCTGTTTTCGCTTTCTCAACTTCACCTTGACGTACTAAGAAATCACCTTTTAGTTCATCGCGCTGGGCGAAGAAGGCTTTATCTGTAACTTGCTCTAAGGTTGCCAGAGCAGCGTCTATTTGACCTTGCTCGGCTTGAACTCGAGCAACACGTAAAGTGGCAATCATATCTAAACCAGCACCTGGTTTAGCCGCAATAACCTTGTTCAAGGCTTCGATAGCTTTAGGGTAATCCTTAGCTTCTACCGCAGTTTTTGCCACGATCAGTTCTAGTAGCGCTTGATAACCTTTTTGATCATGATTTTTAGAAAACTCAGCCACACCCGCCAGCATAGCGGCTTCGTCGCTTGATTTAGTGGTCAACTCGTGGAAAGCTTTTGAGGCTTCTTCCGCTTGAGCCACTTTAACGTCAGAATAATAATTCCACGCATACAGGCCGCCTAAACCAACGACCGCCCCAATAAAAATCGAGGTACCATAGTCTTTCCAGAACTGCTTGATAGCATCAACTTGTTGTTCTTCTGTGCTATAAATTTCCACGCGCACGTCCCCTTATATGATCTATTACTTAATGGCCAGTTCAGCCAAAAATGCGCCTAAGGCACTTCGAGCTACCCGTTGTTGTTCGTTATCATTGCGTAAATATTTCACTGTCACCATGCCTTCGGCCAGTTCATCTTCACCAATCAGTAAGGCGACAGCTGCACCGCTTTTATCGGCACGTTTCATTTGTTTTTTCACATTGCCGCCACCGCAGTGACTCATCACTTTAAGGTTTGGCAGCGCGCTGCGTAATTCCTGCGCAACTTTAATCGCTTCAACCAGACAGCTATCACCCATAGCAGTAACATACACATCCACTTCTGGCGGAATATCTTTGTTCAGTTCTAAGGTTTCAAGCAGCAAGACTATGCGCTCTAAGCCCATGGCGAAACCCACTGCTGGGGTATCTTTACCGCCTAACTGGGCGACTAAGCCGTCATAGCGACCACCCGCAAGTACTGTACCTTGCGAGCCTAAACTCGATGTAACCCATTCAAATACAGTGCGATTATAGTAATCTAAACCACGAACAAGGCGCGGATTAATGGTGTATTTGATACCCACAGCATCAAGTAGTTCACGCAATTGTGAAAAATGTGTCTTGGACTCTTCACCGAGGAAATCCATCAACTCAGGTGCACCAGCCAAAATAGCTTGGACATTTTGATCTTTTGAATCCAATACCCGCAGCGGATTGCTGTACATGCGACGCTTGCTGTCTTCATCGAGCGCGTCTTTATGCTGCTCTAAAAACGCAATCAAGGCATCACGGTAAACCGCGCGCTCAGCGGGATCGCCTAAGGTGTTCAGCTCTAACGATACGTGATCGCTAATACCGAGTTTTTCCCACAGGCGGGCTGATAACATCAAGACTTCAGCATCAATATCCGCCGTGCCTATGCCATACACTTCGACGCCAAATTGGTTAAATTGGCGATAGCGACCTTTTTGTGGGCGCTCATGACGGAACATAGGGCCCATATACCAAAGACGTTGTTCTTGGTTATACAGTAGACCGTTTTCGTTACCCGCACGCACTGTCGATGCCGTACCTTCTGGGCGCAGCGTTAAGCTGTCACCGTTATTATCTGCGAAGGTATACATTTCTTTTTCAACAATATCAGTTACTTCACCGATAGAGCGTTTAAAGAGATCGGTATTTTCCACTATTGGAGTGCGGATTTCGCTGTAACCGTAAGCACTAACGCTCGAACGTAGTACCGCTTCCACTTTTTGCCATAGAGGACTTTGAGTTGGCAGAATGTCATTCATTCCGCGAATCGCTTGGATCTGTTTTGCCACTGTATCGACTCGTCCGATTTAGCTAAATTAATAAAAAATGTCACGCATTATAGGCTTTTGAACGTAAAACGTAAAACGACCCCGTCGGTTTCGGGGCCTAGCTCAAAATCATTAGGCGTAATCTATGCCCAAATGCAGATGCATATTACTCAGTTGTGTCTTTTATTTGAATACGGTTCGCCATTTGACTGGCCTTAGCGCGAATTTTCGCTTCGAGGGAATCGACAATATTGTCGTTATCAAAACGTTCTTTTTGACGTTCACCCTCGTCATAATATCCGCTCTTATTATGCCCACCGGTTAAGCCGATGTGCGACACTAAGGCTTCACCTGGGCCGTTCACAACGCAGCCGATGATAGACACATCCATGGCGGTAGTCACGTCTTCGAGGCGACGCTCTAACTCATTGACTGTGCTTATCACATCAAACTCTTGACGGGAGCAAGATGGGCAGGCGATGAAGTTAATTCCGCGGCTACGGATACGCAGCGACTTTAAAATATCAAAACCGACTTTGATTTCTTCGACGGGATCGGCCGCAAGGGAAATACGTAGCGTATCCCCAATACCTTCGGCCAATAACATGCCTAAACCGACTGCCGATTTAACTGAACCCGCGCGTGCGCCGCCCGCTTCGGTAATGCCTAAATGCAAAGGTTGACGGATTTGTTTTGCCAATAAACGATAGGATTCAACCGCTAAAAACACGTCGGAGGCTTTCACGCTGACCTTGAATTGGTCAAAGTTCAATCGGTCCAGAATATCGACATGGCGCATGGCCGATTCGAGCAAGGCTTCAGGCGTTGGCTCTTTGTACTTGTCCATCAGATCTTTCTCTAATGAACCGCCATTCACACCAATACGGATAGGAATATTGTGGTCACGGGCACATTCCACCACGCTGCGAATACGCTCTTCGTTGCCGATATTGCCCGGATTAATACGCAGGCAATCGACACCGTACTCAGCAACTTTTAAGGCAATGCGATAATCGAAATGGATGTCGGCCACTAAAGGCACCTTAACCGCTTGCTTAATGAGTTTAAAGGCTTCTGCCGCATCCATAGTCGGTACTGAGACACGAACTATATCGGCACCCACTTTTTCTAAGGCACGAATTTGAGCGATTGTCGCTTCAACATCTGTGGTCTTAGTATTGGTCATTGACTGAACGGCAATCGGCGCCCCATCACCAATCGGTACATTACCCACATAAATGCGGGTGGAAGGACGTCTTTTTATGGGAGTTTCATTATACATGCTTAATATGCTCTATTTCGGTACGTGCTGTAGATCATTAGGTGGTCGTTAAACCTTAGGTAAGGTTAAGCGCGCGACACGTCCCTTAGGGACATCAGCTAAGCTAACCATTTGACCATCTAAGCTTAATGTCGCCACTTGCGGCGCACCTAGAATAATTTTAAATGGTGGTACACCACTCACTTGCACTGCGGCGCCAGCGCCTTTCACACCATCGACTAACGCTTTACCTTTAGCATCGACAATGTTAATCCAGCAATCACCCGTTAACTGTACCTTAATAATTGATTCACCGGCAGCGGCCACCAGAGTATTGGTCGTTGTGGCTGACGATGTTGAAACAGGCAAAGGCGTTGCAGTTACAACGGGCTGAGTTGCAGGCTGTTGCACAAACGTCTGTTGAGCTACCGTCTGTTCAGCTACCGAAGAGGCCGTTTGAGACGCTGTGGTTGCAGCATTAGCCGAGCCACCATCTTCATTACTCGTATCAACCGTTTGAGGATAATTATTGTCAGTAGGCCCAGTGCTCACATCAATAGTGCTGGCATCGGTATCTTTAATCGGGCCGTCAATTGACATAGAGCCGTTAGCCGCGATGTCGGTCAATTGTTGACTCGCATCGGTTTCGGTCAATAGTACGTCACCAGGTAGCGTTTGGTTCGCGGCGGCGACCTCTTCTGCCGTGGGTTTCGATACATCAATAGTGCTTAACAAAGTCGTTTTTTGCATCCACCAGACGACTAACGAGCCGAGTAACACAATAACGATTAAAATACTCAGCCAAGTTAAACGCGTATCGCGGGCTTGATAAGTCGTTTTACGGGAAAAGCTTTGCATTGCAGGCTCAGTCACCACAGGCACTTGGCGCACTAAACACGCTTCAATCAAAGCCGCATCCGCGCTGACCATACGGGCATAGTTTTTTACATAACCACGAACATAAGTGGATGAGGCAATATTGGTAAAATTGTCGGCTTCAAGATCTTCAACAATACGAGGGCGTAAATGCAATTTAACCGCCGCATCTTGAATACTAAGGCCCATTTTTTCACGGCCAGCTTTTAATAAGGTTCCAAGCGTTACATCTAGCGCGATAGATTGCGGTGCTACCGACTCAACTGGCGCATTGATTTCATGATCTTTCATTGATGCAAATTAACTCTGTATTGCTTGGCCTGAGGTGATGCTGGGAATTTGGCAAGCAATAAAATACCAAATCTCTTCACAGCGGCATCATCATTCACTGCCTGCTCTATTTTGATTCCGAGCGCTAAACTTTCTGGAGTTTGCTCAGCCACTTGGTGATATCGCGCTAATTGGTTTCGCGCCTGAATAAAATCACCTTGGTCGACTTCTAACTCTGCCAACTCCAGCAACGACACCGATCTTCTCGGGTCATACTTTAACGCCATCTGAAAATACTGTCGTGCCTTTTCTGCTTGTCCAGCTTCGCGGCTACAGAGACCTAAGTTCTCGTAGCTTGAGGCCGTTCGCGTATATTTGGGCATTTCGATTGCGGCCAAAAACATTTTTTCAGCTTTGTTGTATTGCTTTTGTTGGCACAAAAACACCCCGAAATTATTCATGGAATCGCCTGAGGCGTCCTTGGTACTAATGGCATTCATGTACGACTCTTCAGTACGTACTAAATCGCCCACGGTTTGATAGTAATAAGCCAAAGCGGTGTGCACATCTTCAAGCTCTGGGGCATATTCTAATGCTTTATCAAGATTGTATTTGGCTTGTTCCGAGTTACCTCGATTTAAATAGGTTAAACCGAGCTGCAAACGCTCGCGCGCGGCGGCGACTTTGTCTAACTTTCGTTCAGAAACAGGGATATCTGTCCCAGTATAAGTACGCTCAGTGACGCACCCTGTCATCAATAATGACAGGGTTAAAATCAACGAAAACCTTGGCAATCCATGCTTCATGGGCGAGCCTATAAATCTGTGCAAACAAAGAGTTAATTCATTGTGACTGAAATCTGGTTTTCTTGCATGCGTTTTTTTGCTAAACGTTTCGTTCTATCGCGAATATCACCCGCCAACTGACCACAGGCGGCGTCGATATCATCGCCACGGGTTTTACGCACTATCACTGTAAAACCATACTCCATTAGCACCTTAGAAAAACGGTCGATACGTGAGTTAGATGAACGACCGTAAGGCGAGCCGGGATACGGGTTGAATGGGATCAGATTCACCTTACAAGGCGTATCTTTCATCAACTTAGCTAACTCATGGGCTTGTTCTGTGCTGTCGTTGATGTGATCTAGCATCACGTATTCAACCGTCACGCGACCACGGTTTGCATTAGATTTGGCGATATAACGACGAATACCCGCTAAAAACTCATCCAGCGGATATTTTTTATTGATTGGGACCAGAATGTCACGTAGCTCATCATTTGGCGCATGGATACTCACAGCCAGTGCCACATCAAGCGCATCACCCAATTTATCTAACGCAGGTACGACGCCCGATGTTGATAGAGTTACGCGGCGCTTTGATAAGCTAAAACCAAAGTCATCGAGCATGATGTCCATCGCTGGGATCACATTGGCTAGGTTAAGCAATGGCTCACCCATACCCATCATCACTACGTTAGTGATAGGACGCTCGCCCGTGTCTTTAGCAAAACCTAAAAAGTGCGATACGCGCCAAATTTGGCCGACGATTTCAGAAACCGTTAAGTTACGGTTAAACCCTTGCTGCCCCGTAGAGCAGAAAGTACATTCGAGGGCACACCCAACTTGGGATGAAACGCACAAGGTCGCGCGGTCATCCTCAGGAATATAAACCGTTTCAACTTCTTGGCCTTGACCAACATTGATTGCGAATTTAATCGTCCCGTCGGTCGATTTTTGGAAGCTCGAAATTTCCGGCGCAACGATCTCGCAGCGAGCCGCCAATTTTTGACGTAACACTTTGTTGATGTTGGTCATCTCTTCGAAGTCACTGACGCCGAAATGATATAGCCATTTCATGAGCTGATCGGCACGAAAGGGTTTCTCTCCCATGTCCGCAAATAATGCGCGCATCGCCTTACGATCAAGGTCTAATAAATTGATCTTCTTTTCACTCATATAGCTAACCTCAACACCAAAACCGGATCCTGTAACAGGGCGGCGAATTATACAGACGCAAATAAATTTTAGCCAGTAACTCAATTAACCTATGCTAGAATCTCCACGGGCTAATGTTGGCCTAAAATACGGAGTTGTAATTCCACCTATATGTTAACCCTCATCATTATAGTGCTTGTCGCTGTCGGAGTTTCTTTTCTGTGCAGTGTGTTCGAAGCTGTTCTGCTATCGGTTACCCCAAGTTATATCGCATCACTCGAACAAACTGACAGTGCCGCAGCCGCGCGCTTGCGTAAACTGAAAGAAAATGTCGAAGCCCCTTTGGTGTCAATCCTTACGTTAAATACTATCGCTCATACCGTTGGCGCTGCCGTTGCGGGTGCGCAAGCAGCGAAAGTATTTGGTGACGATATGTTGGGTGTTTTCTCGGGCGTATTGACCTTTATTATTCTGTTCTTCTCAGAAATTATTCCTAAATCATTGGGTGCCAACCATTGGCGTCGCCTCGCACCGAGCGTGTCTGTTGCCGTGACGTGGATGAAGCGTGTCACTAAACCGCTGATCTGGATGTCGCAGCAAGTCACTCGCCTGATGGGCAAAGGCGATGAAGGCCAATATATCCGACAAGAAATGAGCGCGATGGCAAAAATCGGCCATGAATCCGGTGAGCTTGACGAGCAAGAGTCGAAAATTCTGACGCAAATGCTCAAGGTACGTGATATGCCCGTTACAGCAATTATGACACCGCGCACTGTGATGTTCTCGCTACCTGTGGATCTGACTCAAAATGAGTTTGTACGTCAGTATCGTGACAAGCCTTTTACCCGTATTCCAGTATACGATCAGGATCATGACGATATTATCGGTTATATCACCCGTACCGATGTGTTGCTGGCTGAGCGTTACACACCAGAGGCATCGATTGGTGAGCTTAAACGGAGTTTATTTGTGGTGCCTGAAACCGCAAAAATTCTGCCACTATTTGAGCGTATGATTAAACGTAACACCCAAATTGCTATGGTGGTCGATGAGTACGGCAGTAGCCAAGGTATTGTGACTCAAGAAGATATTATCGAATCTATGTTAGGATTAGAGATTGTCGATTTAAACGATCCCGCGACCGATATGCAGCAATTAGCACGTAAACTTTGGACTAAGCGCATGAAGCAAAAAGGCATTCGCCTATCCGATGACGGTGATTTTGAAGCCGCATCCGATGATGACGAAGCCAAATCCGGCTGAAGGCTAAGCCAGTTTAGTGCTTGTTAATATAAAGGGAGCCTAGCTCCCTTTATTCTTTTAGAATGCGGATAACTCAGAACCCTCTGAGCCTCGCATTTTGAGGTCGCTTGGGTATATACTCACCCGCCGTAATAGAGGTAAGTTATGACACAGAGCTACACACTCTCACTCGCGCACATTAATGACACCCATTCGAATTTTGAGCCCTGCCGCGTCCAATTTAGTCTTAACCTCGGCCAGCATAAGCTTGATGTAACCAGCCATAGCGGTGGTTATGCCCGCATAGGCCACCACATCACTAAGGCACGTCAAGCTGCTGCACAAACCAATACGCCGTTTGTTTTCCTGCACGGTGGCGACAGCTTCCAAGGCACGCTTTATTTCAGCCATTTTAAAGGCAAGGCTAACGCCCACTTACTCAATCTGTTAGCGCCCGATGCTATGGTCATTGGCAACCACGATATCGATGAAGGTAACGCCAGACTTGCCGAGTTTGCTAAACAGATTGATTTCCCATTGCTTGCGGGCAACATGGATTTAAGCCAAGAAGATCTTAACAAACCCGGTTGTCTGCGTGGTTTGCCTAATATCTTAGATTATGATCATGAGCAAAAACGCGCGAAATATCTGCTTAAGCCCTTCCACGATAAGACGTTAGCCATTGTCGGTATTACCTTAGATCAAATGAAAGAGATCGCTCGCCCCGATCCCGACACTCATTTTGTCGATGCTATCGCCACAACCGCACGCACGGTTGAGCACCTTAAAAATCAAGGAATCAAACATATTATCGTGCTCAGCCACTTAGGCTTAGATCAAGATAAGCGCCTTGCGGCCGAAGTCGAGGGTATTAGCCTGATCGTAGGTGGTCACACGCATACGCTACAGGGCGATTTTCGCGCCTTAGGTTTGAGCAATCTACCCTACGGTGAAGTCATCAATAACACACCGATAGTGCACGCGGGGAAATATGCCGAAGTCGTCGGCTTAGCCGAGATAACATTTGATGCTGAAGGTAAAGTGCAGAGCTTAACTGGCGGCAATTACTTCATGCTGGATCAGCACTTTATCTTAAGTGCTAACACGACCGTCGATAACCAAGATTACCAAGCGGTGCGCCAACAGCTCAGTCAGCATCCAAATGTCCTTTGGGATGATGCCGATGCCGATATTGATGGCGTGATCCAAGACATCTACAAACCCGCCATCGCAGAGATGGAAAACAAAGTCTTAGCACTAGTGCCAAAAAACTTAGTCCATACGCGCCTGCCGTCTAAGGCCCTGCCCCACGGCAGTGAAATTGCGCCTTGGGTCAGTCGCAGCATGTTCCAAGAAGCTAAGCTTGTCGACCCTAGGGTGAACTTTGCCCTGCATAATGCCGGCGGTGTACGCCAGTCGGTGGCCCAAGGACAATTGACACTAGCGGATGTGATGGGGCAATTGCTGCCCTTCGAATTGCCATTAGTTAAGTATGAAATTCAAGGTCAATTCCTCTATCAAGCGCTCGAATCGGCGATTAACGCGGCAACCAACAACAGTGTCCGAGGCACAGGTGCGGGTAGTTTCCCTTACACCTATGGCCTACGGTATTACTACGATGGGCGGCGTCCACTGGGCGAGCGTTTATTCAGATTGGAGATGATGCAGCAGGACAGCCAATCCCTTTGGTATCCCGTTGAGCCTGAGTCACTGTATGTCGGGGTATCGACGTCTTACACTGCTGCGGGTAAGGAAGGCTATCATCCATTGCTGCAAGCTCGCTGGCAGGAGTCGATGGAGTCTCTGACGTTGCCACAGGCCTTTATTCGATTCTTAAATCGCTCACCGAATCTGTCTGATTTACTGTCACAGCACGTGCATTACACCAGCCACAGCCAACGTATGGGTTAAGTGCCAATGCTCCTCATGGCGTCAACATTGATGCAGTGAGGAGCAAAGTGAGTGGCTGCTTACAAAGCGCTAAACAAACCTGAGCTTAAAATTGCCAATCACATTGCGGTAAACGCGCAGTAAACCAATCCTGCGCTTTGCCCTGCGCGTCTTTGCGCCACGCCATAAACACAGCTTGGGGTGGGCGCGGCATTTCCACATGACAAGCCACTAAGCTTCCCGCCGTCAACGCATCTAAGATCAAGTGTTTTGGAATGTAGCCTACGCCGGGTCCTAATTGCTGCGCTTTAATCTTGGTCTGCATATTCGGCACCCGGATCACCTGACGGCTATCAAATAAGCCGCTCGAGCGCTGCGCTAAGGCGGTCGAACTATCTGCCACCACAATGGAAGGGAATTGCAGTAATGCCTCGGTCGGAATAGGACCGGCGTGCTGCGCTAATGGGTGGGCAGGATTTAAGGCAAACACAAACTCCAACTCACCGATTTCGACCACATGATATTGACCTTTTGGCAGTTCACCCGTCACACCAATAGCAATATCGGCACGTCCCGAATAAAGCGCATCCCAGCCGCCACCTAAGGACTCTTCGCTGATATTCACAGTCACTTGCTTACCTAGGTCAGTAAATTCCCCGATCAACTGCAATAGGGGTAAATCCGGCACGACGGTATCAATCGCTAAAGTTAACGAAGACTCCCAGCCGGTCTCGAGTTGACGCACCGCCTCTTCGAGTCTGGATGTTGCCGAAAGGATCTCTCGCCCTTGGCGCAGCACAAGTTGACCGACTAAGGTCAGTTCGGCGCGCTGGCCCTTACGTTCAAATAATTTTGTGCCTAAATCGCTCTCCAGTTTCTGCACTGTGTAGGTCAGCGCCGACGGCACACGGAATAAGGACTCGGCCGCCGCGGAAAAACTGCCTTTTCGATCAATGGCATCGAGTACGATTAATCCATCAAGACTAATAGATGGCAACATAAAAACCTCATGTTCAAATTATTTGAAGCATACATTGAAAATGTTCCGATTTTCTTTGCCAAAGGTCAAGTCTACACTGCTTAGCAATGGAGAGGTTCTGCGGAACTCACTGCCGAAATCGGATGTAGAAACAAAGTAATTTAACGCTAGAAACAGATTAAAGAACTGAGTTAAAACAGATTAAACATTACTCTTAACCACTTGTTAAATAATTTGAAATAAGGAATACCCTATGAAAACTCTCATCGCAAAAACACTCAAATCAGCTCCTAGTCTTGCCCCACTGGCACTGCGTATTCCTATCGGAATTATCTTAATCGCTCATGGTTCACAAAAACTGTTTGGCTGGTTTGGCGGTTACGGCTTAGAAGGCACTGGACAATGGATGGCATCCATAGGTTTGACGCCAGGTTACTTAATGGCACTGATGGCAGGTTCAAGCGAATTCTTCGGCGGCCTATTCCTGTTACTTGGCCTGCTGACTCGCCCAACCGCCCTCGTATTGTCATTCACTATGATAATAGCGATTTTCTCAGTACACATAGGCAACGGTCTGTTTCTTGCCAACAACGGTTACGAATTTGGTCTCGCCCTACTCGCAGCCACAGTGTCATTGGCGGTTTCAGGTGCAGGCAAGTTCGCTGTCGATAACGTATTCGCTAACCGCATCAAATAAAAGGGAAGCAAGATGATCACATTAAGAAAAGCACAGGATCGCGGTCAAGCAGATTTAGGCTGGCTAAAGAGTCAACATACCTTCTCTTTCTCTAGCTACTATGACCCAGAGCACATGGGGATTTCATCCCTAAGAGTCATCAACGATGACAGAGTTGCACCGGGTGCAGGTTTTGATACCCATGGACATAAAGACATGGAGATCATCAGTTACGTGATATCTGGCACTATCGCCCATAAAGACAGTTTCGGAAATATCAAAACTTTACCTGCTGGTGAGTTTCAGTTGATGTCGGCGGGTAAAGGCATTTACCACAGCGAGTTCAATGCTTCTAATACTGAGCCGCTACACTTTTTACAAATTTGGATCCGTCCAGATACCTTAGGCATAGATGCGGGTTATCAGCAAAAGGCATTCGAACAGAGTTCACCACTGACGGCCGTGGTGACACCAAACGGTGAAAATGGCACGCTGAAAGTGCAGCAGGATGCGACCTTATATCGTTTAATGTTGAGCGAAGGCGAAAAAGTGACGATGGCCAGAACCGCCGAACAAGCGAGTCGTCATCTGTATGTTCAATTGATTGAAGGTACGCTGGATATCAATGACACAACACTGACGGCGGGGGACGGCGCACATCTGACCCAACTCGCCAGTGTCGACTTTACGGCAGCAAGCGGACAAGTCACCGCACTAGTATTCGACTTGTCGGCTAACGCGTAATACGAGCGAATGGCTTAACTGAACCACTCAGTAAAACAGCTTAACGATTGAGTAAACAATTAAGTAAGTCATTGAGCAAACGGTTGAGCAAGTGATTACATGCCAACTTGATAAGCACTAACCTAGAAAACCTAGAAGCACTGCCACAAGTCATCTTTGGCAGTGTTTTTTATTGGCGTTTTGATGGCCATGTTATAAGGCGATGTTATAAAAGCAGTGCTAACGGCCTCGTTGAGCGAACCAGACCAGCACCTTGATACGCTGAGTTATAGCGCGAGTGTCATGCTGAAATTAACCAAGACTTGGGCTTGGCCCTGTGCTTTATCCGCCGCATTCAAAAAACGCTTATGTTCATTACGACGAATACTGCGAAACCCCTGTTTCTCAAAAAAAGGTCGCGCGAGATAGGATGCTTCAACCGTTAATCGTTTCAGCGCTAAAATTTTAACTTCTTCAAACAACGCAAAATACAAAGAGGTGGCCACCCCAGAACGGGCATATTCGGGATGCACGAACAAACATTCCACTTCGGCAGCGGCTTCAACATCACTGTCGGCACCGATCTTAAGATTGATAAATCCCACCAGCATGTTATCCGCTTCAGCAACCCAAATCGTGGTGCCCTTTAAGCGTTCGAGCCAATAGTTCTCACTGCGGATCTCACCTTCGATATAAGCCCAAGCAGAGCGCTCGGCAAACGAGTAAAACTCGCCAGAGCCTTGCATTACACTCGCCTCAAAGATCGCCGCCAGCTGCGAGACATCCGATAGCGTAAATAGTCGGATCTTCATTCTCTGCCCTCCATCTTGAATTGTTAATCGCTTAAGATTAACCGTATTCTAATTTAAGTTAAATAGTGCTGATTTAACTTAAATCGTGTCACTCAACGGCGTTAAGCTAATGTTTTACTGTGGAATACCTTACATCACTTTTTGGTTGAAACCATAGTAAGCTAACGTTAAATATTCTTCTCCATATAGAAGCCAGGGATCACTTGCCCTAGTTTTTGCTGATAACTACGCTGTATTTGAATGAATCCCATACGGGTAAACAATCCTTTAGAGAGATAAGAGGCGTCCACTCTCAAGCGCGCATAGCCTTGCGCCTTAGCCCACGCTTCTAAAACAAGATAAGCACGTTCACCTAATCCCTTAGCTTGATAATCTGGATGGATATATAAGCTATCTACATAGCCTTGATGGGTAAAATGGGTTTCGACATTGATAAAACCGCAGCACATTGAAGAAGCTGTCGCTGCATCTTTGACTAATACTACCCACGCCTTCGAGCGGTTTAAGCGCAAATCCCAATGTTTAGCCGATCTTGGCGCCGCAGACCAAGCTGCAAGTTGCGCCTGTGAATAACGAGCATGGGTGATGTTATGCACGCAAAGATGAAATAACTCACTAACCTCTCGGGCATAACATGACTGATAAGGCTGGATCTCAAACTGTTCAAACGCCGTCACTTAAGTGTTCTCTGTTGAGTAATAACCGCTAGCAATAGTGCTATTTTGCCGCGTTTCGCTTAATCGAGATAGACTCAGATTTTGCGGCATTGAAGGCTAAAAACAAAAACGGCCTCGAAGGTATCGAAGCCGTTGGATTAAAGAGGCGCACAGGTTAGCGCACTCGCCACTGTTACTTCTTATCGATTTGACCGACAAATAACAGCTTATCAAAGGTGCGGTTTAAGGTTTTGCTAGTGAATTCGTTCATCCACATTTGTTCAACCACAGCCACTTTATCGCCTTTACTCACTTCAGTTTGAGGACCTGCAGCCCAAAAAGTGGTGTCAGCTTCTTTAATTTGTACGTAGGTGTAACCACCACCGTTCATCGTATCAACAACAGTACCTTCGTGGGTGACACCTTGAGCCCAAGCACTTGACATGCCTAACGCTAAAGTCGCTACCGCCGCTAATTTTACCCATTTTGCCATCATGCCTGCGTTCCTTTTGTTTTGCTAATATGCTGCATTAAAGCACGCTAAAAACAATAAATCGCTAATCTCTATCACGAAATACAACACTTATCGCAAAAGCAGTATTTTTCTTAAAAGACGGGAACTTCATTTCAACAGCGGTTTTAGCATGCCTTCTAAACCATTAAGCTTGATTTCGTACATTAGGGCTAATTGCTCACCGAGTTTTCCCTGGGGGAAACCTTGCTTATGGAACCACACCAAATAAGGTTCGGGTAATTCGAGTAACTTACGCCCAGCGTACTTACCAAAGGGCATTTTTTGATTTACAGCGTCGATGAGTAGTTGCTGATCCATAGATTGTTATCTCGTGCAGGTCGTCCCGATAATCCCACGGATGCTACAACATAAGCCAATCAATGTCGCAGTTAACTCATACAACACTCCCACATAAGTCATCCAACACTTAAGGTGAGTACCATAAACGCACAAACTACATTCCCAGCTGAATCCTAAGCAACAATCTTTAATAGATTTGGCCCTAAATTAGCGCATGGCGCATATTGAAAACCATATTCACAGCATAAGCGTTCAGACTCACCATAGGCGGTAATGCTGATACAAGTCCCAGAACTTGCGTGTCCATCGACAAAGTCCATCACTCGCTCAAGCATGATCTTCGCCAGCCCATAGGATTGGTATTCAGGCAACACGATAAAATCTTCAATGGCCAAATGCCCAGGCTTATTACCGTAAACACACGCCGTAGCTAACAGATTAGACTTAGCGACTCCCGCGCCAGCATGCTCCATTTCAGCATTGTCACTCAATCGGATAGAGACCCAAAACAGTGCCTGCACATCCGCAAGCTCAACACCGATCGAAGGGCGGCCAGCGGCACTACGCAGATTGAGTAATTCATGGAATAGCGGTGCTGTTTCAACGAGTTCAAACTTAATAGGCATAATAGTTTTGATATCCATTTGGCATCCCTTCTCTCATGGTTGAAATTGCAAGCGATTTAGACGGCAGTCTAAGAGATGATAAAGCCAGCATTTGGCAGTTTGATGACAAGCTCCTCACCAAACAAGACCACTTTCGACTGAGAAGTCGATTCTTTACACGGATTCATTAATAACATTTAGCAATATAAAATTAACATTTATACCGATAGAGAAATAAAAAGTCAGAATTCAGATTTTGTGAACAGGCATAGATTGCAACAAACAAGCCTGCAACTTGATACCACTCAAATTAAACCTTTTAAAAATAAAAACTTAAAAATATCACTCACAAATTATTCCTCAACTATTACTTGTCAAATTAACGGCACGTGACCAGATACTGACAAAAAACCATTGCTGATAATTTAATCAAAAACCGTCAAAAATCAGCCAATTGACTGAGGTTAACATAAGATTTACATTCGATTTCGAGCACAAAAACGGTGTGGCTCCCAACTCATCAACTCGCTGCCCAAGGGTCATCAAAAGAATTAAGGAATGCGTCATGATAGTGTTAATCGGCGGAGAAAAAGGCGGCAGCGGTAAAAGTTGTTTAGCCCAAAACATAGCTGTCTTTCTAACCACAGAATGCAATGCCTCAGTCATTATGGTGGACTGCGATCCCCAACGCACCACATCAGATTGGATCCAGGCAAGGAACAATAATCCCAAATTGGCCAGCATCAATTGCGTGCAGCTTTACGGCAAGATCCGTAATGACTTGCTCAGTCTTGAACAACATTATGATGTCGTCATAGTCGACTGTGGTGGTCAAGATAACTTAGCGCTACGTGCAACCATGTCTGTCGCCGCTTACATTTTAATGCCCTTAAGACCTAAGCGTCGCGATTTGAAAACCGTTAGCCACATGGACGATATCGTCGCGACTTGTAAGATGATAAATCCAAAGCTACAGGCTTCATTTGTGATTACCCAATGCCCAAGTTTACCGAATCAAGCTAACCAAATTTTAGAAGCCAAAGAAGTCTGTAAAACCTATGATATCAACGTCCTTGATGCAATAACCTACTGCCGTAATCTGTATGATGACAGCGAAAAGTCAGGACTATCAGTGATTGAAATCGACCCTAGCGGAAAGGCCGCAGAAGAAATCCGTACTATTGCCTGTGAATTGTTCCAAGTCGATTGCGCCGCGAGTTTAGAAGACAACCTACACCCTGCAAAGCTTGCTCAGAGTACTGGTAAAGGTCAGATGCACAATGGTTTGATAAATAATTGTTTGGTCAATAATGGCTTGCACCATCAAGCTCAACCCTCTCACCTTACCACTCAACAAAGGGGGCAAAATGGGACTCAGCGACCTCAAGAAAAACGCTATGCCATCTAGCAACATACAGCCGTCGCTTTCGTTAGATGAGTTTATTGAGGCAGCCAACTTATATGCAATGGGACAAAGTCCTAATAAGACAAAAGGCAGTCATTTCGCTTTTGAAACAGCGACAACGAACGCTAAAACCGCTGACCAAACGTTCACTAACATAACAACTGACACTGGGCTGAATCATTCCAATGTACTGATCTTGCATAAACAGAGCTTAGGGACAGAAGTCTTATCGCCAGCAAACGTTGAGGCGAAAACTCACTATCGCAAGGCAACCTTTTCACTCAGCGAAGCGGCTATTAGCCAGCTCGCGACCTTGTCGCAAGACAGCACGCTCTCCAAATCGAAACTGCTCCGATTCTTGATTGAACAACATTACGAGCTGCCCATTGCCCTGAGGCAATTACGAGAACAACAGCGCCAAAACCGTTAACACTTCGCAATACTCCCACCCTTTTCCGGTAACTCAGCTAAGCTCGGGTTATCGGCTTTTTTACTCAAGAACAAAAAACCAAGATAAAAACCACAATATAATCGCGGCATAAGTGCTGATCACACCTATCCTTAAATGTACAGAATGATAAATAAGTGTTATTTATTCACAGTGAATCAGTAACGTTAAGGTGTATTTTTTGCGAAAGCCAAACCAACTTATCTGTCTTTGTTTAAGCGCTGCGTTTCTAATGCCCTGCTATGCTGAGTTTTCATTGGCACAAATCCCGCCGCTCACGAACAAAGCGCCCATCACCTTAGTCGCAGAAAAGGGATTTTGGACCGACTATTTAACCCAAGAAATGTTGCCTAAATTCACTGAAAAAACTGGTGTAAAAGTGCAAGTGATCAGCACCGAACTTGATAGTATGTTTAATTTGCAGACCCAAGATTTACTCCAAGGTTCAGGCAAATACGACTTGCTGACGATGGAAGCTGGCTGGGCAAAAGAATGGGCAGCCAATGGCTACACAGTCCCTTTAGTCGAACTCGCAAAACTCTACGATCCCGACGGTGAAAAGGCAATGGAGAAGTACCTAGAACCCTATTACCCATCGCTACTGAACATCTTATCCTACCATGGAGAAATCCATGCTATTCCCTACAATAACTATGTGATGGGTAATCATTACCGAGCCGACCTCTTCGATAATAACACTGAAAAAACACATTTTCAGAGCCAGTTCGGTTACCCGCTCGCACCAGCAAAAACCTTAACCGAGTTACGGGATCAAGCCCAGTTTTTCACCCGTAAAGCGGGCACTATGTTGGCGGATAAAATGTTAACCCACGACTTTTATGGCTTGGCGCTAATGTCGGGTGATAAGCCACATATTAACGATGAATTTTCCAGCATGATCTGGAGCTTAGGCGGCAATTGGATGCAGCCAATTTATAATGAACAAAAAAAGATCAGTCATTTTGAAGTGCCGACTATCAACCATGAGGCCATCAAAGCCGCCAAGCTTTATCGCGAATTAATGCCCTATGCCGTGCCTGCCAACGAGCAATTTGCCTTCAATGAGGCTGCCAATGCAATCGCCACAGGGCAAGCGGCAATGTGGCCTTTTGCCTACAATAATTTGTGGTACAAATCTTTTAAAGTTGAACAAAATATTCCCGGCGCACGCCTTGCGGTGAGTCAAGTGCCCGGCGGTTATCCCTATAACGGCGCCTATGCTTTTGCCGTGAGCTACGACAGCAAAAATCCCCAAGCGGCCTATTGGCTCATCAAATACATGGGCACCTATGAGGCGCAACACGCTTATGCCCTCGGCGGCGGTAATCCCTGTCGTATGGATGTCGTGACCGCCCCCGAATTTAAAAGTGAATCGTTAAGGACCATAGCGGGCGCATTCGAGGCAAGCCACATCGCTAATATGTTTTGGTCAACGAAAGTGCTAGAACTTGGGCATTTTACCAGTACCGCCATGGGACAGATTTACCCTGAACTCAGCCATGCTTGCTATCGCGCTAGCCGCAGGCCCGCTGACAGCGAGGATATTTTCATTAAACTAAGTGCAGAGATAAAACACCTCCAAAATACCTATGGAGAGGTACCTGCGATTGACAAGAAAACCAATGACAAGCACTAAACCGCTGAAAAGCCTAAAACAAAAAATAACCTTAGCCTTCTATATCATAGTGGGCATGGCGCTGTTTAATGGTGTCGTCGCCATACTGCTGTCACAGCAACTGAAATCAGAAATTGAGCATTTAGTGGGAGTGGATGTTGTTAAAGTCACCACTGCGCTGCAACTGGCAAAAAACAGTGAAAAACTGCAAATCATCACAGCACGTTTAAATCATTATGATAATGAACAGCAAAGACTTCGCCTATTGAGTGAGCTCTCGGCGCAGTGGGAACTATTAATTAATGACTCCCGATTACTGGCCTTGATTGAAACCGCTACTGTCAGTAAGCAAGAATTGAATCACGCGTTAGATATCCAACTTTACTATTTACAACAGCTGCCATTACTTGCCGAGTTAACCGATTCCGCCCTACAAGCCAATTTACAAGCAACAAATATTCAAGCCAATTTAACCTCAATGGCATCGGGATTTACCGATGAAATGCAGACCCAATTTCACAGCATCAATGCCGATTCAGAGCGTCAGCTTAAGCTGAAAAACTTTGACAAGATTGCGATGAATATCAATACCAACCAGCAATTGTCTCAATTTAGTCATTTGGGGGAACACTTATTTACCCGCCTATCTCAGGTAAAGATTATCGACAATCTAGTTGAGCTTAACCGCACCCAAAGAGAAGCGATGCGACTGCTGTTAAATATGGAGGCGATTCTCGAGGGCGTTAGCGGGGATACCAGTTTATATTTCAATTTGTTATCGCAAATAAAACAGACCATGGTCGGTGAAGATAACCTGTTTGAACTGTCCCGCAAGGCCATTAAAAGCACGCATATCGCCAATGCGCATTTAGAGTACCAAGCCGATGCCGCGCAAATTGTCGCGACTTATACTCAAAATCTGGTCAACCAAGTCGAGAATGAAATCCAACAAACGGGCGGCGAACTTAAAAGCGACAGCACCGCATTTATCATATTGATTTTCTGCAGTGGTATTCTGTATTGCTTCTTCATCTGGCTCACCAGCTGGCACTTTATCACTAAGGGCATTATCAAACCTGTGATGGCGACGCGAGATGCCATGAACGCTATCGCCAACGAAAAGCTCGACACCCACATGCCAGTCACTGACAACCTAGAACTACAGCAAATGGTGAACTCTTTAGAAACCCTAAAAAGCTATGCGGCCCAGGTTAAAGGAATGGCGGAAACCGACGGACTAACAGGCTGCTACAACCGCCGTTATTTAGACATACAACTCCAAAAAGAACTCGAGTATGCAAGGGATCACAATATGCCTCTTGGCATTATTCTGTTTGATATTGATAACTTTAAACAATTTAACGACAGATATGGCCATGTCGCCGGCGATCAATGCCTGAAAAACATTGTTAACGCCGCTAAATCCATCTTAAAACGCCCAACTGACATGCTTGCCCGCTATGGCGGTGAGGAATTTATGATAGTGCTGCCATCGAGTCATCTCGAGGAGGTCTATCAATTTGCCGAACGATTACGGGAGAAAATCATCAGCCTAGAAATTCCCCATGAAGACTCTCCCCATGCGGGCATACTTACCATCAGCGCGGGGATTACTTGCTGGCAACTACCGCAACAGCTAGATGCCAATAGTTTAATTAATCGCGCCGATGAAGCCCTCTATCATGCCAAACTGACGGGGCGTAACCGCACCGAAGCCCTCCTCGGCCAACCCATTCGGTATTCCTAAGGCGCCAATCGCGACGGCAGAAACGTTTCTTTTTTCAGCAAAGGATTGAGTTAAGCCCTCTTCATCCCCATTAGCTAATATTAAGATAATCAGGATTAGAACAGGGAAAGTATGCTCGCTATTGTTATCACGCTTATCCTCGGAGTCGGGGCAATTGCTTGGCTACTTTCAAGTCGTTGGCGTAAAACCTTGCACCGCCGCCGGATCACGGCCAAACCTTTTCCAAAAGAATGGCGCAGCATTCTCAAAAAAAGACTGCCTTACTTCCATGCGTTACCGACAGATTTACAGCTACAGCTCAAACGGCTTATCCAAATCTTCATCGATGAAAAGGAGTTTGTTGGCTGCGATGATTTCGAGATCACCGATGAAGTGAGAGTCACTATCGCAGCACAGGCGTGCCTCCTGCTGCTCAATCGAAAAACAGACTTTTACCCCAAACTGAAACAAATTTTGGTCTATCCCGATGCCTTTATCGTTAATAATCAACATAGAGACACCAGCGGTATTGTGTGGGAACAGCGCAATGTGCTGGCGGGCGAATCTTGGGAATACGGCAAAGTGGTGCTCTCGTGGAAAAATACCTTAGACGGCGCCGCAGATCCCCACGATGGCAATAATGTCGTGATCCACGAGTTTGCCCATCAGCTCGATCAAGAAGACGGCCAAGCTAATGGAGCGCCGATACTGCAACATTTTGCCGATTACAGCACTTGGTCCGAAGTGCTAAGTAAAGCCTTCACCCAATTACAGCACAGCGCGAACTTTGGCACGCCCTCATTATTTAATTACTATGGTGCGACGAATCCCGCTGAATTTTTTGCCGTTATTACTGAAGTCTTTTTTGAAAAGCCAGAGGATTTCTACCAACAACACCCAGACTTGTATCGGGAACTGAGCCGCTTTTATCAACTCGATCCGATAAACTGGCATTAACCCATAAAAGTAGAGGCACACTAAATGCTCAAAGACACTCATGCATTCGCAGTTAAAGGTACCACTGTTAATCGCGCCGCTAATATGAGTCGCGCGACTAAAGCCAGTCGTGCCACTAATATTATTCGCATTAGCTTAGGGTTACTGCTCAGTGCGTTAATGCTCGGCGGCCTTAATGTAAGCGCACAGGCACTGGACTCGCCAACACAAAGCGCTCAAGCACAAAATACGCAAGTACAAAGCGCTCAAACGGCTTCGAGTCCAGATCAACAAGCGGCAGCTCAGGTGTTGGATTTACTCAACCAATATTCAAGCGATGCCGATTGGGATAAGTATTTTGCCCTGTACCGAAAAGACGGCATTTTTATTGGGACGGATGCGAGTGAGCGTTGGGGAATGGCGGAATTTGAACATTACTCCCGCCCTACAAAAGGTTGGCGCTATGATTTAACGGAGCGGCATTTAATCCAACATGGCGACGTCATATTGTTCGACGAGTTATTGAATAGCCCCGCCTATGGTGTCAGTCGAGGAACCGGTACTTTGATCAAAACCGATGGCAACTGGAAAATTGCGCAATACCACTTAAGTTTCCCAATCCCCAATGAGATAGCGAAACAGATCACCGCCGAGATCAAAGCCGCAAATAAACAATGATGCCGCACTCCTCAGAATACTGTTTCGAAAGCGTGCAATTTATAAAAGTGAGATTTAGATAGCATCGCTGTTTCAAATTGTTCGGTTTCAAATTGTACGGTTTAAAAAAAGCAGCTTTAAGATAAAGCTGCTAAAAGCAAACGCTATCTTAAGGACACGGTAAAACACACATTCGCCAATTGGGAGAAGTGGATAAAACTTTGAAAATCCACTTCTTCAAACGCCCTTTGTGAAGGGCCACGATCAGCGTAATAAAACCCGATCACTTTGCTGTCGATCAATAAAGGCGCCAGTAAAAAGCCCTGCCGTGATACATGCCGCGCCTGCAATTCCTTGCACTGCTCCTGCCATTTTTTGGAACTGGGATCATCCACCCAAAGTGGCGCCTTATGCTCCATCGCTTGATGAAATAGCCCACGTTTGTCACTCAAATCGATAATAAACTCTTGTTTTATCGCATCGGCATCACGGCCCAATATCACCCTAGGCTGGAGCTGTTTACGGCTGGGCGATAACAATAATACGCCGCAGCGGTCAACCCCTACGCCCTCAAGAATACCTTCAAGAACCGTCTGCATTATCTGATTGAAATCGGCTTTATTAATGGCAAAACCTGTCAATTCGCGCAACTTAGCTAACTGAATATTCAAATTCACTTGATAGACTGGCATATCTAACGGAATGGGAGGTAGATCGGGTTCAGCGGCGACAATACGTTTAGGATCGGGCAAGTAATCGAGTAACACTTTAGCACCGTACACTTCTGCCAACTTATGGGTCGCATTCGCGCAGCGTTGCATCCGCAACAAAAACTCATTTTCTTCTAGCCCTGTAAAACTCGCCGCTTGAGTCATACGTTTCGCTAACTCCAGCTTATCGAGAACGGGTTGCGATAAAATGTCGCAGAGCTTATCGGCAAGAAAAATAGCCCGAATATCTGGCCGCTGCTCCTCTGGATAATTCAATGCTTGGATCAACAACTCTCCCAATCCCCAATTACGGGCAATACTCTGGGTGAGCTGCAAAAAAGAAGCACCAAGGGCTTCGCGGGTAGCACTTCTCTCTTCGGCGGGCGTTTCACATTGGCTGAGTGTTAAGTCTAATTCTTCGGTAAATTCGCCCCCAATACTCCAAAAAGCGCTCTCGCCGATGTGATACAACAAAGAGGCAATAAAGGCTTCCTCCTGCATCTCCTCGTCATGATGACTCAACATCATCCGCGCCATCATAGCCGCTTGAAATGCTTTGGCCATCAATTTAATTAACCTTTGATAGACATTGGGCGCGAGATTTTTACTCTCCAACAAGCTTGAAAGTAACTTAGCTGTAATACAGATATTTCGCACCGCATCGAAACCCAGCACTATGGCGGCGCGGCTAACGGTGGAGATTTGGCTACTCCCCTTATGATAAATAGCACTATTGGCGACTCGAAGAATACGAGAGGTTAAGGCGTTATCGTGCATCACGCTACGCCCAAGTAATGCGAGAGAGGAAACGTCATCCTTGGCGAGCTTTTCTAGCGATTTAACAGTCGAACACAGTGCGGGCATTTCTAATTCACTGATCCGATTTGTCCAATAATCGACCCCTTTATTAGTATTGTTATTAGGCTTCAACCCAAATTTACCTTAGCAATAAAACCTTGTTGTTTTGAGTATAGATAAGCACACATATTTCGCCCGTGGTCTAAGGCTTGTTTTTACCAATCAACAGTTAATTGTTCAATAATTCAACACCTGGTTATACCCGCCAATAAAAAATGCCCGAGGCAAAGCTCGGGCATTTAGAGGTTTTAAAACAAGTATCGTTTAGGCGGTGAAGTACTGCTTAACAACACGCAACACTTTATCTATGTCCTGACGGCTCACATCTTTGTGAGTCACAAGCCGAATCGTGCGCCCAGGGCTTATCAGAATGCCTTCCGCTCGACAGTGTTTTGCCAATAAATCCGCATCAACCTGAGGCGCTAATTTGGCAAATAGCATATTGGTTTGTACTGCGGCTAAATCGACGTCGAACTCACTCAGCTCTGCCAACTGACGAGCCAAATACGCCGCGTTGTCATGATCTTCACTCAGTCGTTGCACTTGCTCAGTTAAAGCAAGCTTACCCGCAGCAGCAAGTATCCCTGCTTGACGCATACCGCCACCGAGCATCTTACGCCAGCGAATCGCTTTCTTAATCAAACGCTCGTCACCTAAGAGTAATGAGCCAACTGGCGCGCATAACCCTTTGGACAGACAAATCGACACAGAATCAAAATGCGCCGTAATCTTACTTATCGCGATATTCTGCGCCACAGCCGCATTAGCAACTCGCGCGCCGTCGAGATGGATTTTTAATCCGCGATGAAAGGCCAATGCCTGCGCGTCCGCTAAATAGCTTTGCGGAATCACTTTACCGCCAATTGTATTCTCTAAACTGAGCAAACGCGTGCGGGCAAAGTGGATATCGTCAGGCTTAATGGCGGCTTCAATATCGGCCAAGGCAATGGTGCCATCGACTTGATTCAACAAAGGTTGGGGTTGAATGCTGCCTAGGACAGCGGCGCCGCCGCCCTCGAACTTATAATTGTGGGCCTGCTGGCCGCATAGATACTCATCACCGCGCTCACAGTGAGCCATCAAAGCCAATAAATTCGCCTGCGTACCCGAACAGGTAAATAATGCGCTTTCAAAGCCAAACATCTCTGCAGCCATATCCTGCAGACTATTTACCGTGGGATCATCACCGTAAACATCGTCACCGACTTCGGCTCTGGACATGGCTAATCGCATCGCGGCTGTTGGCTGGGTAACAGTATCACTGCGTAAATCTATCATCTCGTCCTCAACTTAAGGTTTGGTTGGCGCTTAATTGGCTCAAGACTCTAGCGCCAAAGGCTTATTTTGTATAGTTTATCATCATGCTTACTAAGCATTTTACTGACTTCAAACGTGAATACATGAGCGAAGTGATAATCTGAATAGTTGCTAGAACTCATAAAAACATAAACATACTCAAGATATTGCCGATATATGTCTGTCGACGAGTCGACACGTGAGCGCGTTTCACTTGGCGAAATGCGCCTAAGTCGATAGAATGCCGCACTAAGATGGTCATGCTGCAATCATGCGTTCACTTTAGTAATTTTGACTAGTACTTATCGTTCAATAGGTGATTTGTAGTGAAAAACTCCCAATCTCGATGGATTCAGCTGGTAATTTTACTATTAAGTTTAAGCCTAACATCGCAGGTATTCGCTTGGTCTGATACTGACCAAGATGGCGTGCCTGACATCAAAGATGCCTGCCCTAACACAGCGCCAGACACGCAAGTAATGGCCAATGGCTGTGTTGAAGAGGTCGAGGTGGAAGCGACTGCATCAGCAGATTGTAGTACGAGTAATCCCAATGCTGAGTTCAGCGCAGATTGTCATAATATTTCTACCGCTGTGGTGTATTTTGAATTTGCCATTGCCGAAGTTGACTTTTCGCAATGGAAAACTTTAGCCTTAGTGAAAGCATATTTAGCAGCGAATGATGTCGCACTAACCTTAGTGGGTCACACAGATATCGTTGGCACGCCTGAGTTTAATTATCAGCTGTCACTTCAGCGCGCTCAAAATGTGAAACGTATTTTGGTTGATGATTATGGCTTTAATCCAAATCGCTTTACCGTAATGGGTAAAGGTATATCTGAACCTGTAGCGGACAACCGTTCTAGCGAAGGGCGCAGTTTAAATCGACGAGTACAATTTATCGTCAATAATAAATAGTTTTAGTTAGCGTATATTTAGGGAGTTATTCAATGGAAAACCTTGAAGGTTTATTAAAGCAAGCACCGGATCTGATTGTGACTTATGGCTTAAAAGTTTTATTTGCCATTATCATTTTCTTTGTTGGTAAATACTTTGCCGGCGTAGCGCAAAAGCTGGTTCGTAAATTACTGAACAGCCGTAAAGTTGATCCAACCGTTGTTTCATTTGTCGCAAACCTCGCTTGGGCAATTGTGTTTGTTTTCGCTGTGATTGCAACCTTAGGCCAAATTGGCGTACAAACCGCATCATTGGTCGCCGTTATCGGTGCCGCTGGTTTAGCGGTGGGTTTAGCACTACAGGGTTCTCTGTCTAACTTCGCATCGGGCGTGTTAATGGTGTTATTCCGCCCTTGCCGCGTTGGTGACTATATTGAAGCCGCTGGCATTGCCGGTACTGTTGATGAAATTACTATATTCTCAACCAAACTTCGCACGCCAGACAACAAGGTTATTGTGGCGCCAAATTCATCCATCATGAATGGCACTATCACTAACTATTCGGCAATGGATACTCGCCGTATCGATTTAGTGATTGGCGTGTCTTATTCTGCCGATATCGCACTCACGAAGAAAATCTTAACTGAGATTTTAGACAACAACCAATATGTGTTAAAAGATCCATCATATACAGTTGGACTGGCTGAATTAGCGAACTCTTCAATTAATTTCGTGGTTCGCCCTTGGGTAAAAACGGCTGATTATTGGACGGCTCGTTTCCAACTGCTTGAGCAAATCAAAAATGCATTAGATGCCGCCGATATCGGTATTCCATTCCCACAAATGGATATTCATGTCAAAGAATTGCCACTCAGCAAATAACCCTAAATGAATAACCAAGGTCGGCAATTGCCGGCCTTTTTTTATGGTTCCGCGTAGCATTTTAGCGTACCTTAAAGGACAGATATTAGCGAAGGCACAGATATTTATGTGCGAGGAAATCCAATGCAAAAATACGTATCATTTTTAGCCGCCAGCTGCATTTATGGCTTAGTGCTGATGAGTCCCAATGCGCTTGCCAGTGAGAAAACCCAGGTTCTTATGGGTGAAAAAACCGTCACCTTGGAAGGCAAGTTACCTAAGCTGTCGCAAATGGCGCCAGGATTCAAAGTGGTTGATGATCATTTTGCGCCTGTCATGCTAAGCGACTTTAAGGGTAAAACCGTGCTGATAAGTGCCGTACCAAGCTTAGATACGGGCGTGTGTGCACTACAAACTAAACGTTTCAACAGCGAAGTGGGCCATTTTTCCGATGACGTGGTCATGCTAACCATCAGTGCCGATTTACCCTTCGCACAGAAACGTTTCTGCAAAGTAGAAAACGTAGATAAAATCAAAGTACTATCCGATTCTGTCTGGCGTGATTTCGGTGAAAAATATGGCTTGTTGATTCAAGATTACGGCTTGCTCGCGAGAGCTATTTTCATCATAGATGCCGAAGGTAAACTCCAATACCAAGAGTTAGTTCCGAATATCACCGAGCATCCTAACTATGATGCCGCACTTGAAGCGCTGAAAACCATTCAAGCACAGCAGTAATTTACCGCTAAAAAACAGGGCTGCCTTAGCTGCCCTTTTGTTTTACGTTTGTATTTCTACGATTTGGTTTTACGATCTAATGTGTGTGCTGATCGCCATTGGCCTGATAATCAAAGGTCGGCATAGACCAATGATAGCGCAGCGCTAACATCCGCAGGCTAAAACCAACGCTCAGACAAATAACTAGATTAATCCACTCGGTTAATTGATAGGCTTTTAAGACGATATACAAGCCTGCCGTCAGTAGTGAAATCACTGCGTAGAGTTCTTTCTTAAAAATCAAAGGCACTTGATTACACAGGATATCGCGGATAACGCCACCAAAAACGCCCGTCACCAATCCCATCACCACGGCAATCGTTGGGCTAAATCCCAACATTAAGGTCTTCTGCGCGCCCACGATGGAGAACACGGCTAAGCCTAAGGCATCGATAGCTAAAAACAACTTAGATAGATAACGCATCACAGGAGCGATAGCGACAGTGAGCAAAGAAGCGAATGCAATCGCAATAAGGTAATTCACGTGCTCAACCCAAATTAAGGGGTAATTGCCGAGCATAATGTCCCTTAGTGTGCCGCCACCAATCGCCGTTGCGCAGCCAATGATCACTACACCAAACAAATCCATCTGCTTGCGACCCGCCGCCAGAGCGCCCGTCATAGCCTCGGCAATAATACCAATAAGCCAAAGTAATCCAATAATCTGCGTCTCATGCATCTCTGCTACTACCAACAAGGTAAAGAAACAGATTCTGCCTGATAAACCCTCAGTTCTATAATGATTTTATTTTGAATTGATCATTAGAAAAATTAATTCATCATTTCATCAATAATGAATTGCCAATACCTACAACCACAAAATAGCACTGTATAAATTGCAAATAAAATAGCCAGTTATGCGCAAAACTACTTCTCACGTCTATTTAGATAACTAAAATTTTTAATAAGTATTAATAACGTAAATTCAATCAGATGATAAATAACTGCAGATCATCTAATCGAATGGGCAAAACGCATAAAAATTAGCCACAAAAAAGCGGCCCTCAGGCCGCTTAATTTTTATTCAAACTGAGTCAGGACTACTTAGTGTCAGGCTTAGGGGGATAATTTGCCATCACACTGCCCACCGCTTGATTGATGATCTGTACTCTTTCTTCTGGGGTATTTTTGTCGCGAATGGTATCGGCAACAGAACCACGCCAGATAAGCTTAGTAGTTTTATTATCAACTAAATCAATAATCAGAGTACCAACTTCATATTCTCTCACTGTAGTTTGGGTCTGCATATTGCCGCCCCAACCCCATCCTGGACCATAGTATGGGTTGTAGCCAAAATTACTATTGAAGGTATCAACGTTGATTTTCTTATCGACTTTGGTCAGGTAGTTAACCAATACATCAGCGTCTTTCGCATCGACTAATGTCATGCCTTTACTCGCTAACTGGCTATTAACCGCTTCTCTTACTCTTTGATCCATCAAGCCATCAAGATGATATCCGGCAGAATCGGCTTTCTGAGCAACCCAAGCATAGGTTTTATATTGGGTAAAATTAGCGCTAGGATCATAGTCCCAACCAGACTTCATCGAGCTACAGGCACTTAATGCCAGCACGGCTAAAGCTACAAAAATATTTTTCATCTTAATTTCCTCAGATGTTCGAACCGAACAAAGACAAGTATCAGAGATATGAATTTAGCTTACAGAGCAATCATCTGATCTACAACTCAATTGATTAAAAAGCAGCATCTCATTCAGCTTGACTTCAGCAAGATCAAAGATGATAATGATTATCAATTGAGATTAAAGGAATAATGAAATGTACTGGTTTATTAGCGCGTTTTTGGTTGCATCAGCCATTTTCTTCCTTGCGCCAGAAAAAATCTCACTCGAGGCAAATAACGCAAAAATAAAGCGCCATTTGCCTGTCAGCTTACTGATTTTACCTCTTATTGTACTTGGCTGGTTGGTCATAGATACCGTCGCGAATGGTACTAACTATGCGACAGTCGCCGCATTCGGCTTTGTGACTACCGCCTGCTTAATTGCGTTACCTAAGCTGCATAAATTTATTATGCCCAGCGCCTTACTGACCGCAGTAGCGCTGATCATCATGGTCTTTATGCGCATGAATTAAAACGGCTGAAAACGCTCCCTTTTTCAAAAATATGCTTACTTCCCTGCAAAGAGTTAGCATTTTGTTCAGACCACTTAAGGATAATCCTCAAGTGGTCTTTTTTTACCTCCCAGAACCCCTGCAAATTTGATAAACTCAACGGGTATAAGTCATCTTTTAACACCAATGAATGAAATCTATGAAAGCAGATCCTAATGTATCCTTAGTGTACAGCACCGACAAAGGCCGTATTAATGCAGAGCCCGTCACTAAAGCGATTCCTGAATCCGACGGTATAGTCAGGATCCATAGAGACAGTAAGGGCCGCAAAGGCAAAGGCGTTTCGATTATCTCAGGCCTAGGTCTCGATGAAACCGCGTTAAAAGCAATGGCTCAAACCCTTAAAAAACAATGTGGTTGTGGTGGCACGGTTAAAGATTTCACTATTGAGGTCCAAACCGATAACCGCGAGCAATTAAAGCTATTGCTTGAGAAGCAGAACTACAAAGTTAAATTAGCTGGCGGTTAATCTCGCCCGACTTAGCAATATAGCAGCATGCTAGATCAACTTAGCCACATCGAACGGAGTAGTTAAATGGAGAGTTTGCAGAACCATTTCTTAATTGCCATGCCTTCACTGCACGATACGTTTTTTGAACGCTCAGTCATCTATATCTGTGAACATGATGCCAAAGGCGCCATGGGACTGGTGATCAATAAACCGCTCGGTATCGAAGTTAATTCGCTATTAGAACAAATGGATTTGCCAGCTGAGCAAGTATCCACAGATTTAGCGTTCAATGCCAATGTCATGATGGGCGGACCCGTTTCCCAAGATCGTGGCTTTGTACTGCATACCTCTCAGCCCTATTGGGCCAACAGCACAGATCTGGGTTGTGGTTTAATGTTAACCACCTCACGCGATGTGTTAACCGCTATTGGAAGCAACAGATCGCCAGAGAAGTTCCTCGTCGCATTAGGATATGCTGGATGGAGTAAAGATCAGCTCGAACAAGAGCTTGCCGATAATTCTTGGCTAACGATTCCTGCAACCAATGCACTCTTGTTTGACATTAAACACGAAGACCGTTGGCCACAGGCCAGCCGAGCTCTTGGATTTGATGCTTGGCAGGTTTCAGCTCAAGCGGGTCACGCTTAAGCCTATTTCTTAATATAAGTCAGCACACTATGAATTCGAAAACCGTATTAGGCTTTGATTTTGGCACTAAAAGTATTGGTGTGGCTATAGGCCAAGAAATCACCGCTAGCGCCACGCCATTATTGTCAATCAAAGCCGTCGATGGGATCCCCAACTGGGATCAGATAGGCGATTTAATCAAAGAGTGGCAACCCGACCTAGTGGTTGTTGGTCTGCCCTTAAACATGGATGGCACTGAGCAAGATATGACCCACAGGGCGCGTAAATTTGCGAACCGTATCAATGCTAAGTTCAAAGTCAAAATAGCCACTCAAGATGAGCGATTAACCACTACCGATGCTAAGGCGAGATTATTCGAGTTAGGCGGATTCAAGGCGCTCACCAAAGGCCAAGTCGATGCGGTGTCTGCCGTACTAATTATCGAAAGCTACTTTGAAAATAACTTCAGCAAGTAATGCCACAATAAAAAACCATATAAAAAGAAAAGGATAAGTTGCCTTATCCTTTTCAGTTTGATGTTTAACCCGATAAATTACCGGATCAAAAATGTGGCTTCACTAAGTTGGCCATCATAGTAATGTGCGCATCATCATCGTTTAGTGCAGCAATGTAGCGGAACTTCTCACCACCCGCCTCGGCAAAGAGATGACCATTCTCACCAACAATTTCTTCCAGCGTTTCTAAACAATCGGCGCTAAAAGCTGGGCAAACGATAGCAATATCGCGCACACCTTGTTGCGGCAACGCTTTCAAAGTCGCATCGGTATAAGGTTGTAGCCATTTGGCTTTACCAAAACGCGATTGAAATGTCATGACAAACTCATCTTTACCTAACCCAAGCTTTTCGGTAACCAGTCGAGTCGTTTTCATGCAGAAGCAATAATACGGATCGCCTAAATGTAAATTACGCTCAGGCATACCATGATAAGACAACACCAATTTTTGCGGTTTACCATGGGCTTCAAAATCAGCCGTGATCGAACTCGCTAACGCGTTAATAAAATCAGCATTATCATGATAAGTATTAATAAAATGCAACGATGGAATATAGCGCCACTTAGACAACTCAGCCGCAATCGCATCAAAAGCAGAACCCGTAGTTGGCGCCGCATATTGGGGATACAGAGGTAACACCACGATTTTATCAATGCCATTTTGATGCATAGTTTGCAATGTACTGGCGACCGATGGACTGCCATAACGCATTGCTAAATGGACAGAAACATCATGGTTATCGGCGTTAAGTTTATCCGCTAACTTCGCCGTTTGACGCAAACTAATGTCCATTAACGGTGAGCCGGCCGCTGTCCATACCTTCTGGTATAACGCCGCCGATTTTGCTGGGCGTACCCGCAAAATGATCCCGTGTAAAATCATCATCCACACTAATTTAGGAATTTCGACTACGCGGGGATCTGCTAAGAACTCAGCTAGATAACGCCTAACAGCCGATGCTGTGGGTGCATCTGGCGTACCTAAATTTAATAACAGCACGCCCACTTTGCCGCGCTGTCCGTGTCCAACTTCTTTGGATAAGCCTGAAAATTTAGCCAAAACAGCCTCTTAATTAATAAATACTTATAAAATTAAAGTACAGATTCTATTGCTTGCTTAAGCTCTTCGCTATCTGGCTTCACTTTAGAATTGAACTGTTGCACAACCGCGCCATCGCCGCTAACGACATACTTATAAAAATTCCACTTAGGCGCACCGGTTTTTTCGGCTAAGTATTTAAATACGCTATTGGCGTCACTGCCACGCACAGCTGAAGTCGACAACATAGTGAAAGTGACACCGTAATTGATGTAACACACCTTAGCCGTGTCTTTCTCGTCATTTTCTTCTTGGAAAAAATCATCCGATGGGAAACCAATAACCACTAAGCCTTTGTCTTTATAGTTTTCATGCAATGCTTCGAGCGCTTTAAACTGCGGGGTATAACCACAGTTACTCGCAGTGTTAACAATCAACACTGGCTTTCCCTGAGTCAATTCACACAGATTAACTGTCTCTTCAGAATGTAATTTTCGTACTTCAAGGTTCAAATACTCAGGACAAGTGGCCGCCATAGCGCCAACACTCATCAAGCTCGCTGTCATAGCGAATATCATAGGTAATTTTTTCATTGCTTTCTCCTTTACCGGTACATTACGTAAACGTACTAGGTAAAGATCATATTGAATTAAAAAATAAAAGCTATGGTTAACGACCGCATAGCGATGAAGTAAAACCGATTGAGCTGAACGAAAATCTAACGACACCAACAAAAAGCAGCCCATAAAGAGCTGCTTAACCTAGAACCTGACTATCGCGTTAGTCCATGTCTAAGGTGACACCTTCCATAAAGCCTGAGCCCGTGGATTCTTTATTCTGTAATTTAATCATCAAACGTAAATCGTTCGGTGAATCAGCATGGTGCAGCGCATCGGCGTAACTAATCTCGCCATCGACATAAAGTTTGAGCAAGGCTTGATCGAACGTCTGCATGCCCTGCTCGTTGGATTTTGCCATGGTTTCTTTGAGTAAATGCAGCTCGTTCTTCGCAATTAAACTCGCCACCCTTGGGGTGTTAATCAATACTTCAATCGCGGCGCGGCGCCCAGTGCCATCGACTTTTGGGATCAATTGCTGCGCCACAATACCGCGCAAATTCAATGACAAATCGAACAATAACTGCTGATGTTTACTCTCAGGCACGAGGTGCATAATGCGGTCTAATGCTTGGTTGGCGTTGTTGGCATGCAAGGTTGCCATACAGAGGTGGCCTGTTTCCGCAAACGACAGAGCGAACTCCATCGTCTCTTGGGTACGAATTTCACCAATCAAAATCACATCGGGTGCTTGGCGAAGGGAGCTTTTTAGCGCCGCATCGAAAGATTCAGTATCTATGCCCACTTCACGCTGGGTGATAATGCTTTTTCTGTGGTCGTGAACAAATTCGACTGGATCTTCAATCGTGAGAATATGGCCTCGAGCATGACCATTACGATATCCCACCAAGGCAGCTAGAGATGTCGACTTACCTGTACCCGTTCCGCCCACCATAATAATGAGACCACGTTTACTCATCACCAGATCTTTCAGAATGGGTGGCAGTTTTAAATCATCGACGTCAGGGATTTTAGTTTCGATACGACGCATCACACAGCCTGGCGATTCACGCTGCCAAAAGGCGCTCACCCGAAAACGACCTAAATCCTTTGCAGCAAAAGCAAAGTTACACTCACGAGTTGAATGAAACTCTTGTTTCTGCGCTTCGGTCATTAAGGATTCAACAAAATCCAGTGATTGTGCCGGAGTAAAGGCACTTTCAGCCAAGGGACGCAATTCACCGTCAATCTTGGCACTTGGCGGAAAGCCAGCTGTAATGAACAAGTCGGAGGCTTTGCGCTCAACGATCACTTTTAAAAACGGAAGAACATCCATCATAAATCCTTAAAATGTCGCTTGTTTATTCGAACTCTTCGCCATTGCATCTTCACGGGTGATAAGACCGCGATTGACTAAGTTCTGTAAACATTGCTCTAAGGTCTGCATTCCGTGGGCCATACCGGTTTGAATCGCCGAATACATCTGCGCCACTTTGTCTTCACGAATAAGGTTACGAATAGCGGGAGTGCCCATCATGATTTCATGGGCGGCGACACGGCCTCCGCCTACCTTTTTAATCAGGGTTTGTGAAATAACCGCTTGCAGTGATTCCGACAACATAGTGCGCACCATGTCTTTTTCACCGGCGGGGAATACGTCGACCACACGGTCAATGGTTTTCGCGGCGGAGGTGGTATGCAAGGTACCAAACACTAAGTGGCCTGTTTCTGCGGCGGTCATCGCCAAACGAATGGTTTCAAGGTCACGCATCTCACCGACTAAAATCACGTCCGGATCTTCACGTAGTGCACTTCTAAGCGCCGCATTAAAGCTGTGGGTATGGCGGTGAACTTCACGCTGGTTAATCAAACATTGCTTATTTTGGTGTACGAATTCGATAGGATCTTCAATGGTTAAGATGTGATCGTGTCGATTTTCGTTAACGTAATCCACCATAGCGGCAAGTGTGGTACTCTTACCTGAACCCGTTGGCCCAGTCACTAGGACTAATCCCCGAGGGAAACTGGCGATTTTTTTAAAAATCTCCGGCGCACCCAATTGCTCAAGTGACAAGATGTCGCTAGGAATGGTACGAAATACGGCCGCAGCACCACGGGATTGATTGAATGCGTTAACACGAAAGCGTGCAAGATTAGGGACTTCGAACGAGAAATCGATTTCTAAATGTTCTTCGTAGTCCTTGCGCTGCTTATCATTCATTATGTCGTACACTAGGCTGTGTACGCCTTGGTGATCGAGCGCGGGCAGGTTAATCTTTCTCACTTCACCGTCGACACGGATCATGGGAGATATCCCTGCAGAAAGGTGTAGATCCGAGGCTTTGTGTTTTACACTAAATGCCAATAACTCAGTGATTTCCATCGTTTGGGATATCCTTGCAACTAGATAATTACATCATGACAACAATAGCAGACAGACTCGCAATCGCCCAGCGCAGGATCGCACAAGCGGCGCAAAAATGTGCACGCCAACCTAGCAGTATTCGCTTACTTGCCGTCAGCAAGACCAAACCTATTGAAGACATTATAGCAGCCTATCAAGCCGGTCAGCGTTGCTTTGGCGAAAACTATGTCCAAGAAGGCGCGGAGAAAATTACCGCACTCAAGGGGGATTTTCCGGACATTGAATGGCACTTTATCGGGCCACTCCAATCCAACAAAACCAGCATAGTCGCCCAGCATTTCGATTGGATGCACACTGTCTCGCGCGACAAAATTGCCCAACGTCTCAATGACCAACGTCCAGCTGAATTAGCGCCATTGAACGTCTGTATTCAAATTAATATCAGTGCTGAAGACACAAAATCTGGCATAGATGCGGCGCAAATGCTGCCACTGGCCGAACTGATCGCTCAGTTACCTAATCTCGCACTGAGAGGCCTAATGGCAATCCCAACGGCTACTGCAGATACTGAGTTACAGCTTAAAGAGTTTTCTATGTTAAACAATCTATTTCAAGAACTTAAATCACATTACCCTAGTGTAGACACGCTTTCCATGGGGATGAGTAATGACCTAGATGCAGCGATTAGCTGCGGTTCTACTATGGTGCGCATTGGCAGTGCCATTTTTGGTGAGCGAAATTACGCGGCGTAAACTCACCCGAGGCATGAAGTTCGAGGTCAGTGTGTGGGCTTGACCTTGTTTTTAGCGCTTTATGCCCAAATACTGTATTAAAGTTCACGACATTTAAGATCAATTAGCGAGAGTCGACTAATCTGGCTCTGACATTCAAATGACTAACCGTTTTATCATCTTGATTTAAGGTGAGTCTGTTACAAATTAACGGTTAACACACTGAAGAGAATCAAATGGATCAACAGAAAATCTGCTTTATCGGTGCCGGCAACATGACGCGCAGCATCATCAGTGGCCTAGTTCATAGCGGCTATCCTGCTCAACTCATCCAAGCGACCAATCCTAGCCAAGGTAAACTCGACGCACTAAAAGCCGATTTAGGGATTTTGGTTTCTCAAGATAATTTAGCCGCAGCACAAGCTGCCGATGTCATAGTGCTGTCGGTAAAACCGCAATTGATGCAGCAAGTGTGTGAAGCATTACAAACTGTAGACATGTCGCAAAAGTTAGTCATCACTATTGCTGCAGGCATCAAAGCAAAGCGTTATACCGATTATCTGGCGCAGGATATTAAGCTTATCCGCGCTATGCCCAATACACCGATGCAGATTAGTGTGGGCATGACTGGCCTCTATGCGCCTCAGGCTATTTCTACCGAGCAAAAAGCCATTTGCGATCGTTTGATGTCCAGCGGCGGCGAAATTGTGTGGGTTAATGAAGAGTCAGAATTAGATCAAGTGATTGCACTATCGGGCAGTTCACCGGCTTATTTCTTTTTGCTGATGGAGTCTATGATAGATGCTGGCAAAGAAATGGGAATGGATGAAGACAAAGCCAGAACTTTAGTGCAGCAAGCCGCGCTCGGCGCTGCTATGATGGCAAAGCAAAATCCACAACTGACCTTAGGTAATCTAAGGGAGAATGTCACCTCAAAGGGCGGTACCACCGCACAGGCACTGGCGACATTTGAAGCTGCGGATATGCGTGGTTTAGTAAAAAAAGCCATGGAAAACTGCATTAAACGTGCAGAAGAAATGGCTAAGACATTTTAATTTCCACTAACGCGTTTTTATATCGGACTTTATATAGGTAGAAATCTCGATGAATGCATTTACCTTTTTAATCACCACACTATTCGACTTATATTTGATGGTGGTGATTTTGCGGATTTGGCTGCAACTGGCAAGGGCGGATTTTTACAATCCTTTTAGCCAATTTATTGTCAAAGCGACTCACCCGCTCATCGCGCCAATGCGCCGTATTCTGCCTTCCTTAGGACGGTTTGATACCGCATCATTCGTCCTCGCGTTGCTGGTCGTGATGGTCAAAGTACTGCTGATCAGTCTTATCGCGGGCGGTGGCATAGACATACTGCTGTTTTTGATGTTTGCCGTCGTATCTGTGATCAAAAAAGCAGGGGTATTGCTGTTTTGGATGCTGTTGATACGCGCAATATTGAGCTGGTTTAACCAAGGCTATAACCCAATAATGATGGTCATGGGCCAGTTAACTGAACCCGTATTAGCGCCAATCCGCCGTATCATACCGCCAATTGGTGGCTTAGATTTATCGGTAATGTTGGTGATTATTGGTATGAATTTCCTCAATATGTTACTTGCCCAATATATCCCTTATTGGGCTGTGATCTAATGAGTGCAGTGACTTTGCAGCAAGGTGACTTGCTGCTTAATCTCTACATTCAGCCTAAGGCCAGCCGAGATCAAATTGTAGGACTGCACGGTGATGAGCTAAAAGTAGCCATCACTGCGCCGCCTATTGATGGCAAGGCCAATGCCCATTTAAGCAAGTACTTAGCAAAGACCTTTAAAGTGCCAAAGAGCGACATTCATATAATGAAAGGTGAACTTGGTCGGCATAAGCAAATCCGCGTGATTGACCCAAAGATCATCCCAAGCATCATTACTGAGCTGATGGGACAAACTAGCTGAGCTAATGCTATTGAAAGGCTGAAAACAAACGAATTTTCTTTGAATACGGTTAATTTATCGATAAACAGATAGACATAAACAATAGTCACAGCGACCTATACTCAAACATTCCCTAATATGAGGTATCCCATCATGTTCCGTAATATTCTGGCTGTATTAGCCCTCACCGCTAGCCTTTGTGGTGTTGCAAACGCAGAGCAAAAAGAAACTGTCGGCAATTTTGACATTCATTACATGGCACTTGGCAGTACATTTTTAACGCCTAGCATAGCCAAATCCTATGGCATTCAACGCAGTAGCTATACAGGCATTATCAACATTGCGGTATTAGATATCAGCGAAGCGAATAAACCCGCAGTACCCGTTGAAATTACTGGTGTCGCCAATAACTTATTAGATGCTCGAATCAACTTAACCTTCAAAGAGATCCGTGAAGGTGATGCGATTTATTATATTGCCGAAGTTCCTTACCGCGATGATCAGGAGATCAACTTCAATATCGCGATCAAGCATGGTAATCAATTAAATACCAACTTGCAGTTCAAGCAAAAATTCTACGTTGAATAAGCCAAGCTAAGATTATCGCAAGTCATACACCACTTTAGGATGGTACAAGTCTGTACCGTCCCGCCCTTTTCCTGTCCTTTAGCCCGCAGCTTGGGTATCATTGCCGCAGTATAAGTCGCCCCAATGATATAGGTGTTCCATGCAACAAATCGTCCTCGCCAGTGGCAACAAAGGCAAACTCGCCGAATTCGATCAAATGCTCGCCAGCTACGGTGTCACTGTACTGCCGCAGAGTCAGTTTAATGTCAGCGAAGTGGCCGAAACGGGCACCACTTTTGTCGAAAATGCTATTATCAAAGCCAGACATGCCGCCGAAATCACCGGACTTGCGGCCATTGCCGATGATTCAGGTTTAGAAGTGGATTTACTCCAAGGCGCTCCCGGCATTTATTCAGCGCGTTACGCGGGCGAGAATGCCAAAGATCAAGACAACGTATTGAAACTACTTGAGACATTAAAAGACCAGCCAGCACCTCGCAGTGCGAGATTCCAATGCGTGCTGGTATATATGCGCCACGCCAAAGATCCAACCCCAATTATTTGCCAAGCCGCATGGGAAGGCCAAATCGACTTTAACCAACGTGGTGACAATGGCCATGGTTACGATCCGATTTTTATCCCTGAAAATTATCAATGTAGCGCGGCGGAGCTCAGCAGCAACGAGAAAAATGCCTTAAGCCATCGTGGTAAAGCCCTAGTGCAACTCATCGCTGCCATGCAAGCCCAAGGCGTGTTAACTGGCGGGAATGCACAATAATGTCGTCAACTGCCGTGACTACTGCGATGAAGCTCGAACTGCCGCCACTCAGTCTGTATATCCATATTCCTTGGTGCGTACAAAAGTGTCCTTACTGCGACTTTAACTCCCATGGTCAAAATGGTGAGCTGCCACAGGAAGCCTATGTTGATGCGCTATTGGAAGACTTACGCCAAGATTTACATCTCGTCCAAGGGCGGCAGATCCATACCATCTTTATCGGTGGCGGCACACCATCCTTATTCGATGCTTTGCAAATCAAACGCATACTCGATGGTGCCAATGCGCTAATCCCCTTTAGTGACAATATCGAAATCACCATGGAAGCCAACCCTGGCACCTTAGAACACGATGATTTTAGTGCCTATCGCGCAGCCGGTGTCACTCGTTTATCTATCGGTGTGCAAAGTTTTTCTAAGGATAAGCTCAACTTACTTGGACGTATTCACGATCAAAACGAGGCACAAGTCGCTGCTCAAAAAGCCAGCCAAGCGGGATACTTGAGTTTTAACCTCGATTTAATGCATGGATTACCCAACCAAAGTTTTGCTGAAGCGATGGCCGATATCGACACGGCAGCGGCGCTGAATCCGCCCCACCTGTCTTGGTATCAGTTAACAATTGAGCCCAACACCCTATTCCACTCAAAACCGCCGCAGTTGCCCGATGACGAAGCGCTCTGGCATATCTATGAGCAAGGTCAACAAAAGCTGGCCGCATTAGGGTATGAGCAATACGAAATATCCGCTTATGCGAAACCCGGTTACCAATGTAAGCACAATCTCAACTACTGGCAGTTTGGTGATTATCTAGGCATAGGCTGTGGCGCCCACGGTAAAGTGACGCTGCCAGAAGAAAACCGCATTATACGCACGGTAAAAATTAAACATCCCAAGGGATATCTGAGTGCCAGCAACTACACCTTCGAATCGATTGATGTGGCAGAGGAAGATCGCGCGCTTGAATATTTAATGAATCGCCTGCGCCTGATGACACCTATCCCTAAGCAAGAATTTGAACTGCGTACCGGACAGCACAGAGACACATTGACCGAAGGAATGGAAAAGGCCAAACAACGCGGTTTACTCACAGAATCCGCTGAACATTGGCAATTAACCAGTAAAGGTCACATGTTTGTTAATGATTTACTGACACAATTCTGCTAACACTGCCGTTAAAATAGCTATATAAATAATGTGTTAGTGGTCAATAGTGCAGTTTAATACTATTACTGCTAACACATTTTCTAACATTAATATCCATACATTCTTGTCCAGCTTCTTTAGAATTGATGCAACTCAATCCAGGAAGCTTGATCATGCCAATAAAAACTAAAATCAGCTTAGTCGCACTAACCCTTTCAGCCCTGCTGACCATTCCCGCATATGCAGCATCAAGCTCGCCAGCCTTACACAGTGCAAGCGAACCTATGAATGCAGTGGTGCAAACCGAGTCAGACAAAGCCAATGCGTTGTTCGAAACCATCTTCATGGAAAACATCATGGCGAGCCCTATTTCGCAAACCTATATGGGGATCAAGCAAGACTATGATAAATGGGATGAACTGGGTGATGCCGCCGATGATAAAGCCCTAGCACGCACGAAAAAACAACTGGCGCAGGTCAATCTGATTGATGCGGCCAAACTCGATCCACAAACAAACCTCAGCCTCACCTTACTCAAACAAAATCTGCAAAATGACATCGAAGATGACCAATGGCGCTACCATAATTACCCTGTGAATCAGATGTATGGCGGCCACTCTATGATAGCCTCCTTCTTAATTAACCAACATCAAATCACAGATGTTAGCGATGCCAAGGCCTATATCAGCCGCTTAAATGGCGTGCCCAAACGTTTAAGTCAATTACAGGCAGTGTTAGAAGTCCGCGCAGACAAAGGCATTATTGCGCCTAAGTTTGTATTCGCCTATGTGATTTCAGACAGCCAAAACATCATCAAAGGTGCGCCTTTTGATAAAGGTGACGACAGCGCGTTACTCGCAGATTTTCGCCGTAAAGTGAACGCATTAGCGATTCAAGAAACAGAGAAACAAGCGTTAATAAAGCAAGCTGAGCAAGCACTAGTGACTCAAGTCGAGCCCGCCTACAACAAGCTCATTGATTATATAAAAACGTTAGCGACCAAAGCTGACGACCGTGATGGAGCGTGGAAACTCCCTAATGGCGCCGCCTTCTACAACAATGCCTTAGCTCGTACTACTACGACAAACATGACCGCCGATCAAATCCATGACTTAGGGCTTTCTGAAGTGGAACGTATCCACAACGAAATGCGCGCCATCATGAAGAAGGTCAATTTTAAAGGCGATTTACAGCAATTCTTTAGCTTCATGCGTGACGATCCCCAGTTCTACTACCCCAATACCGCCGAAGGTAAAGCCGCTTATTTAGCAGAGGCGACTAAGCTCATCGACAATATGAAGTCGCGCTTGGATGAAGTGTTCAAAGTAAAACCTAAGGCCGCGATGATAGTGAAACAGGTTGAAGCCTTTAGAGAAAAATCTGCGGGCAAAGCCTTCTATGAGCAACCGGCACCGGATGGTTCGCGTCCAGGTAGCTACTATGCAAACCTATATGACATGAAAGCCATGCCGAAATACCAAATGGAGGCACTGGCCTATCACGAAGGTATTCCGGGTCATCACATGCAGATCGCCATTTCCCAAGAACTGCAAAATATTCCTAAATTCCGCAAGTTTGGTGGTTATACCGCGTATATCGAGGGTTGGGGTTTATATAGCGAATCTTTCCCGAAAGAAATGGGACTCTATGCCGATCCTTACTCTGACTTTGGTCGTCTAGCAATGGAGCTATGGCGAGCCTGTCGCTTAGTCGTAGATACTGGTATCCACGCTAAAAAGTGGACCCGCGAGCAAGGAATTGCCTATTACGTAGATAATACGCCCAATGCTAAATCGGATGCGGTGAAAATGGTTGAACGTCATATCGTTATGCCATCGCAAGCGACAGCCTATAAAGTAGGTATGATTAAACTACTAGAGCTAAGACATAAAGCAGAGCAACAGCTTGGCAGTCAATTTGATATCCGCGACTTCCATACGCTAGTACTTGCTAACGGCGCATTGCCACTGGACGTGTTAGAGCAACAAGTCGATCTCTGGATAGCCAGCAAGAAAAAGGCCTAATGCACTAATGCTTTAATGCTTTAATGCTTTAATGCTTTAATACCTAAGTGCTTAGTAGTGAAGCACGGTTAACTTGCTTCACGACTAAAGCGACATAGGTGAATGCCTTAGCTACCCCCAATAAAAAAGCCACTCGAAAGTGGCTTTTTTATTGGTACCATTATCCCGTTAGATAACAGAACCCTTCTCACTGTGGGTCACTATATTTGTTGTATTAATTTATGCTTTAGCACTCGCCTTCACATCACTTAACACACAGTTGCGACTTTAGGGTACAGGGAGACAAAACTTGTGCCTAAAGCTGTAAACCATCAATAAAAAAATTACCTCAGCGATAAGGCTGAGGTAAACCAAAAACTAGGATGATGGTTTAAAGAGCCAACATTGTTTTAGTTCTCAAACTTCTGTTGGCTGTGATCCAAAACTGCATAAATGCCGACCTGTACACAAAAATTGAAAGGGGTCATTTCCAATAAACGTATAGGACTCAGGTCATTCCGAATCAACTGCCACCATTGTATTCAATTAAGAACAGAGTTCAAGGATGTTATAAAAAACAGCTTTATAACACCCTAAAAAATCATTCGCAAATGCACCCACCAATTCAACCTAAAGCATTGATTTTAAATAGTCACAAAAGTGCCTAGTTAATTTAAAATTACATATAACTGGTTTTGAGAACAATGTTTCCTATTTTACTGACGTTTACTGAATAATTCGACATAGGGCGCATCCCAATACGGCGGCGTTCCTATGTGATCTTTGATGAATTCGATAAAAGAACTGACCTTAGGTGCTAAGTGCTTACGACGGGGATAAACCGCCTGCAATGGCAGATGGTGGGTCAATTGCCAATCCTTCAGTAAAGGCACTAATGTCCCCTTGGCAATTTCATCTTCCATCAGATAACTTGCAAGATACACAACCCCAAGACCACTGATTGCGGCGGATTTTAATGCGGGTGCGTTATCCACCCTGAAATTGCCCGATACGCCAATTTCACAGTAATCATCACCCTTCTTAAATTGCCACATGCTGTGCTCGTGCCACTCGCCTTGATAGACCAAACAATTGTGGTCAACTAACTGCTCAGGTCGAGTTGGTTCGCCATGTTGAGCAATGTAGCCTGGAGAAGCAACTAACAGGAATTGGCACTTCATCAGAGGTCTAGCAACCATGCCAAGCGGTAATTGCTCCGACATAGTTAACAGTAAGTCTAAGCCTTCACTCACTACATCTACTTTATGGTCCAGTAAGCTCACTTGTAGCTCAAGCTCAGGATGTTTTGCCATAAAGGATGGCAGCGCAGGAATGATATGCATCACCCCAAAGGACTGGGAAATCCCCACCTTAAGCACGCCGCGGGTCGCATCATTTAAGTTATGCACGCTGGCTATCGCTTGTTCAGCGTCACGCAGCAATTCTTCACCTTGCAGATACAGCAAATGCCCTGCTTCAGTCAGGCTTAAGCTGCGGGTGGTACGTTGGATTAATTGAACACCAAGTCTATGTTCAAGATCGGCGACTTGTGTACTGACCTTAGACTTAGAAATCCCAAGCCTTCTTGCGGCGGCACTAAAACTACCAGCTCTGGCCACATGAGTAAAAATCGCAATAGGTTCTAACAGTTCTAACATGGAAGTCGCCTTAAGCTGTTTACGACAATGATATTAACTTTCGGTGAATAGCAGTGGTTAGCGTAATCATCGCTTAAAAATAACCATAGCATTGATATCTCGCATTAAAGTGATATAACGCAGAGATTTAGACCGAAAAAGTCCACTAAAGTAGGGTGTTATATCTGACTGATATGCCAGCTTTTAATTATATTTTAAGAGTATACCAAATATTCGTCTCTAGACTGTAACATTCCGAACTAAATCGCTGCAAGCCAAGCCTACAAGCCACATCGACTTTATCCTCATAGCTTTCGCCACTAAGAATTAGCCAATAAAAAAGCCCCTAGGCGATAAATTGACTAGGGGCGTAGCATTCAAATTTGACTCATGCACAAGGAGATAGAAGTTATTGCAGTTAAAACCAAGGGCTATTCACAAAAACTATTAGTAAGGACGATTAACAAGAACTATTCACGCAGCTCCTTGGTTGAGTTTTGTGTCAACGCATAAGGCGCGAGTTCTGGTACCTCTTGGCGTAATTGATTTTCAAGCACTAACAGATTTTCAAATCGGTCGCACAAACGGTCAGCTTTAGCTTCCAGTCCCTTAGATTGACTCTCAATTTGTTGCTCAATATCTTGGCCTAAGTTGTCCATTTTTTTGGAGAAGGCATCCATCTTGGCTTCAAAACTATCACCGTCACCCGACATGATTTGGCCACCTATGGTCATCATAATGGTGCCCACTGAGTTCTGAACAATTTGCTCCATTTCCTGCTCGAATTCGTCGTTAAAGGTGTTCTGAATCGAGTCCTCCGTCGCGCCGAGATAGAAGCTATCGCCATGACGGTAGGCAACTGAATCAACACGCTTTTGGACGCCTGCCATCATTTCATCGAATTTAGCACCGGCCGCATCGCCCATTAAAGGGGTTAACGCCATGCTCACCGCTTGCGAAGCTAATGCGACGGCCTCGTTCACGACTTCAATCACTTCAGGCACTTGCGTCGACACTTCATCGGCGTATTGAGTCACTAGCTTTTTTTGCTTATCGGTTAAGTTTACTTGTTTGCCTTCAACAAATAACTTATCGACTTCGATGCGATACTTTTCGGTGCCCTTCTCGCTCATGACTAATTTTTTAGGCTCAACCATAACGTCATAATTTAAAGAGACTTCACAACGTTCATCGACTTTAGGCTCTGTTTGCGCTTGCGCCAACTGTAGGCCAGATGTCCCTAAAATCACGCCGGATAAGGCAAATCCAGTTAATAGCTTATTTAATTTCATGTTGTTCGTCCTTTAATCTGAATAATTCGATAAACCTAAACTACTGAATAGCTTATAGCAGGAGACGTGCCAACTTTATAACAATATGATTATGTTGGATTTAGGAAAGTTAGCACTAAAAGGTCATTAGCGAAATTCGCTAACTTTTAGTCTGATAGTGCTAATAAAAACGTGAAGTAAAACTAGAAAATGGAACGACCAAGGCGTTGGCTTAAATGCTCAAGCATGGCAGTGCCAGCAAGCGAATTGCCATTGCCATCGAGTTCTGGCGACCAAACACAAATCGACAGTTCCCCAGGAATAACGGCAATGATGCCACCACCGACACCACTTTTACCAGGCATACCGACACGATAGGCAAACTCGCCCGCTCCATCGTATAGGCCCGAAGTCGCCAACAGGGCATTAAGCTGCCGAGTTTGCACCTGAGAGATAAGCTCAGTCCCAATTATGCTTTTGCCGCGATTAGCCAAGTACAACATGGCTTTAGACAAGTCAGCGCAATTCATCTTTAAGGCGCAGTAATGAAAATAGGTGCGTAGCACAGTATCAACATCGCCTTGAAAATTACCAAAGGACTTCATCAAATAAGCAATCGCCGCATTGCGCGCACTATGCTGATATTCTGAGTCGGCCACTTGTTTGTCGAAACTGACTTTATCGTTTTGGCTTAGTTGCCTAACTAACTCGAGCATTCTGTGTTTAGGTGCACCTAAACGACTCTGCAATAAGTCAGCAATCACTAACGCGCCAGCATTGATAAATGGGTTGCGCGGCTTGCCACGTTCTAACTCGACTTGTACTAAAGAGTTGAATGAATGGCCCGAAGGTTCTTTGCCAACTCGGCTCCAAATTTCGGCTTCTTCATATAAAGTTAACGCTAAGGTTAAGCTGAAAACTTTGGAGATACTTTGAATCGAAAACGGCTCAAGGTAATCGCCCGCACCTAAGGTTTCACCATCAACGGTTGTGACGGCAATGCCTAATTTGCCAGCATCAACGCTGGCCAGTGCGGGGATGTAATCTGCAACCTTTCCTTGGCCGAGCAAGGGTCGAACTTTCTCGACCACTTCCTCAAGTAATGCCAACTCGGGCATTAACCCCACCAAATGTCGTACAGTTCGCTAACTTCAACCTGAGACACTTTTTGATTCGCCCAGAATGCCTTAACTGCTGCAATATCTTCTTCGGTACATTTGCCGATCGTTTGGGTTGCGATAATGCCTTCCCATTCGATGTGACCGCCGCCATGGAAACCTAACTTACGGGTTTCGATCACTTCATCGATAAATTTATCAACAGTTGCATCGATATCGGCTTCTGATACTGATGCATCAAAAGTCCAAGCCATATCAAAACCTAACTCTTGGAATTCATCAACGCGCATTTTCTTACGTAAACGACGGCTACGATTAGTTGCCATAGTGACTTTCCCCGTTGTGTTAAAAAACTAATTAATCAATTGAAATATCTAGATTAAGCAATACGCTCAAACATCAGATCCCATACACCGTGACCCAGTCTATGGCCGCGGGCTTCAAACTTTGTCAGTGGGCGATGATCAGGACGCGGCACCACAGTGCCATCACTCGACTGGTTTTGATAACCAGGAGCTGCTTGCATCACTTCCAACATATGCTCGCTGTATTCTTCCCAATCGGTTGCCATATGGAACACGCCGCCAATTTTTAGCTTGCGGCGGATCAGTTCAGCAAATTCAGCTTGTACGATACGACGCTTATGGTGACGTTTCTTATGCCAAGGATCGGGAAAAAACAATTGCACTCGGGCTAATGAACCGTCGGCAATCGCATGTTCTAATACTTCCATGGCATCATGATGATACACACGTAAATTAGTCACACTCGCAATGGCGGCATCGCTTAAGCAAGAACCAACACCCGGTTTATGCACTTCAATACCAATAAAATTTTGCTCTGGTGCGTCTTTAGCCATTTGCACTAAAGAGGCGCCCATGCCAAAGCCAATTTCCAGCACAGTATCGGCTTCACGGCCAAAAACATCGCTCAGGTTCAATGGCGCTGGGCTGTAATTTAACCCCATTGTTGGCCACTGGCTTTCAATAGCTTGGGCTTGGCCTTTAGTTAAGCGACCTTCTCTTAGGACAAAGCTTCTGATCTTACGCAGATACTTGCCTTCTTCATTAAATTCAGCGGTAGTGACTTCGCTCATTTTTGCCTCGTCTAGTGGACAGCACCATCATAAAAGAAGGGCATTATCCAAAGTTCAACATACAGTGCAAGCACTAATGGGGCGAAAGTATACCAAGATTATTTGAGAGTGCGAATTTAGCAGTGATTTTCGGCTTTTTAGCCCTTATCCACTTGTCTTTGAGCTTGTCTAAGAAGATAACTGCCGCTACACTGCGCCGATGAAATCTTCAGCCTCCTTCGCCACACGTATCGTCTCTTGGTACGACAATCACGGTCGTAAAACCCTCCCTTGGCAGCAAGATAAAACCCCATATAGCGTATGGGTTTCTGAAATCATGCTGCAACAAACTCAGGTTGCGACTGTTATTCCCTATTACCTTAAATTTATGGCGCGTTTTCCCGATGTGTTAGCACTTGCTAACGCGCCAGATGATGAGGTGTTGCATCATTGGACCGGCCTTGGGTATTACGCTAGGGCGCGTAATCTGCATAAAGCAGCCAAGATGATCCGCGACGATTATCAGGAACTATTTCCAACGGATTTTGAGCAAGTACTCGCCCTACCCGGCATCGGCCGCTCAACGGCAGGCGCAGTATTATCGCTGTCGCTTGGACAACATCACCCCATTCTCGACGGTAACGTCAAACGCGTGTTAGCACGACACGGCGCTATCGCCGGTTGGCCGGGGCAAAAAACTGTCGAAGCGCAGCTTTGGCAGCTGACTGACACGTATACGCCGCAGCAAGATATTCAGAAATATAATCAAGCCATGATGGATATCGGCGCCAGTATTTGTACTCGTAGCAAACCTAACTGCGCCGCTTGCCCTGTAGCGATTGATTGCAAAGCTCAGCTGATTGGACGACAAACCGATTTCCCCGGCAAGAAGCCTAAAAAAACCATACCGACCAAAGCGGCGTGGATGTTAGTGCTAATGCAAGACAACCAAGTGTTTTTAGCTAAACGTCCGCCAGCGGGAATTTGGGGCGGACTTTGGTGTTTCCCTGAGTTTGCCACCCAAGCCGCACTTGAAACTCATCTTGAAGAACAAGGGTTTGCTGCACAGCAACTCGAATGGCTAACTGGCTTTAGGCACACATTCAGCCACTTCCATTTAGATATTCAGCCCATGATGCTTAACTTAGATAAAACTCATGGCGATAAAACCCACGGCAATAAACAGAGCGTGGGCGCGGTCATGGAACAAAATCAGTCTCTCTGGTATAACATAAGTCATCCTTCCAAAGTGGGACTCGCCGCCGCCACCGAGCGCGTGCTAGCCAATTTGGGATCACTCGTTCAATCCGCAGTCAGTAAGGAATAATCATGGCGCGTACAGTCAATTGCATATATTTAAATAAAGAAGCCGACGGCCTAGACTTTCAACTGTATCCAGGTGATTTAGGTAAGCGTATTTTTGATAACATCAGCAAAGAAGCTTGGGGCCTATGGCAAAAAAAGCAAACCATGCTGATTAACGAAAAGAAACTCAACATGATGAATGTTGATGATCGTAAGTTTCTTGAAGAACAAATGACCTCTTTCCTCTTTGAAGGTAAAGAAGTAGAAATTGAAGGTTTTGTGCCTGAAAAAGACCAAGATTAATTCTTGTCGTTCACTTAACGACAAAGCTTACAAAAAAGCGCCTTTCGGCGCTTTTTGTTTATTAATCTCGTGAAGAATAACTGAGCGTTACTTACGCACGCCTTCAACCACAAGATCTAACTCAACATGGCTAGACGCTGGGCCTAAATCCATTTTGATACCGAAATCTTTCATCGCAAACGTGGTTGTGCCCGTAAAACCTGCACGGTAGCCACCCCAAGGATCTTGACCTTCGCCCACTGCATGGGCATTGATCGCTAATGGCTTAGTGACACCATTTAAGGTTAAGTTGCCGTTAATCACTAAGTCGCCATTACCTTTATCTTCAACTGTGGTTGAGGTAAACGTTGCTTGCGCAAACTTACTCGTGTTAAGGAAATCGGCGCTACGAATATGCTTATCACGCTCGGCGTGGTTTGAATCTACACTGAGCGTATTTACAGTCACATTCACTTTAGCCGCAGTGGGTTTAGCCGCGTCATAGCTAAAGTCGCCGCTAAAATCATTAAAGCGGCCAACGACATAGCTATAACCTAAGTGACTCACTTTGAAAGTAATAGAGGCATGTGCTCCTTCACGGTCAATGACATAGTCCGCCGCTGAAGCCGCCATCGGAGCCAATAGAGATGCACCAATCAGTGCGCTTAACAGTTGCTTTTTCATTGTGTTATCCTCGATTAAATTTAATCATTTTGAGTAAAGTTGCGTCTTTATCGATAAAGTGATGCTTTAACGCACCTGCAGCGTGGATTACCACGAGTGCGATTAAGCTATAAGCTGCGTATTGGTGGATATTGCCTGCTATATCAGCTTGGTTTTCAAAAAAAGGTCCAAATCCTGGTAGTTCAAACCAGTCAAACACCATAATTCCACGGCCTTCTGCCGTTGAAATAAGAATGCCGGCACACATGATCACCAGCAGCAATACATAAATAGCTAAATGCGCAATATGAGCCGCCTGCCTCTCCCAAGGCTTATGATTCGCCTCTGGTAAGGGTTTAGGGTTAATTAAGCGCCAAAAGAGGCGGAATAACGTCACTGCCAAAAGTAAAATCCCGATGCTCTTATGTAGATGCGGCGCTGTCTTGTACCACACGCTGTAGTAGGTTAACTCCACCATCCACACACCGACTGCAAACAACCCAATCACGACGATCGCACTCAGCCAATGAGTCACTATTGCGGTTATCCCATAAGCAAACTTACTATTTCGAAACATACTGCGACTCCGTACTCGCGTTTTCTTCATGCCATCCATGAAATAATATTCATTATCATAAGTCTAATTTTAAAAACTAAAATCAGTAAAAATCGCTCATATCTTTCTAAATTTTAGAAAGTAAGCAGGAAACTAGGATTTATGAGCATAAATCTATAGTAAACATCAGTATCCTTCTAACTTGAAAACTACAGTCAACGAATGAAATTGACCTGAATCTGCTGAATAAGAGATAAAAAACAAGCAAGATGCACATTAAACCGCCGAACGAGTTATTTATTGGGAAAAAGCACTTGCAGAGGTGAAACTCACTAGCTAATATAGCCGCACTTCGAACGAGACGGCTCAGCTAGCGAGTTCAAAGTAGTTAACTAACGCTCAGTTTAGTTGCCCGAATAGCTCAGTCGGTAGAGCAGAGGATTGAAAATCCTCGTGTCCCTGGTTCGATTCCGGGTTCGGGCACCATTATTTTGCAGTAAAAGTTTAGCCGGCATAGCTCAGTTGGTAGAGCAACTGACTTGTAATCAGTAGGTCCCGAGTTCGACTCTTGGTGCCGGCACCATATAAACAACGAAGCCACTCAATGAGTGGCTTTTTTGTATTTGAAATTTAAATAATTTGAGCAACAGCAAAGCCTTTGGTTACCGCAACTGACTTACTCTCGATAAACCAGTAGGTCCTGAACTCGACTCTTGGTACTGGCACAGTTAAAGCAACGAAGCCACTCGATAAGTGACTTTTTTGTATCTGAAATGTGAATGATTCAAACAACAAAGCCTGTGGTCAATCGGGACTGACTTACTCTCGATAATACCAGTAGGTCCTGAACTCGACTTTTGGTCGTTCAATTCATGCCAGTTCAAAATCATAGTTGCAGACAAACATAGCTACCAAAATCTGCTGTCGATAAAAGTACCGTAACACTCACTAAACTTCACCATCAGACGATATTCCCCTCCCCTTCGGATACATTGCATGCCTTAAGCGTTAATTTTCTTTCTTAAAACACAGATTAAACGAGCACTGAAGTTAACCTTATCAGTCTAAAGGCAAGGCTATCGTCACTAAAATGCTGAAACTTTCAGCGACTCAATATGAGTAAAGTGGAAGAATCAAATAAATGTTCGATTTTTGTTTAATAGTTAATCAGTCATTTAAAAAGGGCTTGCACAGCCAAAGCGAGCACTATATTATACGCGCACTTCGAACGAACAAGGTCTTTACGACTTAGTTTGAAGTAGTTAACTAACGCTTAGTTAGTTGCCCGAATAGCTCAGTCGGTAGAGCAGAGGATTGAAAATCCTCGTGTCCCTGGTTCGATTCCGGGTTCGGGCACCACAATTTAGCCGGCATAGCTCAGTTGGTAGAGCAACTGACTTGTAATCAGTAGGTCCCGAGTTCGACTCTTGGTGCCGGCACCATATAAACAACGAAGCCACTCAATGAGTGGCTTTTTTGTATCTGAAATTTGAATTAGTTCAAAGCAAAGTGCAACTGACTTACATCAACACCAGCAGTTTGTGTTGCTTGCCCTAAAAAACTTACTAGCGAACCCCGCCCTATCCAAATACTCGATAAATTGCGTAAACAGCGCATCAATACACACATCATAAAAAAGCCACTCATTGAGTGACTTTGGGCTCTTATACAAACTATCAGTTCAAGCAGCTCGCGCTTATTTAATTAGCTCGAGTGGCATAGGCCTATCACCGGCTTGAACTTGATGTTGAACATGGCGCCACCCTTGAGTGAGTTCACTAAGATGTGCTTTTCTCTCGGGGAATTGTGTAGAAAGTTTTTCAATTACATCGATTTGCTTCTTACACAATAATGACCAACGATCTGCATTTGATAAGTACATGGCGTTTTCCTTAACTGAGGGATTACTTTTCCTTCGCCAGTTAAGTCTAGGCGGGAATGATTTTATTGCCAATTCAAAATTGCGTGTTCGCGCACTGTTAAAACAAGTCACTCAGGAGTATCTTTGTCCTATAAACATAAGATAGGGGGCGTTATGACAGCCGATATTTTCAAACTCATTTTTGTCGCTATTGGTATTTTTCTCGTTTACAAACTCATATTTGGTGGCAAGAAAGGTCTAACTATTTTTGAAATGCATTTTAAAGATGGCCGCATGACTCAGCATAAAGGCAAAATCCCAGAGCGCTTCGAGCGGGAATGCCGCCACATTGCTAAAGCTGAAAAACTGACCTGTACTGTTAGGGCTGAAAAATCAGGAGATGTACGCTTACATATTTCTGCCAACGTGAGTGACAATGTGAAGCAAAGGATCCGTAATGTGTTTCCGTTTGAATATTATGACAAAAAATCGATAGATAACAGTCGTCAAGCAGGCTAGCTCTTCGCCCTTTTCCCTAGCAACCTCAATACTTAACCCACAATGCTTGTTGAAGGTTAAGTATTGAGGGTTAAGTATTGAGGTTGCAGCGAGTCCCTAACCCACTCTTCTTATTTAAACTTAACCGGGTACCTAGGTTTTAAAAAAATCGGATTCTAAACGACCATCTGCCCTCGCATCTCGAATACGGCGTTCATTATCTTGCACCATAGGATCGCTGGCAGGTTGATGAGGGTCAGCTTTTGTCTCAGCTTGTTCCTCAAACACAACGTCAAAGGATGAACAAGCAGTTAACGACAAACTCAACAAGGCACACCATAGAACTAAGTGTTTTTTAATCATTAATCTACACCGACTTAAACTTGGAATAATTAAAATAATAAACAATGAGTTACATATAATTAACTATCATATTTATCACTTTATGCCGCTAGCAAAAGTGCCTAGCTGACACTTTGGTTTGAGTTAGATACTTTAGTGCAGACAAAAGGTGATTATTAGCCAAGCTATACTGTTTAAGCCAACTTAAGCCTTAATCAACAGAGTGAATCCATGACAAGCAAGCACAAACATAGTTAAGCTAACTTAACTAAAAATTGCTGAGACTATTTTTGAATAACTAAAGTGACTTTAGCCACTGTGATGCCAAACTTAATAATATCACTCTGATTTATAATGGTATTATCATTCACTAAGAACATCCAATCGTCGAAATGAACTTGGTATTCATCGCCATCGACGGGTAATAACATATCGTATTTCCAACGTAGCGCGCTACCACTGGATTGACCATCGGCGGTGCCGATAATGTCACCTGCAGTTCCCGAGTATCGCCCTTCCCCTAGCGCTTTAATGCGCCACACACGAGTTTGAGTTTCGCCATCATCATAAACAAACCATTCATTAATGACGCCCTCGTTTCCCTGCCAACTGGCTTCCATAGTGACATTGAATTTGCGGATCACTTTGCCACTAAAATCATGTACTATCCCAGACGCTTTTAATGGCCCATTAAAGAATGATTCCAACACCAGTGTCGGATGAGAATCTTTATAGTCTGTCACTTCCACCGATGAACAACTCGATAAAAGCCCTATCATTATTAGGCCTAACAATAACTTTTGACCGATAAGTCGTGTTAACAATCGCATGGTTTTTCTCCGAGTAATTGCGCCCGCAAACTCGGACGGCTAGTGTCTTTCGATAACCAAATCGCTAAAAATGCCTCCGCAAAATCAGCATCCTGGATAATCTCGAGTGGTTGATGATTAAAGAAAAACTGACTCGTTTGCCCATCCATAACCTTAAAACTTAAATGGTCGCCCTGCTTCACATCGGGCCAAGTGGCGGTTAATAAACTGAGCCAACGCTGGATATCCTTTTCGGCAAATTTTAGATGCTGCCATTGATCTTTTGTCGCTTCTAACAGATCTTCAGACTCTATATCTCGATAATATTCAATATCTAGCAGCAGAGGATATTGCCCCTGTTGATAACGGCCAGTTACCGTCATCAGCCTCGCCTTATACAAACTAAACCACAGCCAATCCATTTCTGTCCGGCCCACTTCCTGAAAAGTCTGCGTCACATCTGCGGCATCATTCAGCTCGATAGTAATGTTTTCAAAGTTAGAAGTTTTCGCCTCTAATGGTTTTAAAGGTGCAATCAACAAACCGAGCGCCAATAAACTTAAGCTGCTGAAATTAAAAACAGTAAAAGTGCGAGCCTTAGTGCTTCGATTAAATCCATAGGGATTAGCAAGTTGGATTAAAAATGGCAGCAAGACTAGCCAAACAAAAAATAACACCACAGCAGAAATAACATTGCCGTAGGGCAAAATCACCGCATTAAACTGCGCGCCCGCGACATAGCTTAACGTGCCAAATATTCCTCCGAGTAACGCCTGCAATATCAGCGGTAAGGGTCGCATAAACGCTAAGCTATGATTCAAACTCAAGCCAAAGTGCAGCCATAAACAGCCAAGCCACCAAGGGAAGGCAGCAAACTCAAACAGGCCTAAAACCGACAGCACAGTGTCAATGCCTATCCCTAGGGCGGCAACCTTGAGCATTAATCGTAAATCGACTTGGCGATACTGGCGCTTACCCGACGAGGACAACAGGATAAAGTGAAACAATAACAAAGGTATAGTTAGCAGCAGTGACAAGTTAAGCCAAAGCACACTCGACCACCACACAGCCTGAAAACTCAGGGCGTTATAGAGTATAAAACCCTGATGTTTAGGCAGATGCCGAGAGTTAGCTAACATTGACTTCATCTTTGCCTCACTTTTATCTTGCTACAACTACAGCGACAATTTCATTTAAACGGATGCATCTAAACGAACTACTCTCAACGGCTAATCTAACCGGGTAGCCGCAGGAACAGCCAGGCTAGGTTGACTATTGCCTAGAACGCGATAGTCCGGACGTACGGCAACTAAATGCACTGTGCTTGTGGTGCGTTCTAAAAATCCACCTTCACAATAACTTAGGTAGAATTTCCACATGCGGATAAAGTCTTCGCCATAACCTAAGGTTTGGATTTCACCCACGGCATGATCAAAATTCTCATGCCAATGCCTCAGCGTTTTAGCGTAATCGAGCCCCATATCATTGAGCGACCAGACCACCATATCCGTCTGTTTGGCAATGTGACCGACCATTTGACTGACAGAAGGTAAACAGCCACCGGGGAAAATATAGCGCTGAATAAAATCCACACTTTTGCGATAGCTGTCGTAACGTTGATCGGCAATCGTTATCGCCTGTAGCAGCATGCGCCCATGGGGTTTTAACAGTGATTCCAGCTTTTTAAAGAAGCCCGGTAAATATTCATGCCCTACCGCTTCAATCATCTCGATAGAAACAACCCTGTCGTATTCCCCCGTCAGATTGCGATAATCCTCGGTCAGCAGTGTCACTTTATCGCTCAGGCCTTCGCTTTCAACGCGCGCTTTGGCATAGGCGTATTGCGCATCTGAAATCGTCGTCGTTGTCACGTGCACGCCATAGTGCTTCGCCGCATAAATAGCCAGTGCGCCCCAGCCAGTACCAATCTCAAGTAAGGTTTGACCTGGCTGTAAATCGAGGCGCTCGCAGATAGTCATCAGCTTAAACAGCTGGGCTTCCTGCAAACTGGCTTCCTCATGGGGATAAAGCGCACTCGAGTACAACATTTCACGGTCGAGGAATTGCTCGTACATGGCATTACCCAAATCGTAGTGGGCCAAAATGTTGCGCTTCGAGCCCTCCTGCGAGTTACGATTCAGCACATGCTTCACGCGATTTAACGTGCCAGTTAACCAAAAAAACTTGGCTTCAATCCTATCGAGCAAGGCTAAATTGCGGGCAAATAGTTGCACGACTTTGGTGAGATCAGGACTCGTCCAATGGCCTTGAATATAACCTTCACCTGCACCAATGGAGCCTGAAAGCATTATTTGACGATAAAAACTGGGGTGTTTAACCACAAGCGTGGCATGTAAATCGGTATGACTCTCACCAAAACGATAGCTCTTATCGCCCTCAACTAAGGTCAAGCAACCGTGGGGCAGACTTTCCAGCGCCTTGAGCAAGACTTTACGCGCAATACTGTCGGGCAGTTTCCCTGTGGCGACTGAGGTTTGCGAAGCAGTATTTTCCATGTTATTTCTCCATCTGAGCTGGATGCGGCACAAAGGGCACACGTTTGAAAAAGAGTTTCAGCGCTTGCCAATAAATCCCGAAGAAGATCTTGAGAGTCATAAAAGGAAAGCGAAATAAAAGCGTACGTAAATTGGCCGCCGTGATAGGTTGGCGTTTCATCATTAGATTGGCATTAAACAGTTTTTTACCATTCTCTTGCATCGACTTGTTTTCAATACCAATATTTAAGTCTTCACTCGGCGCAGCCACATGCCAGAGATAACGCATATCGAGGGTCATAAAGGGGGAAACGTGAAACACTTTGTCAGAAGGTTTGGGCGCGGCTACATCTACTAAATAGCAATGGCGTTGATCCCAAGGCGTGTTACTCACCTCGGCCAACATGTATAAAGGCGTTTTATCTTGATAACAAAAATAGAAATTTACTGGGCTGAAATACACGCCAAAATGACGGATCTGACCCACAAACAAAACTCGGTCGCAAAGCTTATCTGCACCTAACTCGGCCACTTGCGCTAGCACTCGACTCTTAAGTGCCGCGGCGCTCGGATCGGCAACTGCCACTTCACCGCTGTTATTGGATTTAGTCGTAAAAGACGTTAAATAGTCTTTCGGATTAAATCTCAGTAAAGCGCGGCGCTGACTGGCAAAAACTCGCCCCATGGCACTGATCTTATCGACTTCATCTAAGTCAATCGCCAGCAGCGCCATTGCATAACTAAAGCTATGTTTAATCGGCGTAAAACGGCTGTGGGATACAGTGCCGTAATAAATGCCGCTATTGAGCTCTGTCATATTTAAGCTTGTCACATTTACATCGGTCATAGGCTGACACCAAAATGGGCACACACATCCAGTGCACTGCGAACACCATCTTCATGGAAACCATTGTGCCAATAGGCTCCAGCAAAATGGGTATGATTTTGGCCGGATATTTCCTCACGGCGGCCCTGGGCCTTAAGGCTGGCTTCGTTAAACACTGGGTGGGCATAATTGAAGCGGCGTATCACTTTCGCCTCATCAATCAACTCTGACTGATTTAAAGTGACACAAAACGTCGGCGCATTGGCTGGTAACTGTTGCAGTATGTTCATGTTGTAAGTTACTGACGCTGGGCGTTTTAGATTGCCATCTAACCTATAGTTCCAACTCGCCCAGGCCGCTTTTCGCTTAGGCAGGATACCCGTATCCATGTGCAGCACCACATCGTTATTTTGGTAGCTGAGATCGCCTAAAATGGCGCGTTCTGTTGGCGTGGGATCGTTTAACATCCGCAGTGCTTGGTCGCTATGACAGGCTAAAATCACCTCATCGAATTCCAACCATTCACCGTGGACCTGCAACTTCACCCCATTGCCATGACGTTCAATACCTGTCACGGGGGAGTTAAGGCGAATATTGTCTTTAAAGGGCGCAATAAGATCAGGAATATAGCTACGCGAGCCGCCCTTTAGCACATACCACTGTGGCCTATCACTGACATTTAATAAACCGTGGTGCTGGAAGAAACGAATAAAAAACTTCAACGAAAACGAACGCATATCTTCTATACTCGAAGACCAAATTGCCGCGCCCATGGGCAAAATATAGTGCTCGGCAAAAAAGCGCGAAAAGTTTTCACTGTCTAAATAATCACCTAAGTTACCTTCAGGGTAAATATCCTGTTGATAGAGTGCCTTACAGCCTTTATTAAAGCGCAGGATTTCTTTTAAAAAGGCCCAAAAGCGCGGATTCAGCAGGTTACGCTTTTGGGCAAACAAACTCCCTAAATTGTGGCCGTTATATTCAAGCCCTGTCAGCGCATTATGGACGCTGAAACTCATCTCAGTCGGTAATATGTTGACATTGAGGCGAGCCAATAAACGCTCAAATCGTGGATAGGTTCTGTCATTAAACACGATAAAACCTGTGTCTATGGCGTAGGTTTGGCCTTGGTGCTCCACATCGACTGTCGCCGTGTGGCCGCCGATATAGTCATTGGCCTCAAACACTGTGACCTTGTGCGACTCGCTTAATAGATGGCCGCAGGTTAATCCAGAAATGCCGGTGCCGACGATGGCGATATTTTTCATAAACTCTTGTCCTTAAGCGGCTTGGCTTGAGTATCGTTTGCAATCATTTTTTGCCACACAAAGGCAGGTAAAAACGACATCAATTTCAATAGATAAGTAAAGCGTCGCGGAAAATGGATCTCGCGCTTGCCACCTTTCAGCCCATTACGTATCGCCTTAGAAGCGGTTTGTACACTCACTTGCATTGGCATAGAAAAATCATTTTTTGCGGTCAGTGGCGTCGCCACAAAACCAGGGCAAATCAAGCTCACACCGATTTCATTCTTAGCAAGATCAAGTGAGAGACTCGAGGCGAGATACTGCACGCCAGCTTTAGAGGCGCCGTAGGCTTCAGCGCGAGGGAAAGGTAAATAAATAGCGCTGGAACTCATTAAGCCAATACGTGACCCCCTTGGCATTAAAGGTAAAAATGCCCCGAGACAATATCCCATCGCAATTAAATTGGTATGGACGACGCGCTCGAATAACACATCATCGAAGGCCTTAGCATCGTCTATATACTCACAACTGCCTGCGTTCAAAACCACCAAATCGAGCTGACAATCGGTTTTCGCCAACAGCTCGGCTAAATCTTGGCCAGCTTGTTGAACTTGGTCGCGCTGGGATATATCAAAAATTAACAGCGTGGCACCTACGAGTTCATTCAAGGCTAACGCATCTAATCTTTCTTGGGAGCGGCCACAGGCAATGACGTGCCAACCTAAGGCTAAATAATCCTGCGCCAGTTGAAGCCCAATTCCTGAGCTTGCACCTGTAATCAGCACGGTATTAATTTTCAATGGTTTAACAGCGCTCATTATTTTGCCGCCCTGTCTTTGAGCAAGCGGATAAGCCCGCCCATGCAAGGCAAATGCTCGTACAACATTTGCCCTAAGTCGAAGTAATCCCTGTGAAAATAAATCTTGTCGTTGAATTTAAGTTGGCTCATGCCATCAACACGGATAAGTCCGCCTTTATTCAACTTAGGGTGGCTATATTCCATCTGCCAAAACAGCGCGGCTTGATTCGCATCCTGCTGTACTTCTTTGATCTCAAACTGAATATGCTTAACATTCTTATATAACTTCGCGAAGTACTGAGTTAACGACTCTAGCCCTTTGATTTGATGCATAGGATCGGTAAAGCTAATACTGTCGTCGTAAACTTGACCCAACAGGTGCAAGTTATCTTTATTCAAGGCTTGATAAAGCTGAATAAAATCATCAACAAGCGTATTAGTCTCAGTCGTCGCTTGGTTTGTCATCTGGTTATTGCTCCTGATCCTATTTATTGGGCCGCGGCCTTTTTCAATACGCCTAGTACGGTTAACGCCCTTGCTCTTGCTGCACTGTGCTCGACAATCGCACTCGGATAAGCCGTTTGAGTGTTAAATAACGGCTGTTCAAACAAGGACGGTGTCTGCGCTGTACTGGGTTGATGTAATTGCTTAATTCGCCAAGATGCGAGCTCTGGTAAGTACTTACGGATGAAGCTGCCATCTGGATCAAACTTTTCACTCTGGCTCATAGGATTAAAAATGCGGAAATAAGGCTGGGCATCGCAGCCACAACCGGCGGACCACTGCCAGCCGCCACTATTTGCAGCCAAGTCACCATCGATGAGCTTTTGGCGGAAATAACGCTCGCCCCAACGCCAATCAATCAGTAGATGTTTAGTCAGGAAACTCGCCACCACCATCCGCAGACGATTGTGCATCCAACCCGTTTGATTGAGCTGGCGCATTGCCGCATCGACAATCGGATAGCCAGTACGACCTTCACACCAAGCGGCAAACTCCTGCGGATTATTGCGCCACTGCACATGGTCAGCTTGTCGATTGAAATTATGATTCTTAGATAAATCAGGAAATGCCACCAGCAAATGACGATAAAACTCACGCCAGGTAAGCTCATTTAACCAAGTACGGGCTGGACTAGTATCGTCGACAATCACCTCGGGGAAGTCATGCAGCAACGCGGCAACGCATTGTCTTGGGCTAATGACGCCAATGGCCAGATAAGGTGAAATTGAACTGGTGCCATCGATGGCGGGGAAATCCCTATCTTGCTTATAATCCTGCACTTTCTGCTGAATAAATGCTGAAAGTATACGCTTTGCCTGCCCTTCTCCCGCAGCCCAAAGTTCACTCGATACTTTAGTGACATTGTTAAACAAATGCGGCTTTGGCTCGGTCAACACAGGTCCAAGCGGCGCCGGAACTGGAAGCGGCAAAATGGCATGGCGAGCGGCAATTTCTCGCCACTTACGGCTAAAAGGAGTGAAAACCTTATACATGTCGCCGGACAAGTTCAGCACTTTGCCCGGCTTAAGCAAACAATGCTCATCGGTTAGCACCAGAGGAATACCCGCCTGAATACAGGCTTGGTCACGCTGTTGCTCGTTAATCTCAGGCTCACTGCCTGCAAACACGCGGCTAATACCTTGCTGCTGGCAGTAATCACTGATAAACGCTGGCACATCGGCAAAGGTATCTAACTGAATTAATTCGAATGTAATCCCCAAGCTCGCCAGCTCTTGGGCAAGCAGATTGATGTGACGTTCGATAAAGTCTAACTGAATGGGCGCCACATCATGGCGTTGCCACTGAGTTGGCGTAGCGATATAAATGGCCTTAAGTGCCACTCCATTCTCCCGCGCCCAATCACAGGCTGCACTTAGTGCTTGATTATCGGCAAGGCGTAAATCTTGGCGAAACCACATCAGTGCATTATTGCCCTGCACTTTTATTGACATTGAATCTATTGGCATTGAATCGTTAACTGATGTCATTGTTTTCTCCACTATTGCCCTGCTCGCTTTTCCCTTTGCCTTTGTGACTTCTGTTAGTCTTCCCCACTGCTCGAGACGGCATTTGTCCAATCAAGTCTGTCATCGAAGGCGCCCAGAAAGCCGATAAGGAAGTCAAGGTCGGCGCAAAGGGGCCAACAAATCGACAGGGGAAACTCATTTGTGCCAATACAGTGAGCATTTCAGTCTGCTCAGACCCCGAATGATTTGGATCGGGAATAAGCAAAAGCGCATCGACGTTAAGCCTGCCCTGCAGCAGCGGTAAACTACTTATGGCCTGCTCGCCAAGGTCGATAACCGATACTCGAAGCGACGCTAACTCGAGCGATAAGAGCAAAGAAAACAGGCTTTTAGTTCGGGTAGAGTTAGGCTGCGTGGCCGCGCCGCGGGATAACTGCACCACAGCCATTCGCGCCGCAATGGCCTGTCCGGTAAAGGCATAACGCCCACCAACTCGGCTGAGTAATTCGCTTTTTAACCAAGCGAGAATTAACTCGGCATCGAGCCGCTCATCCACTAAGTCATCGAGTTGATTAAGCCAAGGTTGCAGTAACTTTTCTTTCACTAATTGAAACGGATATAAGCCAAATGCATCGTCTAATATCTGCTGCAATTTATGCTGATTGAAGTCGAACAATGCTGCATTCAGCGCAGTAATTTGCTCGCCCCACAGATCGACAACTTGGGATTCAATCATTTCACTTGATAATTTGGCGGCACTCATCAGCAAAGGTTTAACCTTGCTGATCGCAACACCTTTAGCTAACCATGCATTAATCTCATGGATTTCTTGGATATTTTCACTCGTATATAATCTGTGTCCCTTGGGCGTGCGCGCAGGGATCACTAAACCAAAACGGCGCTGCCATGCCCTTAAGGTCACGGCATTCACGCCCGTTAAGGCCGACACTTCACCAATGGGGAGTAATACTCCATCATTGGGCTCATCGTTGGTTATGGACTGGGTATCTTGTTTCATATATCAGTAATAACTCACTACATTCAAAGCTAAAAACTACTCAGTACGGCAAAGCCAATACTAGTAGGCATAGCGCAGCTTCAACGCCTCTGGATGGGGATTCAAATACACTTGCTCTTCTATGTAAGGCGTTGGGAATTCCCGCAGATAATGGTTGATAAGCGTGATAGGCACTAACAGAGGCAATAAACCTTCGCGATATTTCATAATCGCTTCAGACAGTTCTGTCTTTTGCTCTTTGCTCAAATGCTTTTTAAAGTAGCCCTGAATATGCTGCAGCGTACTGGTGTGATTTTTACGGGTCGCATTGATTTTCAGCGCCGTCATAAAGCCTTCAAAGTAGCGGGTTGCGCTTTGTTCAAGATCCTCAATATTGGCCACTATCGGCCCAAGCTCGCGATACCATGTAGGGCTATGCGCCATTAACAGGTATTTATAGCGGGAATGAAACTTCACTAACTTATGCTTAGTCAGCCCTTCATGCTTCATCAGATGCCAATCGTGATAGGCATAAACGCGGGTGAAAAAGTTCTCCCGTAGCACCATGTCATGCAAACGGCCTTCTTCTTCCACGGGCAATAGTGGATAACGCTCCATTAACTTGCGGGCGAACACACCAATCCCCGACTTAGAGCCATTGTTAGTGCCAATTTTATACTCTGTCACCCGCTCCATGCCGCAGGTTGGCGACTTAGCGCAAAGCAAGTATCCACCGAGGAAATCAAGCTCTTCAACCTTGTTTTCGCTGTATTCATTAAGCTTATCGGTCACATCTAAGCTACCGTCACCGCTCTGAACTAAGATGGTTTCACCATCACGGACTAAACGGATACTTTTACGGGGTGCACCTAGGCCAATCGCCATTTCTGGACAGATAGGCACATAATCGAAAAATTGCTTAATCTCTTGATTACAATAGGTAGAATTTTTATGTCCGCCATCAAAACGAACCTTCTCCCCTAATAAGCAAGCACTGATCCCAATCTGAATTCGCTGCGGGTTAAACTTGTACATAAGTCGACTCCTTGTATCACTATGTCTTTAATTACGGACCATAGTTGTACAAGGATCAAGTTTTTGTATAAATATTTTTTAAAAGTCTTGTTCAAGCGTGACTTCTGATGAATCAATCACGAATGAACCACACATAAACCCCACATAAGCCTGAGTTGGCCTCTAACTTGCTTAATAAAATACCGAGCATCATTAGATTGAGTTGAACGCCCAGTAGCACCATTTAACCGCACAGCATTAAAGCCAAAGGTGACCAAGGGACTCAATCGCAACCACTGGGCCATACCAAAAGGAATCGGACATGAGCACAATCAACCCCAACAGCTATACCAATCCCTATGCTAATTTGGCACTCACGCAACTCAAGTCGAGTCAGAGTAGCCAAGCCAATGATCCCACTTTGATGGCGGCATCGAGTCCCGCAGCAAGCCAAGATACTGTAACCCTCTCCTTTTCTACGCCTGTCGCGACAGCCGATACCTATAGCCATCTCGCACCTAACGCCAAACAAGGCTATACGGGGAATGTACAAGCCATTGCTGGCACCCCTGAGTCAGATAAAAGCACCGACAAATTGGCTGAAGCCATGCAGACGATCCTCGATAAACGTACAGGTATCGATAGGGAAAAACTGAAGCAGCTAGAGGCTGAAATGGAAAAAATTGCCAACGATGAAAGCCTGTCTAATGAAGAAAAAGCCAAGCAGCTAGAATTACTGCAAGCGCAAAAAATGGATCTGATAAAGGAGTCTTCAGAGAAAAATGAACAGAGGCAGCGCAGAGTCGATCCCGAGGTGTATTACAGCTAATAAAGCCATGGTAGGCCAAGACGCTTAAGCTTGTTTCTCTATCTTGTTAATACTGCCCTTATAACCCGTTTCATCAACGGCCTTGAGCAAATTATCAAGATTAAAATCCTCTGGCACAGTCACTATTGCCTGTTCGGTTTTCAACGAAGCCTTGGCCTTAATCACCCCATCGGTTTTACGCAGGGCTTTATTCACGACAGTGACACACAGCGGACAAGTCATGCCCTTAACATCCAAGGTAACCAGCACGTTTGCCGCCCAGCTCGACGCTGAAGACAAGCTCAAGGCGAAAAATAACACTAACTTCATTCGAACACCTCTAATAACCAAGGTAATACAAAAGGATATAACTGAAATGCCAGCACGACAGGCACAGTTAACCAGTACAGCCACACCATCTGAGTACGACTCAACGTCGCAGTACACAATGGTTTTTTAGCAAAATAGAGCCGCCAAAATCCCATCAGGATAAGTCCAGTAGACAGTACCAACATCGGCACTTGCAGCCAGCTCAGCTGCTCAATCCCCGACAGGCTCGCGGCCGACACCCCGAACACCAAATAAATAAGCGGTGCAATACAGCATAGGCTTGAAGCAACCGCAGCAATCACTGCAGCGGCCATCGTCGCTAAAAGTCCCTTAGCGTTGTTCGGTTGACTGGTAGTCATAGGCAAACACTTTTGGTTCATAATAATTCACAGGATCGCCATCGACTTCCGCATAGGGATAACCAAAGTTATTCAGTGGTGTCTGCTCGGCTTCAGGAAATAAATCAAAGTCGCGACCATAGTTAAAGCCAACCCAGTTCATTTCCCAGTTACCAAAGAGATAATCATTCACTGCCTGAACCGCAGGATCGCTGTGCTCTTTTTTCTCTGTTAAGCGCATTTTAGTCACATCGGCAGGATCGGCGGGCAACCAACCATAACCCGCTAAATAGAACATAGCGCGACAATGTTGACCGCCACTAACATCGGCAGCCCCTTTGTCATCGGCGCTCCCAAAGGCCTTTTTAGAGTAATGACCCATCTTGATCGCCTGACCTAAGCGAATACCAAACATTTCACGGGCAGGGATTCCCACGGCACGCATTAGCGCCACAAATACCGAGTTAATGTCGGTACACTTACCGCCTAACTTACCACTTTCTAAAATGCTGGCCACATCACCCGTGCCACAACCAATCACACTATTGTCGCGGAACATATTGGCGCTAACCCAAAGGTAAATCAGTCGCGCTTGTTTCAGTGGTTCAGTTTCGCTACCGACGATTTTATCCGCCGTTTGCTTCACAATACCGTTAATCGGCATATGTTTAGTCGGCAGTAAATAACGTTCTACCTCTGCAGGATAGTGGATCTGTGTTGGTGTGCGATAGTGAGTCAAAGCGCCGCTTTTAAGCGGTTCCCAATCTAAGGTTTCAATGTTTAACTCAACGGTCATTGTCATGCTGTCTTTGGCATCTGGCCAAGTCGCAAAGAGCGTTTTGGCGCCATAACTGTTGTTTGAGCTGATATAGGCATCTTTAAAACTGCCGGTGAAATCAAGCTTACTGACCCATTGGAATTGCGTGTCTTCAGGCAAAGGGATCCACAACTTAACCACGCCCTCAGAGCCTTCAGGAGCAACAAGATGGTAAGTGTTTGTTAAGATAAAATGGCGACGTCCATCGCTTGCGCTAGGTTCAACGACACTCGATTTAGAGGAAGATGCCAGTACCGGCGTGATAAAACCCGCAGTCGACAAAATAGCCGCACTTTTTAAAAAATTGCGTCTTTGCATTATGACATTCCTTTTATTGGATCATATTAGAAAGAAGAGAACTCAACATCACAGAGCAAGATTATAGGTTCTATGGCCCTATGCAGCAATCAAGCCCAATTTAGGCTGCTCACCATACAGTACAAAGGCCGTAAATCGGAGAAAAAGACGCAGTAAAATATGCCGCAGCGCTTACCTACTCGTGAAAATGCGATAAATGTCGACTTTTCTTGGAAGAGCAATTTTAGAAGACTAAAACAAGTATCACTCGTATTACGTCTACAATCTCACCGCACAAATATCAACATTAGTCGACTGTTAATATTTATGAGGGAGATAATTCCCAGTTATTTATAATGCAAACGTACAAATGTCTCATTTAAAAAATGAGTCATTCGCATGGCCGAACTGTATTTACAAATATGCTCTACACCATTTTATCTGCAAAAAATGAAACAGAATTCAAATTTAGTGACTAAAATTTATACGCTTAAATCTGCAATATGAATATGTAAAAAATTGCAGCCTCTAAACTTGTCTGAATTCGGGTATAGAGATTTGGCACATCTAGCAATTTCACCTGAATAATCACAAAATAAATTTCAAACTCATAGTACAAAACGTGACTTAGACCACTATGTTGCAGAAATGTTACGCAAAAGTTTGCGTATGTTCACACCTGTTCTAGGCTTAAAAACGAATATACCTCACTTTAAAGGGCTTTTTTATGAAACATAAGTTTTCATTAGGTCTTTGCTCACTCTTGCTCAGTTCCACCGCTTATGCAGAAGTGAACATTTCAGGTTTTGCCTCAGTTGTCGCGGGTCAAGTTCTCGAAGGTTCTGGCGTTGCTGAGTTTGATTTAGGTCCCACCTTTCTCGCCGACTATCCACTCGTTGGTGCCTACGATGAAGATATTAGCTTTAAACCGGATACCTTATTTGGAATCCAATTTTCAGCGGATTTACTTGAAGGATTAACAGCCACTGCACAGGTCGTCTCACGCGGTGCCGATGATTTTTCAGCAAGTTTTGAATGGGCTTATTTATCCTACGAGATCAATGATCATTGGACAGTACAAGGCGGTAAAAAACGCCTACCTCTCTACTATTACAGTGATTTCTTTGATGTTGGATATGCCTATCCTTGGATACGTCCACCCGCAGATAACTACACATGGCAAATATTTAACTACACAGGTGTCAGCGCGCTATATAACTATTTAATTGGCGACTGGACCATGTCAGGGCAAGTCTATTACGGTAGCGAAGATAGTGAACCCAATAAACTGTTATCTGACTTTTTCTTCCTCGAAAATACCCGAGAAGTGTGGAAGGACATAGGCGGTATTGTTGTTCAATTCAACAAAGATTGGTTAGATATTCGCCTAACACATATGCAATACACGAATGAACGTTATATTGGTGGAATTCAGCAGGAATGGAATGGCAGCACCCAACGTTCAGGCAAATTCTATGGGCTATCCATTAATATAGATTATGAGAATTTCCTTTTTTTATCTGAGCTGAACCGCTTAGATCTCGATGGGAGTAATCTAGATACTTACTTGCTCACTTTCGGCTACCGTATCGATTCAGTAATGCCATACATTTCCTATTCGGACTTCAATGAAGGTAAAAATCTCGAAGTGCACCATACGAGTTCAGTAGGAATACGTTGGGATTTCCATCCCTCGGCAGCCTTTAAAATTCAATATGATGATGTTAAAGATGACGGTGGCCCAGGCTTGAAAATTGCGGGGGATTCTAAATCCATCAGTCTTGGTATTGATTTAGTATTTTAGGAGAGAGATATGAAAAAATTACTTTGCTCAATCCTACTCAGTTTGCTCTCAATGCCATTATTTGCTGACGTAGTCGTCATAGTGAATCCCAGTAATGCGGATGCAATAGATCAAAAATCAATCGAGAATATTTATTTAGGAAAAACAAAGACCTTCCCCGGAGGAGCCCAAGCAGTACCAGTCAATCTTGACAGCGCTATGCCCTTAAGGGAGACATTTGACACTAAAGTGCTGGGCAAGTCATCCAGCCAACTTAAGTCATATTGGTCACAGAAAGTGTTTACAGGCAAAGGAACGCCACCCAAGGAAGTCAGTAGTGGGGCGGAGATGATAAAATTAGTTGCATCTAACCCTAATATTATTGGCTATATTGATAGTAGTGAAGCCAATGATTCGGTAAAAGTTATTGCCGAGTTTTAGATTGGAGTGCCGGGCTTAAGCTCGGCACAACTTGGGGGCAAGGAATGAATTTCTTTAATAACATTTCTATTTTTAAAAAAGTTATCGCGATATTTATTTTAGCAGTCATCATTTTCGCTTTAAACTTAAGCATTAGTGTTATCTCCATAAATAAAAATCGCACCACTCTTAACTATATGGAGCAGCAAGTTTACCAAAGGGTTGAACTCGCCAATCAAAACGTGTTTTTTATCCAACGACTCGATGAGCTTTATACTCAATCCGTTTCTTTTGCCGACGAAGACCTGTTAACCAACGCCGGTAATATGTACGAATCTTTACGCAAAAACCTCCAACAGTTAGACAAGGTCGATCCCTCACAAGCCAATCAACTCAACAATCTATCGGCTAAATTAACCCGTTATAACGACATGACGATTAAGCTAGCTAAAGGCATGCTGGCAGGTACGATTGATATGGCAAATATTGGCCAAATCAGCCAAGAAAAATCCCAAGCCTATGAAGCAGTACTCAATGAAATACAAAACTTCAAACAAGAAAAAGTACTCGAATTTAAACAATCAATAAAAGAAGCAGGCGACAGATCGGAGCAAAGTTTATGGCTCACCCTCTCCATAGGTATCGCTTTGCTGATCGTGATGTTTATTGTCACTATCGCCATTGCACGCGCCATTAGCTCTTCTGCCCGTAATGTTGCCCAGTCATTGAGTGAGCTCGCCGATGGTAAGGGTGATCTTAGCCATAAACTTAACGTATCAGGTAGCGATGAACTCGGCCAAGTATCGAGTAACTTCAATCGATTCCTTGGGTTACTCGGTGATTCGATTCGAAGAGTAGTGAATGTTACCGATCCCTTACTTGCAAGCTCGCACTCACTCAAACAGCGAATGGAAGATGCAACGCATGCAACTCAGAGACAAAGCCATGATGCCAGTGCTGTGCAAGTTTCAATGGAAGACATGCGCCACTCCGTCATCGAAATTTCGCAAAATGCGCGCCAAGCCGCCAGTGCTGCCCAGATTGCCGAAAAAGAAGCCATGCAAGGTATGACAGTCGTCCAACGTACTATCGATATTTCGCAGGAATTAAATACGGGGATTCAGGCTGCTTCTAACTCGATTAATGAACTTGCCAGAGACACTGAAAATGTCACCTCTATCTTAAATGTGATTACCTCGATTGCTGAGCAAACTAACCTGTTGGCACTGAACGCTGCCATCGAAGCTGCCCGCGCGGGTGAGCAAGGACGGGGCTTTGCCGTGGTAGCGGATGAAGTCCGTGCCCTCGCCTCTAAAACCGCAGATGCAACCACAGAAATTCGTCATGTGTTACAAAACCTTAAAACGGCGGCCATTTCTTCGGTCAGTACCATGAATGTGGCCATGTCGAAATCATCAGAAAATGAAACCAATGCCCAAAACACAGGCAGTGCATTAAAATCGATTCAGCAGCAGATTGTCAGTATCAATAGTATGAATACCCACATTGCCTCGGCAACGGAAGAGCAAGCCTCGGTTGCTTCTCAAGTGGTCGATAACGTCGTCAATATGAACGCTTCATTCGAACAGACATTGCAAATTCTGTCGCAGGTTCGCAATGTTTCTGAGGGATTAGTCGATTTTGCCGATGAACTGAAAAACGCCACCTCACAATTCAAACTTTGAGGACGACTTATGATGATTACTTGGGATCATGGCTTGTCATGATTGCTTGAAATGATGGCTTGAAATAATTGTTTGAAATGATTGTCTAAGGTCGTTTTCCCCGCAAAAACCGGTATTGAGTAACTCAATACCGGTTTTTATGCATCAAAGCTTAACTTCCCCCCATTTTAACCCTGCTAACTAAACGCCAAGAAAGGTGATACACACAGTAATAAACCTGTGATGATAATGATATACAGCGACATGCCCTTGTACTTATGCAGTGCGGGGACTTGATACACTAAATAAGCGGGAATTAAACAACCCACTAAACCAAAGATTGGACTGCAAATTGACGTAAAACTTAGCACTGGCGCATTCAATACAATCGCGCCCCACGACAGTAGAATCGTGAAAATCATGATGCCATAACCGACAAGCTTTTTATTGATGCGATCTTCAGGCATATATCGACGCAACATATTCATGGTTAGCCCTTGGCAAGCTTCCCTGAAACCAAGATACACCCCAAAGTAAGCCGTCATTACCGCAAAAATATTCAGCGTCAGACTCAGTAATTTCAGCGTTTGCCCCTGCATGCCCTGGGCGACCATGGCCAAGGCTGAGATATTTTCTTCCGATGCGCGCACCGCTTGTTCATGACCCATAGCGAGCGTGAATGACACAGCATAAAAGAACACCACGACAAACAAGACACCAAAGGCAATATTCATGGCGCGCATCGCTTTAAAGCGCGCCACGGCTAAAGATTTTTCCCGTGAACGGTATGAAATCACCATAGGGCTTAAGCTTTGAATAAACAGAATCGATGTCAGCGTAAAAGGCAGCATGACGACCGCATCTTTTAACCAATCACCCGTTGCTGGGATAGCGCCAATATTATTGATATCCCACTTATCCACCATCAATAACCCTAACACAGCCACAACACCCAGCTTAGTCAGCACCATAAAAGTGGAGATCTTAAACAGTAGATTTTCACCGCGGGAGGCTAAGGCAACTAAGCCGCAGATTAAGGCTAGACCATAAAAAGGATTTTCTGACAATAACGCTTTGGTGACCCCAAAACTTTGCAAAAATGAAGCACTGTCGTTTGTAATGGCCGTTGAATAAACGAACACCCAAATGACCAGCATGATGAAGTACAAGCCGCCCAACAGCATGCCCCAGTTTTTACCTAAGTAACCCGAAATCACACTCGGGTAATCCTTACACTCAGGCGATTCAGCTAAGGTATTGATAAACAACCGTTGAAACATATACATGGCAGGATAGCCAATAATGCCAGACAGTAAAAACACCCATAACCCCATTAAACCGACCTGCACAGGCAAAAACACGATCCCCGCGCCAATCGCCATTCCAATACTCATGATAATCCAGCCCCAATCCGTACTATCGAAGCGGGTATCTGCTTTCCACTGTGCAGCAGTAATTGTTGCATCCATTATTTCACCTTTACCTTGTTGCTATTATTTTATGCAAATATATTTGAACATAACAAACTCAGCAATCAATATACTCAACTTTTGTTGAACAAAGAGTTAAAGCTCACAACTTGACTGAAAACGAGATAAATAGCGCACAAACCGCAGTGACAAATGAAATTCATTAAAAAATAATTGCAATAAAACATAAAAATACAAATAATGTTGCACATACGCCGACCTAGGCATTCAATTTTATTTGCAAGTTGGAGAGACAATGAAAACTATTATTCATGCAGAACGTGCTCCCGCGGCCATTGGCCCTTATTCACACGGTACGAGCTATGGCAATCTCATCTTCACCTCTGGCCAACTGCCCGTTTGTAAAGAGAAAGGCGGAGTGGTTGACGGTGGGATCACCGCACAATCGATTCAATCGCTAGATAATCTCAAATACGTGCTTGAAGCGGGCGGTGGTAGCTTAGACACGGTTCTCAAAACCACTTGTTATCTTGCTGAAATCAGTGACTTTGCCGCCTTTAACGAAGTGTATAAAACCTATTTTAAAACCGACTGCCCTGCACGTAGCTGTTTTGCGGTGAAGGATCTTCCACTGGGCGTTAAAGTGGAAGTTGAAGCCATAGCACACGTTAACATTTAAGCATTAACATAAGGTTGTAAGCTGATGAAACCCCAATGGCAGCAGTATATTAACATCATCAAACAAGTCGTTAAGCCCGCATTAGGCTGCACTGAGCCCATCGCCGCAGCTTACGCCGCCGCCGTCGCCCGCGCCTTACTTGGTGTTGAACCCGATTCAATTGCGGTACAAGTGTCTGACAATCTTTATAAAAACTCTATGGGCGTGTTTGTACCTGGCACAGGCAAAATCGGTCTGGCAATTGCCGCTGCAGCAGGCGCCATTGCTGGCAATCCTGATGCAGGCTTAGAAGTATTGGCAGTGATCACACCGGAACAAGTCGCCAAAGCACAGGCACTGATCGATGCGGGTAAAGTCACAGTTGAGCGCACTGAAACGGCAGAGTTTATCTATTGCTGTGTCATCGCGAAAAAAGGCGACCGCGAAGCCCTAGTGAAAATCTGCGGCGGGCATACACTGATCGCCGAGAAGCGCCTCAACGGCGAATCCGTCTTTAGCCTTGACAGCACGCAAGCCAAAGCCACTGGTTCCATCTGTGAAGGAGTGGATATCACTATCGAGTCTATTTATCGCTTCGCCCAAGAAGTCCCCTTTGAAGAGATTAAATTCATTCTCGAAGCCTCTGAGTTAAATGGCAAATTATCTGATGAAGGCATGGCGAATCCCTATGGGCTGGAAGTCGGCCGCACCATGAAAAGCGGCATAGCCGCCGGCATTATCGGTGAAGACTTACTGAATAAAATCGTCATGTTAACTGCTGCAGCATCCGATGCTCGCATGGGCGGAGCGAACTTGCCCGCCATGAGCAATCTTGGCAGTGGTAATCAAGGCATAGCGGCAACTATTCCTGTGGTATTGACGGCACAATGCTATAAGGTTTCGGAAGAAAAACTCGCCCGCGCCTTGATTATGAGCCATCTAGGAGCGATTTATATCAAGTCCCATTACCCACCGCTGTCGGCATTTTGTGGCAATACCGTCACCAGCGCAGCCGCTTCTATGGCTATGGTGTATTTGGCGGGAGGTTCGTTCGAACAATCCTGTTTCGCGATTCAAAACGTGATCAGCGACAGCTCGGGCATGGTGTGTGATGGCGCGAAAGCCTCCTGTGCCATGAAGGTTAGCACTTCATCTAGTGCGGCCGTGCGCTCATTTTTGATGGCGCTCAGTAGTCACAATGTCTCAGGCCAAGGTATTATTGCTACCGATGTTGAGAAAACCATTAAAAACATTGGCAAAATGATCCTCAATGGCATGTCATCCACAGATGTCACTATTATCGATATTATGTCGGCATAATGATTTTAACCCGCTGAATAATAGCGGGTTAATAACTAAAGGTTGAAATTGTGAAACTGCAAGATTTAACGCAAAGTGATCTGGATATTTTGAAATCGGTCGAAAATATCGTCGATGGCATCGCTGCCATGTATGGTGAACACACAGAAGTGGTATTGCACAGCCTAGATGCGAAACATCCGTCTGTGGTCAAAATTGCCAATGGCCATGTCACAGGCCGTGAAGTGGGTGCGCCGATAACCAACCTTGCCTTGCTTAAACTCAAGACAGGTCAGGATATTTCTAACTCTTACCTAACGAAATGCGCCAATGGTAAGACGCTAAGATCGATCACGACTGTGATCCGTAACAGTAAAAATCAACCCATAGGTTTGCTGTGTATTAACAGCGACATGGATGCACCACTGCAATCTGTGCTGCGCACTATGATGCCAGAGCAACTCCTTGGCAGCGAACTGACCAGCTCGCCCGAGGTGTTTGCCCGCAATATCGATGAAGCGCTCCATAGCACGATTGACAGTATCAACCATGAAGTGCGCTCAAACTCTGGGATTTCCCCTTCACAGAAGAACCGCGAAATCGTTAATCAATTGCATGAGTTAGGGATTTTCGAACTCAAGGACAGCGCCCAAGTCGCGGCCACTCGATTGGGGATTTCGGTGCATTCGATTTATCGCTATCTGCGGGAAATCAAAGCCAATCAAGCTTAATTGCGTGCATGATTGAATCAACGGGCTGAAATGAAATATTCCAGCCTCGTTTTAATATGACATATCAGCATCAGCTTCACCGCCACTCCCTAACAGATCCCACGTCAAAACTTTACCATCAGAAGTGAGCGCTATCATGTTTGATATGTTGCCACGCACCTCAATGACATCGGTTAGATCAATATCTTGTTTTTTAGCATGCCAACTCAGCCCGCCAAATTGCCAAACAGAAAGGCTCCCATCACGTCGCTTAGCGGTAAATCCCATAACACTTGGGATAAGCTCGATAACCTCAGAGACACCAAGCTTAGGTCCCGCGCTATCCTCTACTACAGTGCCATCCGCTTTCAACGCTGCATACCCCTGATTTAACGTAACCACTTGAACTACATCTGTAATCTCTTGCATCATAGGTTCACCACTTAAATCCTCTGCTCCTTGCCAACCTATTAATGTGCCATCCTCTCGCAGCGCAACAAACCCCGTATCTATCGCATATAGTGCGCGTACATGTTGCAACTTGTTTTGCACGGCCGAAGCATTACCGCCATGGCGTTTATGACCCCAAACTACAACATCGCCATTCGCTTTTAACGCAGCATAAGCGCCATCATTAGCTACAATATCAATGACTTTTTCTTGGCTATTAGCGGGCGAGTTCGCTAAGGCTAACGGAAAAAGTACACGACTCTCTGGCAAAAAACCTTCACCCCACGCATAGACTCTTCCATCGGCCATTAATGCAGTAAAACCAAATACTGAATGAACAACTTTGGTAACTGCCGTAAACTCACTGAGTCTAGCCAGTTGTCTTTGGCTTTCTTGACCATCATTGACGCTCCCCCAAGACATTAGCTCCCCGTTTTGAGTCACGGCAGTAAAGGCACTTGGCGCCGCATAAACAGCTTTAATATTCTTAAGTTTTGCGGCAAGGTGTTGACTATTACCACCGTGATAGGCCGAACCCCAGGTCACCACAGTGCCATCCTGTAGTAACGCAGCAAATGCTGCATCATTGATACTCACACTCTGCACATTCTTCAACGCTGGCGCTGAATAAATTCCGTGATTTAATTCATCCAAAGACCCATCCACGATAGACCAACTGATGACGCTGCCATCTCGTTTTATGGCGGCAAACAGATCATCACGCATCACAAAATCTGCCACTTGCGTAAGCTGATCTCTAAGTAATACAGGCGCATCCCCCATATCCCAAATCACCAGTCGATGGTCTTGGGTTAATGCCGCAAAACCACACCCATTTGTCGAAGCAAAAATGCTTTTTACATTGACTAATTCAGCCGCCACGGCGCTATGGTCGCCGCCGCACTGACGATCGCCCCATGTCACCACGCTGCCATCCTGCCGAAGTGCCGCAAAAGCACCTTTATTACTGTAGATATGCCGGACATTCTTGAGGGAGTTGTCAGTTGTGAGATTGGTATTATCGGCTGGAGCATATTGGCCATACTGAGATGCCTTGCCCTTGGGCCCATACTGCTGCAAGGTGTTTTCCATCTGCGTGCGTTGCTCTGGGGAGAGCCCGACATCTTGCTTATTGATACTATTGGTAATCACATGGGTTAACGCGAAGAAAGCGAGCGCGGCGCCCGCCCATGAAACGGTATTCTTATTCACAAAACATCCTTATCGTAACGACAAACTCATACTGAATTTATACAGGTGCCTTCAACCAAAGCCACACCTCTGCAAAGGCTAAGTATTGTACAAAAAAACCATGAAAATTAAATATCTGTTGCCTTTGGGGCGAAAACAACAAAGCAGCGAAGGCTCGCTGCTTTGATAGGGGAAACGTTATATCAAGGGTATTAAATAAAGGATTAATCTCTTTTGCCCACTTTCTCTAACCCCCATACCAGTGCAATCGCCGCCAGCATACACACAATCGCAAAGGCGAGTTGCGAAGGTTGGCCGGTCACTTGTTCAAAATTAAGCGGCGAAATATTCTGTTCCAATAACGGCACTTGCTCACCATGGGAGTTGGTCCGCCAAGTTAAAGTTTCTTTCCATGGCCAAATTTTACCTAAGGTGCCTAACATTAATCCGGTTAGAAACACGATAGTGGCATCGTGGTGCTTACGCAACAATGCCGACAATAAATGGCTGAACGTCAGTAATCCCATCACAGCGCCAACGGCGAAACAGGCCAAAATATCCAGCTGAATATTTTTAGCCGCAGCTAAAACCACGGGATATAAGCCTAACAATAATAAGATAAAACTGCCTGAAATCCCCGGTAACACCATAGCACAAATCGCAATCGCGCCGCCGAAGAAGATATTCATATAACTGGCTTCTACCGCGACCGGATTTAACACAGTTATCGCCCATGCTGCCAGCACACCTAAGGCAAATAAACCTAAACGTGCCACAGTGAAACCATTCACTTGCTTAAGCATATGCACGACAGAGATAATAATAAGCCCAAAAAAGAACGACCAAATCGGGATCGGGTGCGTCACCAGTAACCAAGAGATTAACTTAGCAAAGGTAAAAATACTGGTTAGGATCCCCGCCAGCAGACTCACTAAAAAGCCACCATTAATATGGGCAAATGCCCCTTTTATGCCCTGCGACTTGATTACGCCCCAAAGGGAAGGATTGATACGTTTTACACTGTCGAGCAAGGTATCGAGAATACCGGTAATAAACGCTATGGTGCCGCCTGAAACGCCTGGCACCACATCGGCAGCGCCCATGGCCATTCCCTTAAAATACGTCAGCAAATATTTCACTGTGAGTCCTTGTAGTTAAATCAATATGCCATTGCCGTTAAACGACAAATTGGCCGCAATTATACGGTGTTACACTAAAAACCGCGAAATGAAGTTTGCTTAATTATGCCGACTGGTATTTGTTGTTATCCTAATGTTACACTCATCCGACCAGAGCGGTCCAAACCCAACTTGGAACAGGCTCAAGATAACAATCCCCCTTTGCATCATTATTAAGGATGACCATGAGCCAGACAGACTCTTCTAGCACTGCAGAACAAAAACCAAATAAAGTGCTCGCGCTCTACCACAAGACTCGCCGTTATCCCTTCGGCCAAAAACTGTTTTCAATCATGGTTTCACGCATGGCACCCTATTTCGGCACCATCAAACCACTGATCACTGAATTACGCCTTAATCATTGCGCCTGTTTAATTAAAAAACGCCATGCCGTTCATAATCATATAAAAACTGTGCATGTGATTGCGATTTGTAACGGCCTAGAAATGGCGATGGGCGTGATGGCCGAAGCCTCAATTCCAAAGCATTTACGTTGGATCCCTAAGGGCATGAGTTTGGATTATACCGCTAAAGCGGGCAGCGATATTTTATGTATCGCCGAAGTGACGCCAGAGCAATGGACTCCGGGCGATATGTTGGTTCCCGTTACCGCCTACGACACCCAAGGTGTAGTTGTGGTTAAGGGCCATATCAAGCTGTGGATTTCAGAAAAACCGCAGAAATAAGCGTTTTGCATCGAGCGCTGCGGCTTAATGTCAGCAGCTAAAAAGGGAGCTAAGCTCCCTTTTTAGCCTTCAGCCGTATTTCGTTAAAAAACTCAGATAGCGCAATTGCACGCCGCCTTGCTCGCTCACTTTTAAGTGCGGATTTTTAAATCCGAACTCTTAAATACGAGAGCTTAATTCGACCTGTTAAATACGAGCTTTTAAAATAGCAGCCCTTTATCGCGCCCTATCGTTATACAGCAGCCCAGTTAAACCAGATATTAAGCAAAATGGCTGGCGGTAAAACGCTCAATTAAACGGATAAAGTCAGCTTCGGCAAGCTTAGCGGATGTTAAAGTTTGTTCATGGGATAACTGCACGTCCCCCAATCCCTCTGCCATATTGGTAATGGCACACACAGCCAAGACGGGCAAACCACAATGCGCCGCCGAAATAACCTCTGGCACCACAGACATTCCCACTACATCGCCACCGATGATTTGCATCATGCGGATTTCGGCCGCGGTTTCAAAACACGGGCCAGAGTAGGACACAAAGACCCCTTGATTCACTTCAATGCCTTCGGCTTTTGCGACACTTAAGGCTTCTACTCTCAGGTCTTTATCATAAGCATTGGCTAGGCTAAAAAAACGTGAACCGTAACTTTCATCGTTTGCGCCCGTCATGGGCGTACCCGGCATAGTGTTGATGTGATCGCTGAAAATCACTAATGATCCCACGCCGATCCGCTCTGGCCGTAATGACCCAGCAGCGTTAGTCACAAGTAATAATTCACAACCTAAGCGTTTGAAAGTACGCACCGGCGTCGTCATCACTTTCATGCTTTGGTGCTCGTAAAAATGCCCGCGGCCTTTCATGCACACTATATCGATGCCATGTAAGCTGCCGAGCACTAGCTCTCCCGAGTGCCCGACGACGGTACTCACGGGAAAGCCGTCTAACTCTTCATAGGGGATCACCACTTTGTTATCTAAATTATCGGCAAACGCGCCAAGCCCTGAGCCCAAAATCATAGCAGCACGGGGAGAGAAGTTCGATTTACGGGCTCGAATAGTCGCAAGGGCATTAATAACAGGATCATGGCTCATACAAGGTACCTCATAGCAAAGGAGTGAAAGAGTAAACGCCCTCAGTATAAGCGGGCTTAGGGTTGCAAATAATCGCGATTAATCGCACTCTTGTGCTGATAAAAAGGACAATAACTAAAGAGCTGTGAGCCTGAGATGAGCAAGATAAACGCACCAGAACTCGTCACCCTGAAGATGCTGCGGTATTTTCATCGAGTGGCTGAAGTGAAAAACTTTACCGCTGCTGCCGAGCAACTTCATCTATCGAAATCTCCGCTGAGCGCACAAATCAAAGAGTTAGAATCACTCCTTGGCGTTGAGCTGTTCACCCGCAGCACTCGACAAGTGGAGCTCACACCCTATGGCCAATTGTTAAGAGAAAAGTGCGAGCAAATATTCGAGCTGGTGAATACCTCATTGGAGCAAGTGGCTCAGCTTGGGCGACTCGATAGAAACCATATTCGAATTGGCATCATGAGCTCGCTTTTTTGGATGGGATTTGGTGACATACTGAAAAGCTTTCGCAAGCAATGCCCTGAAAATGAGCTGATCTTTCAAGAGTTATCACCTGAAACTCAAAAAGTCGCCTTAGCGCATCAAGAAATCGATTTTGGCCTAGTGCGCTACGCCGACACCTTAAATCTGCCGCACCTCATCGCCGAAACCATCACCAGCGAACCTATGGTGTTAGCGCTGGCAAATAAACATCCCTTAGCCAGACGTAAAAGCATCGACTTGAGTGAACTCAAAGATGAGCCCTTCACCTTACTCAGCCGTGCCAACTCCGCCTCTAGTGATTTGATTATCGCCAGCTGTCAGGCCGCAGGATTTATGCCGAAATTAGTACAGGAAATGGTCGAGCCCAATAGCTTGATGGCCATCATCGCTGGCGATAATAGGGTATCCATAGTGCCGCAAAGTTATGCTTCACAACCTTGGCCTAGGGTAAAGTTTATTAAATTAAAACAAACCATCCCCGCCGATATCTGCCTGATTTTTCGACCAGAAATAGCTTCGCAGCCAATTCTCGATAGCCTGAGGGACTTATTAAAGCAACAAATCAAAACCATTTAGATTGTCCATCAAACGAGTGCTATGCTGAGTTTAATATTCAGGGTTCATATTTTAAGGATATCAAGATGGATGAATTTTTAGCGGCAGCCATTGAAGAGGCCAAACAAGGACTCGCCGAGGGCGGTATCCCCATTGGTTCAGTATTAGTGATAGATGGCAAAATCGTCGGGCGCGGCCACAATAAACGGGTACAAAAAGGCAGTTCAGTACTGCATGCCGAAATGGATTGCCTCGAAAATGCCGGCCGATTTAGCGCCGCCGAGTATCAAAGAGCGACCTTGTATTCCACCCTATCGCCCTGTGACATGTGCAGCGGCGCGGTATTACTTTATGGCATACCTAAAGTCATCGTCGGTGAAAACACCACCTTCCAAGGACCAGAAGCCTATGTTAAATCCCGCGGTGTGGATGTCACTGTGGTCGATAACGCCGAGTGCAAACAACTGATGCACGACTTTATCGCTAGCCATCCCACACTCTGGAACGAAGATATCGGCGAGTAGTGGATCTTCACTCTTCTCAGTCACTTTCTATATTTCACTTGCTATCTTTTTTGTATTTCACTTTTTGTATTGGCTGTATTTCATTGGAGGCTAGTGCCTGCTAGGCTAGCCCTCCCAAATCCCAGTGAAAAGTCGAACATGCCTACTAGCGAAAGGAACTCAGCTAACGTGCCAGCCAATTTACCTAAAGACCCTTGGTCAAGAACAAACGCCACGCAGCCAGTCGTCATGGCGATACCCGCACAACGTAATGCCAATCTCGATGCTATTCGCGGCTTAGCCGTGTTGGGGATATTTTTTATGAATATCTATTTTATGGGCATTACTTTTTTTGGCTATGCCCCCCACGAAACGCCGCCGCTGTCGGATCACATAATCAAAGTGTTCAGCAGCTTTTTCATCGAGGCGCGCTTTATCAGTCTGTTTTCCATCTTATTTGGTGTCGGGCTTTTTATTCAATATCAGAGATTTAGCGCCAAAGGCCTAGAAGCATATCCACTTCTACGTTCACGTTTGAAATGGCTAATGGTGTTTGGCCTACTCCACGGCATCATTATCTGGCCAGGTGATATTTTATTAACCTATGGGATCAGCGGATTTTTAGCTTTGTGTTACAAAGATTTAAGTATTGAAGCCCTTAAGCGCAAAGCGAATATTTTTATTTTAAGCGCCTTAGTGATCATCACGCTGATTAGCTTTACGGGCAGCGATGAACCTTTCACTCGAGAATCGAGTCTATTTGCAGAGCAATACGGAGCATGGACCTCAAGCTATGCCGACCAATTGTTCCTGCATTTGATACAAGTGGGTTATATGGCGTTGGTGATCCCTTTTACCATAATGTGGTTTACGGCGGGCTTAATGTTGCTCGGCATGGCCTTGTATCAACAGGGAACTTTTGAGCGGGGGTTTAGCAAGCCACAACTGCTGAAATTAGTGCTCGCCAGTGTGACGGTATCGCTACTCGATATCGGTTTAGACTTTAGCAATAATCCTATTCTAGTGACGTTTTCAGATGTGTTGATCATGCTAAGCGCTATTCCAATGGCGCTGATTTACATTCATATTATGGTTAAAATTTGCCAGAACAATCCTAATAGACTGACTCCATTGCAAAATGTTGGCAAGCTTGCTTTTAGTCTCTATATTCTGCAATCCATCGTTGGCGTGTTAGTGTTTAGACACTTAGCTCCCGAATTGCTATTGAGCTTAGATAGATGGGGATACATGGCCATGGCACTGGTTTATTCAGTAGTGCAATTATTGTTGGCCAGCCTGTACTTACGCTATTTCAAGCAAGGGCCATTGGAAAAACTTTGGCGCCACCTCGCGTTTAAAAAATACGCTGCATCACAAGAACGCCAGCAAGCTTAAAAACACTGACACGAGATTGATACTAGATAATGACGAATTCAAAACCAGCCAAAACGGGCAACAGAGCTTCACCTCAAACTAATCGTGCCCAAAATAGTCGCACTCAAAAGTCCAATACAGCCGCATCAGGTTCAAGCCTTATGCCGCTGTTATTAGTGCTGATTTTTCTTGCTGGCTTAATCGGCGCGGCCCAGCAACATATGCTTCCCTACGGCATTGCGGGCATGTACCTCACACTGAGCCTGCTGACCTTTATCGCCTATGCCATCGATAAATCAGCCGCAAAACGCGGTAAATGGCGCACTAAAGAAAGCACTTTGCATCTGCTGGCGCTCATGGGCGGTTGGCCCGGCGCCCTGTTTGCCCAAAACGTGTTAAGGCACAAGTCAGTTAAAGCCTCATTTAGAAACGTCTTCTGGCTCACCGTTGTCGCTAACTTAGCCGTGCTGGGTTATGGCATAAAAACCGGCGCCGTAGATATGTTTATCTAAGCATGAGTCGCGGCATCGATTAGCTGCTCAACCACATATAATGCCAACAGTGCTGACTGAGTGTCGCCCTTTAGTTGGGCCGACACTATCGCGCCCTCTTTGAGTAAACCTATCGCAGCAGCTAGGTATTGGGTCTTAGCTTCAGGCAAGCCCAATGCTGAGACTTGCTGCTCAATTAAACTGGCCACTCGCTGTTTATGCTGGACACAGAGTTGATGTACAGGATGGCTCGGCTCAGTAAATTCAGCGCTGACGTTGATAAAAAAACAGCCGCGAAACTCACACAGCTGCGGCACCTTTTGATTAAACCAATCATCGAGCGCCCTAAATAACCCACAAATGCCCTCTCGTCCCGCTGGCAATGCGTTCACTCGCTCGCTAAGCCATTGATAAAAAACCTCGTCGCGATAGCGCACCACAGCTTCGACTAACTCATCTTTACTGGCAAAGTGGTGGTACAGGGTTTTCTTGGCAATCGCCGATTCCTGCAGGATCTGGTTGATCCCCACTCCATTAACACTTTGAAAATAAAACAATTTAAAGGCGGTCATGACCAATTGTTGCCGTTTATCCGGTGGCATCCCCGCCTGAATATCAGTGCCCTGCATCAACTTATTCCTCTTCTTTGGCAAACATTAGCTGGTAAACATTCGTTAGCAAACATTAGCTAGCAAATGTCAGCCGTATCTTCTCACGAGTAGACAAGTCGGTCTACCCATGAGAAGATACTCGAAAGTAGACAGATTGGTCTACCTTAAAAGTTGAATTTGGTTAACTGTGGAATCAAGAGTGAAATCGAGAGTGAAATCAAAAGGGAGCACGGGACACCGCAGCGTGTTAACGGCAACGCTTTGCCTGAGCATTCGCGCCCACAGATCATTATCAAAATAAGGGCTTAACACAAGCCATCAATGGGAGAAAGATGCAAAGAATCAATCCACAGAATCTAAAGATGGCCTTGCTCGCAGGGTGTGGAGCCACGTTGTGTATCAGTAGTTTAGCGACGCTTGAACAGCTAATACCGCAAACCATTTGGTTGATGGCCCCCTTTGGTGCCACTATGGTGTTGTTGTTTGCCTTGCCAGAAAGTCCACTCGCTCAACCGAGAAACATTTTCTGCGGCCACTTACTCACAAGTTTGGTTGGACTGATCATTCTAAATACTTTAGGAGTATCCCCGCTAGCCTTAGGGCTTGCGGTCGGATTAGGCATAGCGGTCATGATGTTAACTCATACTGTGCATCCACCCGCGGGAGCGAATCCTCTGGTCGTTATGCTCACGGCGCAGCACTGGGATTTTCTGTATATGCCCGTCGCCAGTGGTGTTGCGCTCATTCTGGCTTTTGGTTGGCTGTATCACAACTTACTTTGCCGCCGGCAATACCCACAAAAGTGGTTTTAATCATTCATCGCCAATAAAAAAGGGCAATTTTAAATTGCCCTACACTTTCTCTAAAATGCAAAATTGGCTGTACTTTGCCTTTAGAACCAACTCAACGCGATACTGATAATCACGCCTGTGATCATCAGTTGCATTAAACAAAAGCCCATAATATCCCGCGCTTTTAAGCCCGCAATTGCCAGCACGGGCAGTGCCCAAAAAGGTTGAATTAGGTTAGTCCAAGCATCACCCCAAGCTACGGCCATAGCCACCCGAGCAACATCGGCGCCCAAGGCTTCGGCAGCGGGTAACATAATCGGCGCCTGCACGGCCCATTGACCCCCTCCCGATGGCACAAAAATATTTACAATTCCCGCGCTAATAAAGCTCCAAAATGGCAGGCTCTCGGCACTGGCTATGGCCACAAAACCTTCCGAAATACTTTGGGCTAAACCCGACTGCACCATTACCGCCATAATGCCCGCATAGAAAGGGAATTGGATCACAATCCCTGCGCCGCCCTTAATGGCCTCATTCAAGCTGGTTAATAAACTGCGTGGCGTTTGATGTAAGAGGATGGCGAGAAACAAGAATAAGAAGTTCACTAAGTTAAGGTTTAAGCTGCCGCCCTGTACCCAAAAGTAATAGCCTAAGTACACAAGCCCAGCGCCACCGACACTCCAGCCGAGTAAGCGGCTATTTTCTAACTTATCCGCAGGTCGGCTTTCAAGCTGACACTCGCTCACATTGGCAGGGTTAAGCTCCAGCGCCGAAGCTGCGAGTTCGCTGCCTTTGTCGTCAAGGGCACTTGGGTCGACATAAATGCTGTCCTTGTCTTCAGGCAGCATAAAGCGATTCACTAAGGGCATAACCACAAACAGAATCGCCACTAACAATAAGTTAAAGCTCGCGAAAATGGTTTCACTAGTGGGGATAATGCCAATTTGTGCTTCGGAGAAATGCCCCGCAGTTGCTATGGTTAACGGGATAGAACCCGCGAGCCCACCATGCCAAACCACAAAGCCAGAATAGGCGCTGGCGACCAGCAGCCGATAATCCACTTTCACTTTACGCGCTAAAGCTTTGGCAAATAACGCCCCCACCACTAGCCCAAAACCCCAGTTAATCCAACTGGCGGCCAGTGATACTAAGGTCACTAACATAATGGCTTGCGGTGCCGACTTAGCTAAACCCGCAATCGCATCGAGCAGCTTTTTAATTGGCGGGGAGCTTGCCAGCATAAATCCCGCCACCAGCACTAACAACATCTGCATCGAAAAACTCAGCAGGGTCCAAAAGCCATCGCCCCAATAATTAATGACTTCCAGTGGCGTTTTGTGTTCTGCGACCACGACAGCAATTAACACCACTAAGGTGAGTAAAAGCACGAATATATAGGGATCGGGTAGGAATCGGTCGACGAGTTTGACCAGAGGTTTTGCCGCTTTGTTTAACATAGACTTTCCTTGTTTATTATCTAAATTCTAGTTTTTATCTGTTTTTATTGAATTTTTATTGAGTCTTAAGCCCACAGGTTAAGCGATCTCTAAAGCGGGATAAAGTCTTGAGGTTTTTTTTAAAGCGTTGAACTGGTAGCACCAGATAGCAAGCCCTACGCACACGCGAGTGCCGATAGCATCTCAAGCTAAAAAAACTGATAATATGGCCAAAATTAACTAAGGTGCTCTTTATATGAAAATGTTACTTGCCGTTGCTGTGATTGCTGGGGTGATTTTTTACTTCTTTACCTCAATGAACGGCCAAAAAGCCGCCCAAGAGAATATCCGTTTAGGCAATGAATTTTTAGCGCAAAACAAAACTAAAGAAGGTGTTATCACCACAGCTTCGGGTTTGCAATATCAAGTGTTAACTCAAGGCGATGGCACTGTTCACCCTAAAGCCAGCGATACTGTGACAGTGCATTATCATGGCACTTTGATCGACGGTACTGTGTTCGATAGTTCGGTTGATCGCGGTGAGCCCATCGCATTTCCGCTTAACCGCGTAATTAAAGGTTGGACCGAGGGCGTGCAACTTATGGTCGTTGGCGATAAAGTGCGTTTCTTTATCCCAAGTGAACTCGCCTACGGCAATCGCAGCACGGGCAAAATTGGCGGTGGTTCTGTGTTAATTTTTGATGTAGAACTGCTTAAGATTGATTAAATCAGTCTTCAATTAGCCAGTAAGGTCAATTACTGAACAAAAAGCCCTGCGTTATCGCAGGGCTTTTTTGTACAACTCAAATAATATTAGTATGTTGAATAATTAAGGACAGCTTGCAACACCAATATCAACCCATACCGCCGCAACGCCCGGTACATCCCCTTTAGTCCAGTAACTCGCCTTCCATTGACGGCCGTTATAGCTGGTGGTTTGCCCGCCAGTATAGGCGACACCCGCATCCCAACCGAGAGCAACTTGGCTAAGTAGCTGCCATTGATCAGCGGTGCGAGATGGCGTATTGCCCTGCGTCCAGTACTTGGCTTTCCATACCAACTGACTGTGGCTCACAGTATCGCCCGTGTTGTACACCACACTGGTTTGCCAAGCAGGATAGTTACCGGCATTAGGATCGGTTGCATCACAACCACCACCGATTACTTTTGGCGTCACGGTGAGATTCGTCGATGCGCTCGCATCCAAGGCACCATCGGAAACCAGCACGCTCAAACCATAGCTGGTCGCTTCGGTGACATTAGGCCCAGTGACCACTAAGGTGGCACTATTTTGTCCGGTTGCCGACACGCCAGCGGGCACAGTCCAAGCGTAAGTTAAGGCATCACCGTCGGCATCAGAGGCACTCGCCACTATGCTGACAGTTTTACCCGCCTCCACTGTTGCAGTGGCTGCAACACTCACCACAGGTGCTTGGTTCGGAGTATCTGCCTTGTTAGTCACTGTCACTGAATCTGTGGCAGATAGCCCTTCTGGATCAGTCACTTTGAGACTAAAACTATAGGCAATATCAGTTTGCGTTGCACCCAATTGAATCGCCGCATTCACCATATCGGCGTTTGCGATGGCAATAGTTGGGCCAGACACTTGCGTCCAAAGATACGTCAGCGCCTCATTTTCAGGATCCCGCGATCCGCTACCATTGAGCGTCACATCGGCTGGACCAGTGACATTCACATCCGCGCCCGCATTGGCAATCGGCGCTTTATTCACTGGTGGTGTTGTCCCTTCGCCATGACCTAAACCTTCGTGCATCGCATTAAGAATATCGCCGTTATCGGCATCAATTTCCCATGCAAATAAACCACCTAACTGATTGGCAAGCACATATTGGCCCTTGGCTTTAACGGAACGCGCATCATCGAAAGTGATTAAATCACCCGTCGATGCTTTAAACACTGATGCCGCTTCTGCCGTTTCATCATAGCTGTAAGTCCAACCACTCCCCATGTACTCGTTCACTATCTGGCGATAATCCACCACGCCATCTTCCCATGTGCCTTTCACTTTGCCCGTTGCTGTCCCCGTGAATGGGTTATTGCCCGTATAGCCATTCACGCCTGTCCAGCCGCGGCCGTACATAGCGGCACCAACCACAATTTTCCCTGGGGTTACGCCTTGAGTTAACAGGGCTTTTACGCCCTTGTCAGTGGTGTAGCGGGTATCAGGATCCCAACTCGCCTCATAAAGATTGGTCTGATGACCGAGTTCAGTGTTTGTCCAACCGCCATTAAAGTCGTAACTCATCAAGAAGATGTAATCCATGTACTGCTGCGCAGCTTGGTAGTCGACTTTAGCGATTTTGTCATCACCCGCACTGATTGCCGATGTGAGTTCATAGGTACGACCCGTCTCAGCACTTAACTCATCAAGCATAACGCGCAGTTCACGCATCAGGGTCACATAGGTTTCACCGTCGTTGGCATTACCTAAATTGGGGTTAGCACCACTGCCACCGGGGAATTCCCAGTCAATGTCCACGCCGTCGAAAAATTTCCACGTTTGCAGGAATTCCTTCACCGATGCGACAAAGGTATCGCGCTTAGTTTTATCGCCAAAGAAAAAGAAGGGATCAGATAACGTCCAGCCACCAACCGAAGGCAAAATCTTTAGATCGGGGTGGGCTTGCTTGAGCGCCATCAATTGGCCGAAGTTACCTTTGTAGGGATCGGAGTAGTCACTCACGCCCGCCTGTGGCATTTGGACCGCCGCCCAAGGATCGTGGATAGCGACTTTAAAATCTTCACGGCCGCTACAGGCACGTTGCAACGCTTGGAAACTGCCGTCGATTTCTTTCAAACTATCGTTAATGCCATCACCACCACAAATAGGGGTAAAGCCATATAAAATATGAGTTAAGTTCTGTGCAGGGATCTTATCAACTGGGAACTTACGGCCGTACACACCCCACTCGACAAAGTAACTGCCAACCACTTTTCCCGACTTGTTAGCGTATGGACGATTGTTTTCTTTAAGCGGAGCATTGAGTGGCACTAAATGGCTGCCATCGGTATCGGCTACAAGGATTTCTTTGGCATCGCTTGCCGTACAACCGTCGCTGTTACAAAGTTGCACTTGCATCTGATAACGGCCACCTTTATTCACCTTAAAGTTAGCGGTGCCAGAAGCGCCCGAGGGACCTTCCCAAGCGACATTACCGTTGAGCAGCACTTGGGCTTTGTTGCCCACATCGCCACTCCAGAGGTTCCAGCTAACTGACACATCGGCAGCATCTTTAATGGTTACCAACTGATTGTAAGCCGTAGCGGCTTGATTCACTTCGATAATCGCGAACTTGGTTTCGCCCCAACCTATAGTCGGTTTACCGGGCGCTGCGGCAAATGCATTGGCACTCACGGTAGATGCCAGTGCAGAGGCCACCAGCAAGGCTGATGTTGAAATTTGAGTCTTGAACATGAGATATCCCTATTGAATTTTTTATATGAATCAATAAGGCAAACAAAGCGTAGACAGGAAACAACACTCTTAAGACCATGCAAAACGATTAACGATTGCACGAAGAAAAACCTGTGGTATCCCCGCTATCATAGGTACAGACGAACCCTTAGACCGGAGGCTTTGCGTCCCAGTTTTTCAACTGGTTTGCCTTTTACACACAATGACAACGTTGTCATTGCGATAATCAGCATAGACGTAAGCACAATAAAATTGCAACAAAATATTATCAACTAAGGTAGTGGTCTGATAAGAAAGCAATTAAATACAGTTCAACTATTTCTAATATTTACTTTGATAATTAATGATTTGCTGACTATTTTAGCCATAAAAAAACAGGACACGATAAGCCAAAGGCATCATCTGTCCTGTTCTCAATTTCACTATTTATGCTGCTAATACTGCTTAAATTGCTAGGACTAAGCCACTGTAATCTAATAGTTCAAAACCAGAAGCGAACAACATCTATGATCCTTATGCGCGAGGATAATCCCTTGCGAGCATCACAGATAAACCTCGGCACACTAAGGTTTCCATATCATCGACGCGGTTGATTTTCATCTCAGCTAAGGGCGCGCTCAATGCCATTTGCTTTAAGCTTTCGAGGCAGCCTTTGTAGTAAGGAGCACTGTTCATCATGTTACCCGCGAGCCAAATCCGATTGGGATTAAATAAATTCACGGTCCACGCCAGCCCCATACCAAGGTAACTGCCCGCACGGTATAAATCATCCTGAGTGGTGATGTTACGGCTGCGCACAGAATCGCCACTGGCGAGTTGCTCTAAGCTAAATTCACCTGATTCTGTCATCACGCGGCAATGCCCCAACTCGCCTGCAACCCCCGTCGCACCTGTAAAGGCTTGCCCATTAAACGCAATCGACATCCCTATCCCAGTACCGCACATGACCAACAACTCACAGGCATATTTGGCATCGCACGTGGCTTGCATACCCGCATCCATATCGTTGCAGATAAACTTAAGCTCACCTTGGGTTTTAACTGTATCGAAGCTCAAGCCATTGAGCCCGGGTAATGATTTACAGGCAACCAGACGATTATTTTGTACCAGTCCAGGTACGCCAATCGCTAATTGGTAATGCTGTAAGTCGTAATCGCATTCAAGCGCAGCGATTTGATTATTTAACTCTTCAATTTTAAAACCTTCGCCTGTGGGAATTTTATATTGTTCTGTATGTCCCGCGAGCTGAAGTTCGAACAGGGCTGTCGTACCGCCCACATCTATTGTTAGTATTTGCATCGCTTACTCCACTGATACATGCGCCCCACTCTGACCCCGAGCGGAGATGGCAAATGTTAGCATAGGGTCCAAATGTTAGCGATTGAATAAAACTTAAGTAGCTAATTTGTAAGGAACAAGTCTAAAAAAACATGACTGACATTTTGTTTTACTCAAGTTTTATGCTAAGAGTCACACAAATATTTTATGCTAAGAGTCACACAAATAAATTAAGGATTTAAAAGCTTAGCTTGCTCATCGCAGTCAGCACAAATTCACGATTGTATACAAAATCCTTTATTCGCTCCCCTTGCATCTCGCGCGTTAGGCTTGCGATAATCCGAGCTGGTTAGAACTCAAATAAACGTATCCTTAGGCAAGCTTTGCCTACCGACTTGCACAGCGTGCCAGTCTCACTTGGAGCCCATATGTCACATTCTATCGCCAGCCGCCTCGACGCTATTCGCAGCGAATTATCTTCTGCCAATCTCGATGCTTTTATCATTCCCCGCGCCGACGAGTATCTGGGCGAATATGTGCCAGAACACAACGAACGTTTGTACTGGGCAACCCACTTTACCGGTTCGGCAGGCATGGCTATCGTATTGAAAGATAAAGCCGTAATATTTACCGACGGCCGTTATACGGTGCAAGTTCGTCTGCAAGTGGATGCTGCACTTTTCAGCTACGAAAGCCTGACAGACACGCCACAAATTGAATGGTTATGTGACACGCTACCAGCGGGGTCACGCGTTGGCTTCGATGCACGCTTGCATACTTTAGCTTGGTTTGAAAATGCCAAAGCGACCTTAAACAAAGCCCAAATCGAATTAGTGGCGGTTGAGCAAAACCCTATCGATTTACATTGGCAGGATCGCCCCGCACCCTCGAGTGCGCCAATCACGTTATTCAGTAACGAGAGTGCCGGTAAAACCAGTCTGCAAAAACGTACTGAAATTGGCGCCTTAGTGAAAAAAGCCGGTGCTGATGTTGCTTTGATCGCCGCCTTAGATTCTTTCTGCTGGCTATTAAACATTCGCGGTAACGATATTCCGCGTCTGCCTGTCGTGCTCGGCAGTGCCCTGCTTCATGCTAATAGCGATATGCAGCTGTTTACCGATTTAAGCAAACTCCCTGAGGGCATTGAGGAACATGTCGGTGCAGGAGTAAGCTTTAAGGACGAGGCCACGCTCGCCGATACCCTTGCCAGTTTGCAGGGCGTCAAACTGCTGGCCGATCCAAACTCGGCTAACGCTTGGGCACAAAATCTCGCCCGTGAAGCGGGAGCAAAATTGATTGCTGGAATTGATCCCGTTTCTTTACCTAAAGCGCAGAAAAATCCTTCTGAACTTGCTGGCATGCGCGCTTGTCACATTCGTGATGGCGTTGCTGTGAGTCGCTTCCTTGCATGGTTAGATGCCGAAGTTGCCGCCAAGCGTATGCACGATGAAGCCACACTTGCCGATAAATTAGAGAGCTTCCGCCTGCAGGATGAGCGCTATCGCGAGCCAAGTTTCGACACCATTTCAGCAGCGGGCCCCAATGCCGCCATGTGCCATTACAATCATAACAATGGCACACCTGCGATGATGACGATGGACAGCATCTACTTAGTGGATTCTGGCGCGCAATATATCGATGGCACCACAGATGTGACCCGTACTATTGCGATTGGCAAAGTGACTGATGAACATAAAAAAATGGTCACGCTGGTGCTAAAAGGTCATATCGCACTGGACCAAGCTCGCTTCCCTAAAGGTACTTCAGGCCAGCAGCTCGATGCATTCGCCCGTCAGTATTTATGGCAACATGGTTTTGATTACGACCACGGCACAGGCCATGGCGTGGGCCACTTTTTAAGTGTGCACGAAGGTCCACAGCGCATAGGTAAAAATGTCAACGGTATCGCACTGATGCCCGGCATGGTGCTTTCCAACGAGCCGGGTTACTACCGCGCTGAGAGTTTTGGCATTCGCTTAGAAAACTTAGTCGTAGTGCAACACTGTGAAGCACTGAAAGGCGCAGAGCGCGAGATGTATGAGTTCGATGCACTGACTATGATCCCTATGGATGCCCGCCTAATCGATAAGAGCTTGCTAACGCAAGGGGAAATCGACTGGTTCAATGCTTACCATCAGCAAGTGTTCCATACACTTTCGCCGCTGATGTCCGGGGATGAACTCGCGTGGTTAACGCAAGTGACTAAAGCGATTTAGAGCGATTTAGAGCGATTTAGAGCGATTTAGCACTCCTGCGGATAAGTAGCGATTTAAGTCGTCATTTAAATCATCTTCTACATCCGTTATATGCTACAAAATAAAACGCCCAAGGCTATGAGCCTTGGGCGTTTTTTTTAGCACTGCTTCTGTATTTTCAAGGCCTAGTCGTATTTCAATAGCATGCTTTCAGCTCATAGTTTCGAAACATGGTTTCAAAACACATTTTCAATTTCAAAACACGATTGTAAACATGAGCTGCTAGACCATAGTAGGCTGCGCCATAGGCTGATAAGCATCATCCAGCGATGCCTTAGATAACACTTCAAACTCGTGATGAATTACCATAAAACAATCGACTAACTCAGGATCGAAATGCTTACCTTTACCTTCAATAATTAGGTCGATAGCCTCTTGGTGGCTAAAGGGTCGCTTATAACATCGCGGCGAAGTCAGCGCATCATAGACATCCACTAAGGCAACTATGCGTGCCGAAAGCGGAATATCCTCACCTTTCAACCCTAAGGGGTAACCACTACCATCCCACTTTTCATGGTGACCCGACGCGATATCTTGGCCCATCCGAATAAACGTACATTGGGGCGCATATTCCAACAAACTGCGTAACACTTGCCCACCAATCACAGGGTGAGCTTTGATCTGCTCAAACTCCTGCGGGGTTAATTTACCCGGTTTGAGTAGAATCGCATCGGCAATACCGACTTTACCTATGTCGTGCAAAATGGCCGATAGACTAATATCTTGAATAAAATCATCGTTTAATTCAGCAGGTGGATTGTCGGCCTGCAACCGCTGCGCCGCGAGCATTTTCGAATACTGCCGCATACGTAGTAAGTGCGCACCCGTCTCGTTATCTCTGTATTCAGCAAGTTTGGCCAACCCTAATACAGTCGCTTGGCGCGAGGCTAAGGTTGAATCGAGTGAATCAGCCAACTTACCTAATAAATAAGTGATGGTTAAGGTCAGCATGGCATTGGTTACAATAAAATTAACTACAACAACGGCCCAAATACCCAAACTGTAACCGCGAATATCGGGCCAGTTTAACCAACCAAAATGATAGGCAAGCCCAATCATTACCAGACTCAGCCCATTCAAATATTGGGCATATAAGCTCGCGCGACGGCCTAAAAAAATGCCCACTAATGGCGGAAAGATAAATAACCAAAAGAACCCCGCACCCGATGGACCAATCGCAATCAAAAAACCAACGCCGATAGCAAACGCTAACAAACAACCACAGCCAAAACGCGTGCTATCAGCAAGCTTAGGAAAATACAGCAGAAACAGTAAAAACACATAAGCGAGCGTATCGAATACCACCATAGACCACAGATCGGCTATGACACATAAATACACGCTGGTGATATATACAGGCACACAGAGAAGTGCAAGAAAGCCAAATAGACGTCCAAAAATCAAACGTCGCCAATGGGGCAGTGCCGCTGCTGTCCCCAAGGACGTGGTAGCCAATTTAGCTACGCCACGTCTAAGTGATATCGCCATGGGAAAATCCTCTTATGTTGCATTCCCGCTATGAGCTAATGAAGCTGATCTTATGAACCTAAGCGAATGAACCTGAGTTAATAAACTAAAGGGTGCGAATGAGATGACAAAACTGAGGCAAAACCAGATAAATCACACACTCAGCAAGTCATAGTTTGTTGCCCATTAAAGAATAGACTAAGACGAATAAAGCGCCCGAATGAATGCCGCGATATGCCAACCGAATCAAGGACATTAGTCCAATATCGCCGAGCAGATTTAGTCGATAACATGAGCGTCTAATATCCACTCAATATCTGAGGGAAAATAACCCTATACAAAATACTGAAATTTACGTTTCAGCAGGATAAACGCTCGTTTAATTCTGTATTCGCAATACTTAAAATTTTTATATTTTGCAATAGCTTATAAATACAACCAACGATTGATTTTCATGGGTGAGCCATCAAAAAGCGCTCTCCTATACCCATACAAAAATGATAGTCTTATCACATAACAAGCTTACCCCAATGAGAGTAAGCGCAAGAAAATTAGCGCCTAACACCGCGCCCCTGAACCCCAATGAATCATATCGGCCCTGAATGGACACACTAAATGAGCCAGAGTAACGCGTCTGCCAACAGAACACTGAATGCACAGAGATCAGATCAAGAAATCCGCTTAACACCACAGGATGAACTCATTTCCACCACCGACACTCGCGGTGTTATCACTTACGTTAATGCCCGTTTTGCCGAAGTCTCAGGCTATAGCGCCCAAGAGTTAGTCGGCAGTGCCCACAATATGGTTCGTCATCCCGATATGCCAAGCGCCGCCTTTAAAGAAATGTGGGAAAAGCTTAAGTCGGGCCAATCTTGGCGCGGCATAGTGAAGAACCGCTGTAAGAATGGTGGCTTCTATTGGGTCGATGCCTTTGTCTCGCCATTGTTTGAAAACGGCACTATTGTCGGTTATCAATCGGTGCGTATTCAGCCTCAGGCCGCCTACGTCAGCAAAGCAAATGAGATATACCAAAGACTTAAACTGGATAAATCCATTTCTAAGCCCTTAAGCTTAATGCAGAAACGTATCCTCTCAGCGGTTGTCGCCTCGACAGGCTTACTGATCGCAGGCTACTTTTGGGGCTGGGGCGTGATTATCGCGGGGGCAGTTTTGATGAGTTTAAACTTGGCTATTTTCTACGATGAGGCCTTTCGTATTCCCGCTAAACTGATTGAAATGCAAACCAAATACGACTCTATCAGTCGTTACATCTACTCGGGTGCCGATACGTCTTCTATCCTCGATTTCCAGCTCATCATGCTGCAAGCCAAAATGAATGGCGTACTAGGACGCACACAAGATCAAGCCAATCAATTGCACGCAATTGCCGATCAATTAGTGGTCGCGACCGAGCAAACCTATGTCAGCCTAGATCAAGAAAAAAGTCAATTAGAACAGCTCTCTGGCGCGATGGAAGAAATGAGTTCAACCATTACAGAAGTGGCGCAGAATACCCATCTCACGTCCACCAGCATCAATACCGCCTACGATCTTTGCCTTAAAAGCAGCGCCAATATGAAGGCCAATACTCAAAAAGTGGAACAACTGGCCAAGTCTGTTGCCGATGCCGCTAACAATGCCCATCAATTGAATAAAGAAGCCGAGCAAGTTGCTAATGCCATGGGCGAAATTGACTCCATCGCCGAGCAAACCAATCTTCTCGCCCTCAATGCGGCCATTGAAGCTGCCCGTGCGGGTGAACAAGGCCGTGGGTTTGCCGTGGTCGCCGATGAAGTGCGCGCGCTGTCGAGCCGAACCCAACTGTCGACCAACAGTATTTCAAAAAGTGTCGATAAGATGTTCACTATGCTCAACGCATGGGCCAAAGAAATGGAACAGAGCCGCCAACACGCGGAACGCTGCGCTAGCGACATCCAACTGTCCGCCGACAATGTGAATACCATTTACCAAGAAGTGAGTGATATCCACACCTTTGCCCAGCAAAATGCGGTCGCAGCGGATCAACAGCGTCAAGTGGTCAACGAGATTGCCAGCAACATACACTCCATCACCCATTCAAGCGCAGAGAACTTGGCCGCAACCCATCTGATTGGTGATGCCGCCCATCTGCTTAAGCATAATGCCGAGAAAGCCCTCGGCTTGAGACGCACCTTCGGTTAGTCATAAGCAAGATATAAAATGCCGCAGCCAAAACTGCGGCATTTTTCTATCGCGTTTATTTAGCCCATTCTTTGCGCCAGCCGTCACTCAACCTTAAATCATACTCAGCTAAGAGCATACTCAATCCAGTACTGATCCAACCCAGTGCTTGCAGAATTGGCCCTATCCCGCCTGAGCCGTCGCTAAGGCTTTTATCTCTTGGCGATAAAATGATGCAGATAAAATGCCAAAACACTAAAAAGTTCAGGTTTTAACCGAAATTTTTGCTATACTCCGCGCCCGCCATTTTTCTTATAAAATCTGTGTGGAAGAATGAGCCAGTCGGCACGCCTCTCTCCTTAGTCGAGTAAATAATAGAGGCTCGCGGTGCTTGAATGTTTGAATAAGTGAACGATAGGAATCCAAAATGAGATTTGAATCTTTTAGTTTTTCCCCCGAGATTTTGCGCGCTATCTCAGATTGCGGTTATCAACAAATGACGCCTATTCAGCAGCAAGCGATACCTGCTATCCGCCGCGGCCAAGATGTCTTAGCCAGTGCCCAAACCGGTACGGGTAAAACCGCCGCCTTCGCGCTGCCGATCCTGCAAAAGATGGTTGAAAATCCAAGCGAAACGTTAAAGTCGAATGCCCGCGTATTAATCCTTACGCCGACCCGTGAGCTTGCGGCTCAAGTCGCTGACAACGTTACGGCTTACTGCAAGTACTTAAACTTCAGCGTGTTAACCATTTATGGTGGCGTAAAGATAGAAACACAAGCGCAAAAGCTGAAACGCGGCGCCGATGTTATTGTTGCCACCCCAGGTCGCTTACTTGAGCACCTTACCGCCTGTAACTTAAGCCTGTCGAACGTCGACTTTTTAGTCCTAGACGAAGCCGACCGTATGTTAGACATGGGCTTTAGCGCCGATATCCAAAAGATCCTTCAAGCGGTAAATAAGAAGCGTCAAAACCTGTTGTTCTCGGCCACTTTCTCAAGTGCGGTGAAAAAACTCGCCAACGATATGATGGTTAAACCGCAAGTGATCAGCGTTGATAAGCAAAACACGACGGCCGATACGGTTAGCCAAGTGGTTTATCCGGTTGAACAACGCCGTAAACGCGAACTGCTGTCTGAGCTAATTGGCAAGAAAAACTGGCAACAGGTATTAGTATTTACCGCGACCCGTGATGCCGCCGATACGCTAGTCAAAGAATTGAATTTAGATGGGATCCCATCTGAAGTGGTCCACGGTGATAAAGGCCAAGGCAGTCGTCGCCGCGCCCTGCGTGAATTTGTGGCAGGTGATGTACGCGTACTGGTTGCCACCGAAGTTGCCGCCCGTGGTCTGGATATCCCAAGCCTTGAATACGTAGTCAACTATGACTTACCTTTCCTCGCCGAAGACTATGTCCACCGTATCGGTCGTACAGGTCGCGCGGGTAAAACTGGCGTAGCCATTTCATTTGTGAGCCGCGAAGAAGAACGTACCTTAGCCGATATCGAAAAACTGATCGGTCAACAAATTCGCCGTGTCACTGTGCCAGGTTATGAAGTGGGCAGCCGCGAATTGCTATTAAAGCAATTGCAAACCCGCCGTAGCTTTGCCAAGAAACAACAAAGAACCGACAACGTCGGCGCTCAAGTTACTGCTGAGAAAAACATGCAAGGCCGCCGCGTAAAAATGAAGGTGGGTCAAGCACCTAGCAAAGCGAAAAAGCTGAAATAAACAACTAACATAGGCAATGCACCTCGCCTATCAGTCTCGTTATTAAAGCAAAAAGCGTCCCAAGGGGCGCTTTTTTATTGAGCCGAAATAATAAGCTACAAGCCATAGGCTATAAGAGTGACTCGCTCTAAAGATGGCTTATCTCAGTCCGAACTCTGTGACGGACTCAATCGGCAAGTTATCCCCTACCTCATTTGCACAATACTTAACCCACGGAACTGTGGCCGATCACTTATTCCAAAAAACCACCAAATAACTGTTTAAGCCTTTGCTCATCAATGGGATTTTCGCCGCGCCAGCCCGCAAGCGGTAAGATGATGTCAGAGCGAATACTGCCCGGGTATTTGATATTGCAGATCTCCTCAAATGGCGTAAATGCTTCATAAAGCGGCTCAACATAGGAATTTGGCATGATGCCAAGCTCAGCTAACACCATCAGTTGGCCACGGAAACTGTACTTATTAAAATTGGGGATAATCTTGGCTTTCTTCACCCTTTGCTCGAGTTTTCCGGGTGTTTCATCTAAAGGAGCCTGACGGATAGCTTCAATTAATGCACTGAAGATGGCCACATCCTCTGCATTGGGTTTACAAGGCGATAGCGTACAAAATTCTTGTAATTCTATGAGGTTGTGCGCCCAGCGCTCGTTCCACACACTGCCAGCGTAACAGGAAAAGATTTTTTGCCCCTGCTCAATCCAGTTAACGCGCTTGATGGAACACACAGGACAAATGTCATTAGCGGTTGCCATCGAATGTTCTGGTAGCGCCTTCGCAAACAGATAGCTGAGAATGGGTTGACGACCGCGCGGGAAACTTGAAAAACCACATAAATAGGCCGCCAACAGATTTTCCAGTGACAAATTAGGCTCTAGGAGTAGTTTTTTATAGGCAAGAACGGCCTCATCATGGCTTAGCTTAACCCTGTTATTGACCGGATAGCCACTCTGTTCAATCAATGCGATTTCGGTATCAGATAGGCCTTGATAGGAGTAGATATTAGTTCCCGTATCGACATCAAACACATCGCCATTATCGATTCTTTGTTGATAACCATGCTCGTCTTTGCGGTACGACTTTTTATAATAGACTTTCTTTAACGCCTTAAATAATCCCTTATCCATTTACCACTTTCCTATTGAAAAAATTACCAAACATCACTTCAGCCTTTCAAGGCTGTGGCAATATTATCACTTTCGCGTTCGGCGCCCCACCTTAGCTCACTCGATCTGCTGACTCGATTAGCCCACATTATCGGTTCACACCATTGACTTATATGAGACTAAAACGAGCTTTTGGGTGATTGAGCTGCATTGCTTTAAAAACACCACTTAATCTGGATACACACTGCAATAAATTGCAGCATTCGCCGTTCTTATAACAGTCTTCCCCATTCACGCCCCAACAAGCGTACAAACCAGAGCCAATCGCTTGAATTGATAGAATAACCCATAACAAAGAGAGATTACTTATGCCGTCCCTACTACAGCGCTTTTTACTGACCACCAGCCTACTGCTTGGCAGTTTTACCACGCTAGCTCAACCTATCGCTAAGGATGAATATTCGGTTAGCCCACTGCTCAATGGCGAACAAATTCCCGCAATTACCTTACAAGATATGAATGGCCAAAGCGTTGATTTAGCGAAATTAACCGCACAAAAACCAACCATTTTCTTTTTTTACCGTGGCGGCTGGTGCCCATTTTGTAACAATCAAATGGGGCAACTAAAAGCGATTGAGCCTGAATTACTAAAAATGGGCTTTCAGTTAGTGGGTATTTCACCCGATACACCAGCTCAACTTAAGGCTTCGGCGGCAAAAAATGAGCTTAAGTATCTGCTGCTTTCCGATGAAAAAATGCTGGCAGCGCAAGCCTTTGGCTTAGCTTTTTACACAAGCGAAAAGGTCACTGAAATCTATACTTCGCGTCTTCATGTCGATAATCCAATGTGGACGACTCCCGAGGGAGCCAAACGTTTAGTCTTACCTGTGCCCGCCATTTATATTAGCGATGATAAAGGTTTGATTCATTTCCAATATGTGAATCCTAACTACAAGGTCAGACCCGCACCTAAGCTGATCTTAACCGCCGCAAGTTTGGTGGGATCGCAAGAATAAATATCGGTTTATCGACCGCTTTGCTAAACTAGCTCCGCCGCAATCAATATCGTCCAAGTTCAAATAGATAACATCACTTCAGCCCGCGGCGGAGTCATAATGAATTCTCAAACCTATAACCAAGCTGTGCTCGAACTCGCCCTTGCGGGTCTTGCCGATTTAACCGCTTCAGCACAGACCAAGAAAGCCCAGCGCACTTCTGCGCAGGAAAGTCATTTTTTGTGTAATTGGATGGTCGAGTCCTTAAAGGAAAAACGCTTTTCTAAACTGGTAGCCGACGATCTCACGGCTTGGATACGTTTGGCTCGCAGCCAAGGTGCGGGCGCCGAACTCAAGCGTTTGCTAGAAAGGATTGTGCATCAATATCAAACAGTTGAGACATCAGAGCAAGCGTTAGGTACGGCATTAAATGCCATGATAGCAACCTTAAAGCAAGCCGAATGGTTGGTCTTTACTGACACTGAAATCAGCGCCAAGCTCAAACTTGATGGTGATGGTCAATCTAGCTTAGTAATTGATGCAAAAGAATTTAATCAACATATTAAAGATAATCAGCTGGTCAAACCAATCAACTTATATGTCCGCGCCGATGAACAGACGCTAACGCGTATCGCTCTATCCCATGGGTTATTACTCAGCCAAGGCAATAAGAAAACCAGCTTGGTTAAGCACCATAAAACCTACCAAATTTTCCCGCATAATCAGCAGCCCGCCCTGTGTCAGCTATTGGCTTAGGTGTCATAGCGTAAAGTGTAATGGCGTAAAGGTGAAAACTGTTTAACTATGGCTGATGTGACTGATTGTGACCCAATAAACAATTTATTCACACAGTTTAGGTAGAATGGCCATCGGATAGGCCTTGGCTAAAGCAGAGATAACAAGGATAAAAGCAATATGGTTAAGCGATGTTTGCAGTATAAACACTTAGTTCGATTTGCCTTGTTTGTCCTTTGCTTTACTCAACCACACGCCTATGCGGAGCAGCTCAAATACAATATCACTGGCTCCTATTCTTGGTATCCGTATTTTATCGGCGATCAAGCCGAGGCGCCGGGGATGATCACTGAGCTTATCCCGCTGATTCTATCCCTCGCTAAAATCGACGGTGAAATTCTCACCTTGCCGCCAAAGCGCACTAATAACGCTCTGGAAACCGGTCAACTCGACTTTGATATCGTCAGCCCGAGTTGGTTTGAAAAACAGGATTTAGGGCCGCTGTTTGTTAAATCCGCTCCCATAATGCAAATCACCGAATATGTGGTCACACTGCCTGAAAATGTCAGTAAATATAAGGATATCGACCAGATAAAAGGTAAACAAATCGGGACAGTGCGCGGTTATTTATACCACGACGATAAGGACTTTATCCGTGCCGACTTTACCTCTGAGCAAGAGTTAGTCAAAGCCTTAGATAAACACAGAGTCGATGCGATTATTTCCGGTAATTATCCAGCCTTGTATTGGTCGACTCAGTTGCGGATCCCTGTCGCCCTTGCGGCGGTGCATTCCGATGGAGACTTAGTGTTTAGGTTACGTAAGGAACATGCCGATTTGCTGCCTGCCATCAATCAAGCGATTGCGACCCTAAAAGCCAACGGTAAGATTGATGCGATAGTCAAAAAATACACCCAAACACTGACAAGCTGATCCAATACGGCCAACCTTAGCAACCTGCACGGCTTGTCACACGCTGATCGATGGTTTAGTCGTCCATGCACGCTGCTTTGGCGGGGTTTATCAAAGCGATGCCAGCGGAGGGCGAATTTACCAAGCTGGGCAAGAATCCTGCGCCATCTGTCACGCCGAAGGTCGTTCATCGGGTGTCGATAAGGTGCACCAATAGGCTGGTAGATTTTATCTCGCCCAAAAACAAAACCGCTCGCAAGAATGCGAGCGGTTTTATTTAATCAGGTTGATTTATCAAGCTGATTTATCAAGCCATGAGTCAGTGCTGACTTCACTCAGCGCAAAAGCTTACTTGGCTGATTTAATCTCATAAAGCTCAGTCATTAAGCTAACCTCATTGAGTGAGCTAAATCGACCTTACAGCTTAGGCAAGCTTTGACTCTCGACCACTTGTGTTTGGCTGTAATCTTTAAGCTCAGCATGAGACGACTTCACACCACTTAACGCCTCGGCGGTTAACGTGTTATTGCCGTTCAATAAATCATTCAAGGTGCCTGTATCACCGTTCACTAAACCCAACTCTCTGAGCATGGCATCAACCACCGGTGCATTAGCACGATAGTTTAATGCAGCACTGGTGACTTGCTCGGCAATGCCACCTTGATGGTGAGCGCCTTCGCCACCCGCGGCAAATTGATTGCCAGCGCCATAGCCTTGAAGAATTTTAATGCCTTCGATGTTTTCCAACGGTTTAACGGCTTGTGCCACAATTTCAGGCAACGCTTTTAAAATCGCGAGGGATTTTTGCAGGGCAATTTGCTCATCACTCAAGACGTTTTCAGCTTCGTAAAGCGCTTGTTTACCCGCAGCTTCAACGGCATAGACTTTCTCATCTGCTTCGGCCTGCAGTTTTTTCGCATCGGCGCTAGCGCGCGCTTCAATCAAAATCGCACTCGATCTGTCTTCAGCGGCACGTTTCTCGGCTTCGGCTTGTACAGTTACACCTACCGCATCACGCTCAGCTTCTTTACGGGCGTCAATCACTTCAATCTCTTTGCGACGATTCGCTTCGGCCACTTGGCGCGCTGTGATTACCGCTTCTTCTTTCTCAACTTTCAGTTTTTCGGCTTCAGCAGCACGGGCACGGGCAGCAGATTCTTCTTCAGATTTGGCCGCAACCGCAATGCGTTTTTCCTGCTCAGAAACTTCGATATCCCTTTGCTGTTGAATGCGCGATTGCTCAATCGACTTATATTTTTCAATCTCGCGGGTTTCGATGTCTTTCGTCTTTTCGATTTGAGCCGTTTCGATAGCGCGCTCTTTAGCAATTTCGGCTTCGCGTTCTTCACGGGCCTTATTTTCTTTCTGCTTAATGATTTCCGCTTTTTGATCGGCGCGTTTAAATTCCAAAGACTGTTGCTGGATCAAGCGCGCTTCTTCTTCCGACTTTTCAATCTCTAGGGATTCTTTTTCGGCTTCAAGGTTACGTTGCTCGATCTTAATCCGGTTATCCTGTTGGATATCGTTGGTTTCTTTACGTTTCTCTTCAATGATTTTCGCCAGACGAGCACGACCTTCTGCATCGAATGCGTTGTTTTCATTGAAGAACTGCAAATCAGTTTGATCAAAACCCGTTAACGAAACCGACTCGAGTTCGAGACCGTTTTTCTCCAGATCGTTAGCCACGTTATTTTGCACACGTTGCACAAAATCGGCACGCTGCTCATGCATTTCTGTCATGGTCATTTCAGCGGCAACGGCGCGGAGTACGTCAACAAACTTAGACTCCATCAGCTTTTTAAGCTCTTCAACGCGGTTTGTGCGCGTACCTAAGGTTTGCGCCGCCATCGAAATACCATCGGAATTTGGGGCAACTCGTAGGTAGAAGTCGGCCTTCACATCGACACGCATTCTGTCTTTAGTGATCAGCGCATCTTTCTGAGTTTTTTCCACTTCGATACGCAGGGTATTCATGTTGACCGAAATGGTTTCATGCAGCACTGGCAGTACGATAGCGCCGCCATCTTTAATGATTTTCTCACCGCCAAAGCCGGTACGCACAAAGGCCATTTCTTTGGTTGCACGTTTGTATAACTTGGCAAAAATTAACCCGATCACGATAAAGCCAAGTAACACCATACCGGCAACGAGCAAAATAAAACTACCGGATGAACCGATATCAGTTAACACATCCATTTGATTTCCTTTCAATTGATTTATGGCTGGGGACGATTAATTATCAAAACGCGTAGCAGACCAGACACGGCCTTCACGCTTAAGTAGCACGACTTGAGTGCCAGAGGCAAACTCGATGCCCGAGGTTTCAGGCTCGACTAAGACGTAATGTTTTTGTTGGTGTTTATCACGCACAACGGCTTCAGAGGGCATGCCTTTGATGGCGCAGCCTAAGGTAATAGTCGCGACATAGCCGCTCAAATCATCAAGCGAAATTGCGCTCGATTCATTTTTCGGCAGATGTTCAGCCAGCACTCGACCGAAATAACGGCAAGAAAAGGCACTCGCAACAATGGCTATGGGTAAAGTGAACAATTGCGGCAGTAAAAGGCCAGCGACATTGAAACTGATAAAATTGACGATATAACCCGCTATCGCAAAACTGGTCAGCGCGAGCACAAACCAAATCAATAACGGCAGTCGATTGAGGCACAGCCAACCGGCAATGCCAGTAAGTCCGCCAGGGCTGACATCTGCGTCATAATCCGCATCGATAGGCACCCATTGGTCTAGCGCACTCATCATGCTTAAGCCAATGACTAACGCGAAGGCTTCAAACACACCGAGGGCCAAAACACAGGCAAAAGCTATGGTGTAAGGTAAATTAGGCTGCTCAACTAAAAACGCCCACATAGTCATCTCCTTGAACAATACAGCATTCCATTTATTTCACTGTAATTATCGACTTATGCGCCACAGAATAGCAAGCCAAGCCTTATTTCCAAACTAAAAATTTACCCTAAAATGGATTTTCACTGTAACCCTGCTGCGCCAAAATAGCGTGGGCTGTCATCGCCGATAATGCCATATCAACACCAGGTAATAATGAGGCATTGGTCAAATCAAAATAAGCGGCGCTCTGTCCGCAGATATAAAACTTCACGCCGTGATCAACCAGAGTCTTAACCAAAGCGCGATTGGCGTTTACGGCACCTGAATGCTGCTTGGCATAAAAAACATCATCAGCTAAATCGCTGATGCCGCCACCGTGCACCACCATGGCAAGTTCGATATCCGTTTCTTTAACGCCTGCCGCCACATGCATATTGATAAAACGGACTAAACTTTCGAGCTGACGATTTGCCTTGCCCACATCGGCCGACTTACTCATATCAAAAGCCACTTTAAACTTCATGTCCTTAGGAATGGGCATCATGCTGTCGACTTTGGCAATCTGACCAAACTCAGGAATAGCAGGCCCTGCCACAAATTTATCGGCACCCGCCTGCGCCGTCGAAGCGATAGCGGCGAGGGTCAGGCACAGCGCAGCCTTTAGCGTTTTAGTGCTATATGATTTCGACTTCATTGTATTATCATCCTGTTATTGTTATTTATTCGCGCAGATTTTATGCGCCAGAAGGGAAATTCCATGGGCACACCTAAGACTAAAGTACCAACGCCAAGTTACGACAAACTGACGGCACATTTCCAGAAAATTTCTCACTTTGAACATTTCAGCGCTTTGGGTGACTGGGACCAAGCGGCCATGATGCCCATGGGCGGCGGTCAAGATCGCGGCGATGCTATGGCAGAACTGGCGCTGCATATCCACGGTCTCAAAACATCAGCCGCCTTAGCCGAGCACTTACACGGCGCGGCGGATGAATCACTCTCAACAGAGCAAGAAGCCAATCTGCGGGAAATACTGTACCAGTATCAACAGGCCAACTTAGTGCCCGGCGACCTAGTACAAGCCAAAACCAAGATGGCCTATCAATGTGAGAATGCGTGGCGCGAGCAGCGTAAAAATAATGATTGGCTGGGCTTTAAGCCCAATCTAAAAGCGGTCATCGACCTTGCCAAGGAAGAAGCGCAGATCCGCGGCGAAGCGCAAAATATCACGCCCTATGACGCCCTGCTCAATAAATTTGAACCGGGAATGACCACGGCAAAACTGGAACAAACCTTTGGCGGCCTGAAAGATTGGCTACCGACACTCATCCAAGAAGTGCTGTCTAAGCAGGCAAACGAGCCTAAGCTTGTGCTCAATGGCCCCTTCGATATCAGCGCGCAGCAAGCCCTTGGCCGTGACGTCATGGCGTTTTTGGGGTTTGACTTTAATCACGGCAGGCTGGACATGAGTAGCCATCCATTTTGTGGCGGCGTGCCAAGCGATGTGCGGATAACGACCCGCTACAATGAGACCGATTTCAGTAGCGCAATCATGGGCATAGTTCATGAAACAGGCCACGCCAGATACGAGCAAGGTTTACCTCAAGCGTGGCGCGGTCAACCCGCTGGGCTTGCACGTTCTATGGGCGTCCACGAAAGCCAAAGTCTATTTTGCGAAATGCAGCTTGGGGCAAATCCGGCATTTTTACGTCAGTTGCAGCCTAAAATCGCGCAGCATCTTAACTGTCATTTCAGTGCCCAAGAATTAGCCCAGCATTATACCCGCGTAAATCCCGGACTTATTCGCGTCGACGCAGATGAAGTCACCTATCCTTGCCACATTCTGCTGCGGTTTGAGGCGGAAAAAGCCTTTGTCGACGGCAGCTTAACCGTCGATGATTTACCTGATTTTTGGTCGACGCAGATGCAACAATTACTGGGGATCAATGCTGATGGCAATTACCGCGACGGTTGCATGCAGGACATCCATTGGGCTGTCGGTGAACTAGGATATTTCCCAAGTTACACCTTAGGCGCCATGTATGCCGCTCAATGTCGCTTTGCGATGGAAAAAGCCTTAGGGCCGATTGAAGCCCTAATCGATGCAGGCAAGTTGGACTCGGTATTCCAGTGGCTGCGCGAGCACATTTGGTCAAAGGGATCCTTGCTCACGACCGATGAACTGATCCGCCAAGCAACGGGCGAAACCTTGAATGGTCAATATCTTGAGCGTCACCTGCGCCAACGATATCTGGGCATTTAACCGCTGCTGACACTTAAAAGCGCTGAAAGCTCAGTTTATACGGGTTTTAAAGCGCTTTATATTGCCGCTGGAGCCTGCATTTTGAAGCCGCTTGAGGTTATAATGCCGAGCTTATTTGAATCAGGACTCTTTCAACGGAGTTCCTTCAACAGGACTTTTGAAACAGGATAATTGTCGGCCATGTTACTGCGAGCAATCACCCCACAGGATTGGGATGCCATTTTAGCAATCCAAGATGAGTGTTACTCACAACTGGACCCTGAGCCATTGCACGTGCTGCAAAGTAAATGGCAGGTATCGCCACAGTCCTGTTTTGTGTTCGAAGTAAATGGCTCAGTTGTCGGTTATTGCTTGGCTCACCCTTGGACCACCAATATGCCGCCAGCGCTCTATCAGCCCATTACCCATTTACCTAAGGCTGATACTTTATATCTGCACGATATTGCGCTTTCAGCCAAAGCCCAAGGTTTAGGCGCCGGTGCTAAAGCACTCACCCGCTTAACACTGCTGGCAGATCGATATAATCTCAATTCCTTGTCCCTCGTTGCCGTTCAAGGCGCCGACAGTTATTGGCTAAAAATGGGCTTTAAGCCTCAGGCCATAGACAAGTGCCTTGGCAGCTATACCGACGATGCCATGTATATGATTTATAAATTTAATCATAGAGATGAAAGATGAATCCAACCCTGACCACTATTGGTTTACTCTGCTTGAGCAATATCTTTATGACCTTTGCTTGGTATGGGCATTTGAAAACCTTAGGCTCAAAGCCTTGGATTATCGCCGCCTTAGTGAGTTGGGGCATCGCCCTATTTGAATACTTGCTGCAAGTGCCCGCTAACCGTATCGGTTACACGGTTATGAATGTCGGCCAGTTAAAAATTTTACAAGAAGTCATCACCTTAAGTCTGTTCGTCCCCTTTGCCTATTTCTATATGAAAGAGCCATTGAAGCTCGATTATTTGTGGGCAGGATTGTGCATATTAGGTGCTGTGTATTTTATTTTTAGAAGTGAATTTAATTAATTTCAGACTTATTTCAGGAGAGCTCACCCATGGCCCGTCAAGTCACTTATACCTTCAAAGGTAAGACTAAAACCATCGCCTTTAGCTACGATAAACACCATGATTTATATGAAGCCGTGGCCGAAGCCGAAGGCATCGATCTGACCAATTTTTTGGCCATGGAGCAACAAGTCGCCATGACGTCGCGCAAGGGGGCTAAGGCTGAAAAAGAATTCAGAAAAGTAGAATTTGCCCGCTTTGGCTTTAGCAATATCCATTTTGTTAGAGACGAAGAACCAGAAGCCTAGGCAGGTATCCATATTTGTATTCGCTTTAAGCACTTTAAAAACAGGACACTGTGATGCTCAATACCGAACATGCTAACTTTCCCCGTGCGGGATTCTTTCGCCGCTTAGGTGCTGCCGTTTACGATTCGATGTTAGCCGTGGCCGTGTATATGGTTGCTGGCGCTGTGGGCTTTGGCATTTTCTACGGCCTTACCGCTTCAGGATTGGCTGGCATGAATGGCTTTGAGCATGTCTCTGACGCGCTCAATGGCACGCCGATTTACCACGGTATTTATCAACTCTGGCTCTTCTTATGTGTCGGCACTTTCTACGCATTATTCTGGAGTAAAGGCGGTCAAACCTTAGGCATGCGCGCTTGGCGACTTAAAATCCAACATCCTAATGGCCAAAACTTAAGTATGGTCACAGCTTATGCGCGTATCGTTTGGTCACTGCTCGGCATTGGCAATTTATGGATTGTAATCAATGATGATAAACGCGCACTGCAGGATAGAATGACTCGCTCAGAAGTGGTTGTTCTATCAAAGGAAGCTAACCAAATGCGTAACTGGCACGGTGCTTAGATTTGAAGCTTAGGTTTCGAAGCGTAAACTTCGGAGCTTAAACCAAGCCAAATCCACCCATAAAAAAACGACGCAATGCGTCGTTTTTTTATGGGTGGAATTCGAAGTAACTAAATGAGTATCATCGCCGGATAAAGTAGAAAGCAACGCCGGTAAACAGCAAACTTGGTGCCACAGCTCCAACATAGGCAGGTAACTCATACACTATGCTCATAGGGCCGAATATTTCGTTACTGATATAAAAACTGAAACCCGCCACAACCCCGAGCAATACCCGCGCGCCCATAGTCACAGTTCGCAGCGGCCCAAATACAAACGACAGTGCCACTAACATCATCACAGCGACCGTCACAGGCTGCATCACCTTCCGCCATAAAGCAAGCTCATAGCGACTCGGATCTTGGCTGTTGGTTTTAAGATAATCGAGATAACCGACCAAGCCACGGATAGATAGCGCCTCAGGTTTAATCGAAACCACACTGAGTTTATCTGGCGTTAAACTCGACTGCCATTGGTCTTCATCAAGGTGCTCAAGCATGACTTTCTCATAGCTTAAATCCGTACGTTTAACATCAAATAAACGCCAGTGGTCTTGGAAGAATACTGCACGAGTCGCGTGCACAACGTTGGTGAGTTTAAGTTCGCTATTGAACTTATAAAGGGTAATGTTGTTGAGTTTATTAATGTCTTCAACTTCACCTATATTCACAAACAAATCACCATCCTTCGCCCAAATGCCTCGGTGGGACTTAATTAAGCTTCCACCTGAGAGTTTAATGGCTTGTAACTGATTGGCTTTTTGCTCGGCAATCGGTGCGCCCCATTCCCCTAACACCATGACCATCAACATTAAGGGTACAGCCGTTTTCATCGCTGATAGAGTGATCTGTAGACGTGACATACCTGAGGCTTGCATCACTACAAGTTCAGAGTTAGATGCCAACATTCCCATGCCAATCAAGGCGCCAAGTAATACGGCCATGGGGAAAAACATTTCGACATCACGAGGCACTAAAAATAACACATAGATACCCGCATCCATCATGCTATAAGTACCGCGACCGACTAAACGCAGCTGGTCAACCCATTTGATGATGCCCGACAAGCCAGTTAAAACCAGCAGACACAACGCTGAAGTGCTTAGCAATACCCTAGCGATATAAAAGTCTAATATCATCATGCCGCCACCTTCTTATGGGCAAACAGAGCCGATATACGACTGAACATAGGTCTATCTTTACCGAGTAAGAACAGCCCCATCAAAAGCGCCGAAATATGGATCCACCACATACCAAGATACAAAGGGATAATCTCATCTTGCAATGCCTTACGTCCGGCGACCATGAGGCCAAAATAGCCAAGGTACAAGAGTATTGCGGGGAACATTTTAGCGAACTTACCTTGACGCACATTTACCCGCGCGAGTGGTACCGCGATCAAGGTCATGATCGGAATCGCCAGCGGAATGGCAAGACGCCAATGGAATTCGGCAACGGCTTCTGCACCTTCGATTTTCACGAGTTCATCGACAGGCAGTGCAGATAATTTACGGCGACGCTCGTCGACTTGCTGCTCTTTAATTTGCATTTTATAACCACCAAATTCGATCATTTGGTAGTCCTTCGCCTTAGGGCTGCCTTGATAACGCACGCCATCATTGAGGTTTAATTGCTGTGCGCCAGTACTATCTTCTTGCACTCGCCCGCCTTTAGCGACCACCACATTGGTGACACCCGTTTCATCATCAGGGTCTGGCAACTGGGCCACAAACACTTTATCTAACTCGTTATCTTTACCGATACGTTCGACAAATAATACCGCGCGGCCATTAGGACTCGCCTGAAAACGCCCTTGCACTAAGGCCGCAAGACCCGCTTCAGACTGGGCTTTTTCAAGCACTTGGTTTTGCTGCTCTTCTGCCCAAGGGGCGACATATAGGGATAAATAGCCGGTAAACAACATATTGATCACGGCAAGGATCAGGGTCACGCGGGTAACATACCACTCACTAACCCCAACACCGTGGAGAATAACCATCTCATTTTCAGAATACATACGGCCGTGGGCCATTAAAATACCCAAAAACAAACTTAACGGCAGGACTAAGATCACTAGATAAGGCAAGTTAAGCCCAATCAGGGTCATGATTAAAGAGGCGGGAAAATCGCCGTCGGAGGCATCGGCCAGTATACGCACGAAATGCTGGCTAATAAAAATAGTTAACAGCACTAAAAGTACCGCAATTTGTGCCTTTAAAACTTCTCGAATAAGGTATTTAAATACAATCACAGGCAGGATCCGGTCTCTAAACTTATCTTTTTGCTGGTAACAGACTAACTTTCATGTAAACTGTTTACTTTTGATAGTTTTCTGACCAGCTTCAGGGGTTCTAGGTAAACTTAACGTCACGAAATGCGTGACTCAAGCGCCGAGAATAAATCACCTTTGGAGTAATAACTTAGGCCCTTTTCGGGACAAGCAGACATTATCCAATAAATATAAAAATTTGTCTTTAAGAATCTAGGAGTGCTCATGGAGTTTAGCGTAAAGAGCGGTAGCCCCGAAAAACAACGCTCAGCCTGTATCGTGGTCGGTGTTTATGAACCCCGTCGTCTGTCGGGTATCGCGGAGCAATTAGATAAAATTAGCGAAGGTTATATCAGTAACCTACTGCGTCGCGGCGATCTGGAAGGTAAACCTGGCCAGATGTTATTGCTGCACCATGTTCCTAACGTATTGAGTGAACGTGTATTATTAGTGGGTTGTGGCAAAGAACGAGAATTAGACGAACGCCAATACAAACAAATCATCACTAAGACAATCAACACCCTTAACGAAACAGGTTCAATGGAAGCGGTTTGCTTCTTGACTGAACTGCACGTGAAAGGCCGCGATACTTATTGGAAAGTACGTCAGGCGGTTGAAACCACCAATAGCAGTCTTTACAGCTTTGATGCCCTGAAGACCCGCAAAGGTGAAACTCGCCGTCCACTGCGTAAATTAGTGTTCAATGTCCCGACTCGCCGTGAGTTAACCTTAGGTGAGCGCGCTATTGAGCATGGTATGGCTGTATCTGCTGGCATGCATTTATGTCGCGATGTAGCCAACATGCCACCTAACATCTGTAATCCAGCCTATTTAGCTTCTCAAGCACGCCAAATGGCCGAAATACACGACACTCTGCATGTCACCACTATCGGTGAAGAGCAAATGGCCAAACTGGGCATGAACTCATACCTTGCAGTCGGTCGCGCCAGTGCCAACGAATCCATCATGACTGTGATGGAATACAAGGGCGCTGTCGATAGCACTGAAAAACCCATAGTATTAGTCGGTAAAGGGTTAACCTTCGACTCGGGTGGTATTTCATTGAAACCTGGCGAAGCCATGGACGAAATGAAGTACGACATGGGCGGCGCAGCGGGTGTTATCGGCACCATGAAAGCCATCTGTGACATGAAGTTACCTATCAACGTTGTGGGTATTCTGGCTGGCTGTGAAAACATGCCATCGGGTAATGCTTACCGTCCAGGTGACATTCTGACCACTATGTCAGGTCAAACCGTTGAAGTGTTAAATACCGATGCGGAAGGCCGTCTAGTCCTATGTGACGTATTAACCTATGTTGAGCGTTTCGATCCTGAATTAGTTATCGATACTGCAACCCTGACTGGCGCGTGTGTGATTGCCCTTGGTAAACACGCATCGGGTCTGTTCTCATCGCATAACCCTCTAGCACACGAGCTATTAAGTGCCGGTGAGCAAAGTGGTGACCGCGCATGGCGCATGCCATTGTGGGATGAGTATCAAGATATGCTCGACAGCCCGTTTGCTGACATGACCAACTTAGGTGGCCGTCCTGCTGGAGCTATCACAGCAGCATGTTTCCTTTCGCGCTTTGCTAAAAAGTACAACTGGGCTCACTTAGACGTTGCAGGCACAGCTTGGAATAGCGGTGCTAACAAAGGTTCTACTGGCCGTCCAGTGCCACTATTGACTCAGTTCCTGATCAATCGTGCTGGCGTTGAACTCGGCGAATAACCAACTATCCGGCCTTAGTGTGTTAAAGGCTCGATAAATGAAAGGCGAAGATGAAAATCTTCGCCTTTTTTATTTTCTTAATTTAATCAGAAAATCGATTTTCTGAATAAATTAAGAAAATAAAAAAACTGAAAAACTAATGGTTTTAGAATCATTTTTCAAAGAGTTATAGATCTACCCTCTTCATCTCCAACTGTTTGAAAGCATCCCATTAAGTCCCGCCAGACAGTGATAGATAAAACCTCACAGTAAGGTTTGCCCTAAGCATTAACCCATACTGACTTTTAGTGTAAACTGCTGCTTTCGTTCGCCACTAAAACAAGTGAAGCAAGGCATTGAAATCATGACTCAAGTGCTGTTTTATCTTATGCCGCCAGTGGCATCGTCTGCCAAAGCCAAGGCTTATTCACCTGTTGAAACCGTGAATGCGAACCCTGCACTTTGCGAGATGCATCTTCTGGCATGCCAACTGGCGCAGCAGGCTTTTGTGAAACAACAATGGGTCTATATCCATTGCCAAGATAAGCAGCAAGCCCATGCGATTGATGAACTTTTATGGCAGTTTGAGCCAAGTGCCTTTGTACCTCATAACCTCAAAGGTGAAGGCCCGATGACGGGATCGCCGGTAGAAATTGGTTTTGATCGCCTCGGCGCCAACAAAAGTCGCCAAGTTCTGATTAATCTTGCAGACCAAGCGCCCCCATTTGCGGTAAACTTTGGCCACATTATCGATTTTGTTGCCAATGACGATCAGCATAAAGCGGTCGCTCGCGAACGTTATCGACAGTATCGCGGCTTAGGGGTCAATTTACAGACCCAAGACTTAGCAACACATCCACTTAATTAGTTTGAGACAGACACGTTCCCATGGAAAAAACATACGATCCGCAGTCCATCGAGCAAACTCTTTACCAAAACTGGGAAGAGCAAGGTTACTTCAAGCCACACGGCGATGAATCCCAAGGCAATTATTGCATCATGATCCCGCCACCAAACGTGACGGGCAGCTTGCACATGGGCCACGCCTTCCAAGACACCATTATGGATACTTTGACCCGTTACCAACGGATGAAAGGCAAAAATACCCTATGGCAAGTCGGTACTGACCATGCGGGTATCGCCACCCAAATGTTGGTTGAGCGTAAGCTTGAAGCCGAAGAAGGCAAAAATCGCCATGACCTAGGTCGCGATGCCTTTATGGATAAAGTGTGGGAATGGAAAGCGCAATCGGGCGGCACTATCACTAAGCAGCTACGTCGTATGGGCGCTTCTGTTGATTGGGACCGCGAGCGTTTCACTATGGACGAAGGCTTATCTAAGGCCGTGCAAGAAGTGTTTGTACGTCTGTACGAAGACGAGTTGATTTATCGCGGTAAGCGTTTGGTCAACTGGGATCCAAAGCTGCACACAGCTATCTCTGATTTAGAAGTGGAAAGCAAAGAAAAACAGGGCCACATGTGGCATCTGCGTTATCCACTGGCCGACGGTGAACTGACTGCCGATGGTAAAGACTATTTAGAAGTCGCTACCACGCGTCCAGAAACCATGCTCGGCGACAGTGCAGTTGCAGTGCATCCCGATGATGAACGCTATCAAGCGCTAGTCGGTAAGTTTATTCTATTGCCGATTGTTAACCGCCGCATTCCTATCGTGGCCGACGATTACGTCGACATGGCCTTTGGTACAGGGTGTGTGAAGATCACCCCTGCCCATGACTTTAACGACTATGAAGTCGGTAAACGTCACAACCTGCCAATGTTCAACGTGCTGACCTTAGATGCCGCCATTCGTGCAAGCGCCGAAGTGGTGAACTCTGACGGTACCTTTAACAAAACGCTCGATGGCAGCCTGCCTGAACGTTTTGCCGGACTTGACCGTTTTAAAGCGCGCGATGCTATCGTCGCTGAATTTGACACTTTAGGGCTGCTCGAAAAAATCGCGCCGCACGCTTTGAAAGTGCCTTACGGCGATCGTTCAGGTGTAGTTATCGAGCCTATGCTGACCGACCAATGGTATGTGGCTGTTGCGCCAATGGCGAAAACCGCTATCGAAGCCGTTGAAAATGGCAGCATTAAATTTGTGCCGCAGCAATACGAGAACATGTACTTCTCGTGGATGCGTGACATTCAAGACTGGTGTATTTCGCGTCAATTGTGGTGGGGTCACCGCATCCCTGCATGGTACGACGAAAACGGTAAAGTTTATGTCGGCCGCAACGAAGCTGAAGTGCGTGCTAAGCACAATATCGCTGACTCAATAACACTGCGCCAAGACGAAGACGTACTGGACACTTGGTTCAGCTCAGCCCTGTGGACGTTCTCAACCTTAGGTTGGCCTGACAATTTAGAAGATTTAAAAACCTTCCACCCAACCGACGTGTTGGTGACAGGCTTTGACATCATCTTCTTCTGGGTTGCCCGTATGATCATGATGACCATGCACTTCATCAAAGATGAAGACGGCAAGCCACAAGTCCCGTTCAAAACTGTCTACGTGACTGGCCTTATCCGCGATGAAGCGGGTAACAAGATGTCAAAATCTAAGGGTAACGTACTCGATCCATTAGACATGATCGACGGTATCGGACTTGAAGATTTAGTTGAAAAACGTACCGGCAACATGATGCAGCCACAACTGGCCGCCAAGATTGAAAAGAGCACTCGCAAAGAATTTGCCGACGGTATCGAAGCCCACGGCACAGATGCACTGCGCTTTACGCTTGCGGCAATGGCATCAACGGGTCGTGACATCAACTGGGACATGAAGCGCTTAGACGGTTACCGTAGCTTCTGTAACAAGTTATGGAACGCCTCACGCTACGTGCTGATGAACACAGAAGATCAAGATTGCGGCCCAGGCTCACCAGAGCACAAAGGCGGCCAATCTAGTAATAAAGCGCTAGAACTGTCGTTGGCCGATCGCTGGATTATTGGCTTGTTCAATCAAACCGTTAAGACCTTTGACGATCACATGACAGCCTACCGTTTCGACTTAGCAGCCAATACCCTGTATGAGTTCACTTGGAACCAGTTCTGTGACTGGTACTTAGAATTAACTAAACCGGTATTGCAAAACGGCACTGAAGCACAAATGCGCGGCACCCGTCACACCTTAGTGACAGTACTCGAAGCGATGCAACGCCTGATGCACCCTATGATGCCGTATATCACAGAAACCATCTGGCAGCGCGTTAAACCGTTAGCTGGTGTCGCTGGTGATACCATCATGCTGGCACCGTTCCCAACATTTGATGCCGCTAAAGTCGATAGCGCAGCAATGGCCGATTTAGAATGGGTTAAGCAAGTGATCGTCGCTGTGCGTAACATTCGCGCCGAACTGAACATTGCCCCATCTAAGCCACTAAATGCCCTACTTCGTGGTGTTAGCGCGCAGGATAAAGCCCGTGTTGAAGCCAACCAAACCTTCTTCACCACACTTGCCCGCTTAGAAAGCATGACCATTTTAGCCGATGGCGAAACTGCGCCTATGTCGACCACAGGTTTGATTGGCGAAATGGAGCTGCTGATCCCTATGGCAGGCTTGATCGATGTCGCCGCCGAAATGGCCCGTATCGATAAACAGCTTGAAAAGCTCGGCCAAGAGATCGCTCGCATCGAAGGCAAATTGTCGAACCAAGGTTTTGTGGCAAAAGCTCCAGCCGAGGTTATCGACAAAGAGCGCGCTAAGATGACCGATCTCAAGCGTGACATGGACAAGCTCAACGAACAAAAATCAGAGTTCGCTAAGTTAGAAGCTTAAGCTTCTCATTTACTCTGATTCACTTGTTATGATTGGTTCTAACGGAATGAAGGGCAGCCACTAGGCTGCCCTTCTTGTATCTATATCGCTGCAATCTATGAGCGATTATGAGCCTTCATCTACGCTCTTGAGCCAGATGCAGTACTAAATCCAAACCCATTCTAAACACTGCCCTTTAACCTACTGCACTGTATTGAAACTACTTCATCGTTCTTCTTAATCACACCGTGGTCTCTCGCTCATAAGCTCACAAGTAGCCCATCACTGCCTGCATGAGCAAACAATACACATGTAGACCAAAGAGCAGCTAATACCTCCCTAGGCAGCACTGAGAGAGCTGATATTGAGTGCTGACATGGATATCCAATGTCGTCATAAACTCTGGACACTGGCAAAAACAGATTATTTAGTGAGTAGAACCTAGAAAGAGAAGTGTTAAAAGCGAAATGACTGAAGAAAGCTAAACCGAAGATAGCTAAGCCATAGAATGATCAGCCGAAGGATAAGTAAACCAAGAGATGAGAGGTAAAGAGAGGTAAGCCTAAACGGATAAAGCAATAATGAGTTAAACCACTACAGACTAAAAATAAAAAAGCCCTGCAATTGCTTGCAGGGCTTATCTATATGGTGCGCGTGGAAGGAGTCGAACCTCCGACCGCCTGGTTCGTAGCCAGGTACTCTATCCAGCTGAGCTACACGCGCAAACTCGTTTTTGTACTTCTAACAGATCCAATCATGATTGAGTCTAGGATAAGCACTTTTATCTCGCAACTTTATTCTATTCCCCTCGACTAAGAGAATAAAATGGCGGAGAAGGAGGGATTCGAACCCTCGATGGGAGTTAAAGCCCATACTCCCTTAGCAGGGGAGCGCCTTCGGCCACTCGGCCACCTCTCCGCGTTTAACGCTTTAAATCAACAAGACGTGTCTCGTTAACTATATTGGTGCGCGTGGAAGGAGTCGAACCTCCGACCGCCTGGTTCGTAGCCAGGTACTCTATCCAGCTGAGCTACACGCGCATGTTAAACGGTAAAACACTAATTTAATTGAAACAATCGCAATCATATTAGCTTAAATTGGTGCGCGTGGAAGGAGTCGAACCTCCGACCGCCTGGTTCGTAGCCAGGTACTCTATCCAGCTGAGCTACACGCGCATTTAAAACGGTAAACATTAATACGACCGAAATCATATTAATTTAAATTGGTGCGCGTGGAAGGAGTCGAACCTCCGACCGCCTGGTTCGTAGCCAGGTACTCTATCCAGCTGAGCTACACGCGCATTTTAACATTTTGCTATAAGCAATTATCTACAAAATTTCTAACTGAAATTCAAAACTGATGAGTTAAAGATTAACTAATGCAGAGATGGTGCGCGTGGAAGGAGTCGAACCTCCGACCGCCTGGTTCGTAGCCAGGTACTCTATCCAGCTGAGCTACACGCGCGACTTGTATCTAAGTTTACTTTTTCAATAAAAAAATGGTGCGCGTGGAAGGAGTCGAACCTCCGACCGCCTGGTTCGTAGCCAGGTACTCTATCCAGCTGAGCTACACGCGCACTGTTTTTTATCGATAAGAAATGGCGGAGAAGGAGGGATTCGAACCCTCGATGGGAGTTAAAGCCCATACTCCCTTAGCAGGGGAGCGCCTTCGGCCACTCGGCCACCTCTCCGTTTTCTTGGCGCACATATTACTGTTTGACGAAAATAAGTCAAACCCTTTTTCCGAAACAGATTCCATTTGAACTGTTTTTAATCACATTGCTGTTATATCAAGCCAATGTATTGATTTGCGCCAATCTTTCGGTCTAAAAAATAAAAAAGCCAGTTAAAAAACTGACTCTTCTGTTGCCGTAATACTCTTGCCAAGACAAGGTACTAAAAGTTACCACCTTCCGATGGTGTACCTGATTTTTCAGATTGAATGCGTTGGTAGATTTCTTCACGGTGAACAGAAACCTCTTTTGGTGCATTCACACCAATACGCACTTGATTGCCTTTTACCCCTAGCACTGTAACTGTGACTTCATCACCAATCATCAGTGTTTCGCCAACACGACGAGTCAAAATCAGCATTCGATAGCTCCTTTATTTCTTAATTCAGCTTACACACGGCACTCATCCGGTAGATGGGCTTATTATAAGGTCAGCTTAGTACAAATTAATAGTATTCAATACTCAAACGGTTATTTAATTACACCTTATTTAGCTCGAAAGCGTGATGTAACGCCCGAACCGCCTTGTGTAAGTCCCTTTCATCGATAACGGTTGACAATTTACTCTCTGACGTCGTGAGTAACTTAGCATGAATAGTTTCATTACCCAAGACTTCTAACATCTTAGTCAATAATCCCATTTTTGCCTGTAAACCTTTGCCAACTAAAGATACTTTTGCACGTTGCCGTTCGATAATCAATGGTCCGAGAGCAAGGCTTTCGCTTAAGCCTTCGAGCTCATTAAGCAGAGTATCAACCTTAGCTTCAGCGAGAATAAAACTAACTCGACCCGAAGGATCATCCTCTTGGATCCTCAATGGGGAAATAAATTCCACATCGATCTCCAATCGCGTTAAGCAGCCTAACAGCGCTTGATAACGTTCACTGGTGGTAAACAGCCCTTCAATCGTCAGCGTTGCCAGCGCCTTATTAATCGCAATACCTTGGACTAACGAGGCAATAGTGAGTTCAGACTCGTCGCCAAATTGGATTAACGTCCCCTGCCCTGCTTCAAAACTCGACAAGACTCGCAATGGCACACGAAAACGCTCGGCGTATTCAACAGAATCGGGATGCAGTACTTTAGCGCCTAACTTTGCCATTTCGAGCATCACATCAAACCCAATCACATCGAGGCGACGAGCACTGCTATCAATATTCGGATCTGTGGTGAATACCCCTGCCACATCGGTAAAAATCTGGCATTCATCGGCTTCTAACGCCGCCGCTAAGGCTACAGCTGTGGTATCTGAACCACCGCGTCCTAAGGTTGTGACTTCGCCTTGAGGATCGATGCCTTGAAACCCTGCAACGATCGGCACAACACCATCGGCTAGCAGGGATTGCAAATACTCAGTATCGACGCGCTCGATGCTGGCACGGCCGAATTGACTATTAGTATGAATTTGCACTTGATCGCCCGTAAGGGATTTCGCCTTAATACCGCGGCGCTGTAACGCCATCGACATCAAGGCAATGCTCACTTGCTCACCCGTTGACACTAACATATCTAATTCGCGCGCCGAGGCCCGCGGATTAATTTGTGCTGCCAGTGCAAATAGGCGATTAGTCTCACCCGCCATCGCAGATAAGACTAAGACTTGCTGCTCACCATTGTGAGCTGACTTTGTAATCTGCTCAGCGACCGCTTCGATACGTTCAATAGAACCCACCGAAGTGCCGCCGAACTTTTTCACAAAAAGCTTGCTACCACTAAGCTTTCGTTTTTGGGGCACAGCAACCTCTTAAGCTAGACGCTCAGTAATCCAAGGTAATACTTGAGCCAATGCCGCATCCAGATTTTCTGGCTGGCTACCGCCCGCTTGAGCCATATCAGGACGACCGCCGCCTTTACCGCCCACTTGTGCAGCGACCATAGCGACTAGCTCACCCGCTTTGACTTTGCCGATCAGATCGTTACTCACACCGGCAATCAGGTTAACTTTCCCTTCCTGCGCAGTGCCAAGAACGATAATGGCCGATTTCAATTTTTGTTTTAATTCATCTTGCAGACCGCGTAACGAGCTTGCCTCAACGCCGTCTAACTTTTTGATCAGTACGTTAACGCCATTAACCACTATAGCATCACCAACTAAATCAGCACTCGCTGCGGCAGCTAGCTTATCTTTCAACTGCGCCATTTCTTTTTCGAGTTGCTTCATCTTATCGAGCTGGGCTTTTAACTTAGCAACGACTGAGTTGGCATCGCCTTTCAATAAGGCTGCAGCTTCTTCCAGTTCAGCTTGTTGCTGCGCCACATAGGCCATAGCAGCAGCGCCAGTAACGGCTTCGATACGACGTACACCTGCAGCAATACCCGCTTCAGAGGTGATTTTGAATAAGCCGATATCGCCCGTACGGCCCACATGGGTACCACCACACAATTCGATAGAGAAATCACCCATAGTCACAACACGCACTTGTGAGTCATATTTCTCACCAAAGAGCGCCATTGCGCCTTTCTCTTTGGCTTCGTCTATACCCATTTCAGCGGTTTTCAGCTCATGGTTACGACGAATTTGAGTGTTAACTAATTCTTCAACTTCTTTTAATTCCGCGGCTTTTACACCTTCGAAATGGGAGAAGTCAAAACGCAAACGCTCAGGATCAACCAATGAACCTTTTTGCGAAACGTGAGTACCGAGCACTTGACGCAGTGCGGCATGCAGTAAATGCGTAACAGAATGGTTTAACTGAGTACGGTGACGCAGTTTTTTGTCGACTTTCGCTTCAACAACTTGGCCAACACTCAAATTACCTGTAGCTAACACACCTTGATGGCCCGTTGCTTGACCATACTTTTGTGTGTCATTAACCGTAAACTCAACACCGTTCGCAACCAGTTGGCCTTTATCGCCCACTTGACCGCCAGATTCTGCGTAGAAAGGTGTTACATCGAGCACGACAACCGCTTCATCACCCGCTTTGATCGCCGTCACTGACTCACCGTTTTGATAAATCGCGGTGACCTTAGCTTGACCCGCTAATTCGGTGTAACCACTGAATGCAGTTTCGGCATCGATTTTCAGCGCCGCGTTATAATCTGCGCCAAAGTTACCGGCAGCTTGTGCACGGCTACGTTGTTCAGCCATGGCGACTTCGAAACCTGCTTCATCGACAATGATGTTGCGCTCGCGACATACGTCAGCGGTCAAATCCATTGGGAAGCCATAGGTGTCATACAGCTTAAATACAGTTTCACCGTCTAAGGTATTACCTTTTAACTCGTTTAAGGCCGTATCTAAAATGCCTAAACCACGTTCAAGCGTCCGGGCAAATTGCTCTTCTTCCGCTTTCAGAGCTTTTTCAACAATCGCTTGAGTCTCAGCTAACCCTTTGGCCGCATCGCCCATCACAGCAATCAAAGACGGAACCAGCTTATAGAAGAAAGCTTCGGTCGCGCCTAACTTGTTACCATGGCGAACGGCGCGACGAATAATACGGCGCAGCACATAACCACGGCCTTCGTTCGACGGCATAACACCATCGGCAATAAGGAATGCACATGAACGGATATGATCGGCAATGACGCGCAGTGACTTCTCGGTTAAATCGCTTACGCCGATGATTTCTGCCGCTTTGGCGATCAGCGTACGGAAGATATCGATTTCGTAGTTAGAATGTACGCCTTGCATAATCGCGGCAATACGCTCAATCCCCATGCCGGTATCAACCGATGGCTTAGGCAAAGGCAACATTTCACCCGATGCTTGACGGTTGTACTGCATGAACACTATGTTCCAGATTTCGATGAAACGGTCGCCATCTTCTTCAGGACTGCCAGGACGGCCGCCCCAAATATGGTCGCCATGGTCATAGAAAATCTCAGAACATGGGCCGCAAGGACCGGTATCACCCATTTGCCAGAAGTTATCTGACGCATAAGCGGCACCTTTGTTGTCGCCGATACGTATGATGTTCTCGGCAGCAACACCAATCTTTTTATTCCAGATTTCAAAGGCTTCATCATCTGTTTGATAAATCGTGACGCACAGACGTTCTTTCGGCAGCTTTAAGGTTTCAGTTAAGAAAGTCCAGCCAAAACGAATCGCTTCTTCTTTAAAATAATCACCAAAACTGAAGTTACCCAGCATTTCGAAAAAGGTGTGATGACGTGCTGTATAACCGACGTTATCTAAATCGTTATGCTTACCACCGGCGCGTACACAACGTTGAGCAGTGGTCGCACGCGTATAATTGCGTTTGTCCATGCCAAGAAACACGTCCTTGAACTGGTTCATGCCTGCATTGGTAAATAAAAGTGTGGGATCGTTGCCTGGCACTAATGAACTACTGTCCACAACTTGATGACCATTGCTGCGGAAAAATTCGAGGAAAGCGCTTCTAAGCTCTGCTGTAGTTTGATACATGAAATCATCCTGAATTGGGTAAGCATTACCAGCTACGCCTTAGGCTAGCCGTATTTCTATTTGCCCAGCATTATAAGCAGACTGAGTAAGGACGACCAGCCTTGATTGGTGATATATACCCAAACAACCTCAAGATACAGGATTCAGCGGAGATTTAACGCACTTTAGGCAAGACGGTTATTTGTAGACCTAGTGGGCTAAGTTAAGAATAACCAACACTGCATAAAGTGCGTTAAAGCCCGCCGGGACGGAGCGCCTAGGGCACTTCACTTCCGTGTTGCATCAACTCAAAAGGTGGCCGACATTCTTTCATTGATGCGCCTAGAATTGATGTGCCCTAAGCGCTCTGAAACTCGTATATTGAGGTTGTTTGGGTATACACATCAGAAATTTAATATTTTTGCGTGAATAGCCCATACCAGAGTAGCTAGAGGCAAAACAGCAATAATAAAGGACAATGACAGACTCTGCGGGTTAGGTGCAAAAAGTACAGTATTTGAGCAAGTGGGTAAAGTGTCGGGAACGAAAGCAACAAAGCCCATTTGATGACATTTTAGAAGAAATTTTCTGAGGGCTTGTTAAAGAAGCTTTTACAGTCTTAAGGTTACATCGCAATCGATGAGTTGAGGCGATTAATAATCGTCGTCGAGATCATTGGGATCTGAATCTAACGCATAAGTGATTTGATCGTAGCTAAAGCCTTGGCCCATTAAAAACCGCACTCGTTTGGCCTTTTCCTTCGCGATGAGATCCCGGGCTGTAGAGCCCTTCACTTCTGTTACGCGAGGAATTCCATATTTTTTAGTGGCTTTATCTTTTGCTAGCTCAAACCAGTCACAATCACTATTGGTTATCGCCGCTTCAATGCAATCTTTAGACAGGCCTTTTTGCGCTATCGCTTGGCGAATGCGGATGGCACCGTGGCCTCGACTAATGTGGCTACGGACCAACAGTTCAGCATAGCGATTATCATTGATAAAACCGGAGGATTCGCAAGCATCGAGCACAGGTTCGATATCATTCAGTTCGAAACCTTTTTCGAGCAATTTATCGCGGATTTGTAGGCGGGAATAATCGCGGCGCGCTAACAGCGCGACCGCGATTTGACGGGCTGACTGACTCAGAATACTTCGCCTGTTTCTAAATCAACATTATCTTCCGTGCTAGCATCAGCTTTGGCAGCCAGTGCACTAGGATTGCTCAAAAGTAACTCACGTAATGTCTTGTCAATTTCAGTAGCAATAGCTGGGTTTTCAGTCAAATATTTACCTGCATTAGCACGGCCTTGACCGATTTTATCGCCTTTATAACTGTACCAAGCACCCGCTTTTTCAATCAACTTATGGGCTACGCCTAAGTCAACTAACTCACCAGTACGGTTAATACCTTGGCCATAAAGGATTTGGAATTCGGCTTGCTTGAACGGTGCTGCAACCTTGTTTTTCACCACTTTAACGCGAGTTTCGTTACCGACAACTTCATCGCCGTCTTTAATGGCACCAGTACGACGAATGTCTAAACGAACAGAAGCATAGAACTTCAGCGCGTTACCACCGGTTGTCGTTTCTGGGTTACCAAACATCACACCAATCTTCATCCGGATTTGGTTGATGAAGATAAGTAAGGTGTTAGATTGCTTTAAGTTACCCGCAAGTTTACGCATGGCTTGGCTCATCATACGTGCCGCTAGGCCCATGTGAGAATCACCAATTTCACCTTCGATTTCAGCTTTAGGCGTTAATGCCGCCACTGAGTCGACAACGATAACGTCAACAGCGCCTGAGCGAGTTAATGCATCACAAATCTCAAGCGCTTGCTCGCCGGTATCCGGTTGTGAACACAGCAGGTTATCAATATCTACACCTAATTTTTTAGCATAGATAGGGTCGAGTGCATGCTCGGCATCGATAAAGGCACAGGTTTTACCTTCACGTTGTGCTGCGGCAATCACTTCTAAAGTTAGTGTCGTTTTACCTGATGATTCAGGACCATAGATCTCAACGATACGCCCCATTGGCAAACCGCCAGCACCTAAAGCAACGTCCAGAGATAGAGAACCGGTAGAAATGGTCTCAACATCCATAGAGCGATCTTCGCCCAGCTTCATGATGGAGCCTTTACCAAATTGCTTCTCAATTTGGCTCAATACCGCAGCAAGTGCTTTCTCTTTATTTGGATCGACCTTCATTCCAGTTCCCTCATCAAGACATGCCTTAAGCTGTCAAAAGTAATATTCAATTTACAAACGGGTAATTCAAAAAGCCGCGCTTTTTGTCTTAATTCTGCTGACTAGTATACTGTACAATCATACAGTATCAAGACCTGTGACTGAATTATTTTTTGCTAATGGGATTTTTTAATATGGCCAAGGTTTTAGCGAATATCAAATCCGATATTGCATCCCTTTGACGAATATCCGTCATCAAGGGCTCAATTTTCGGTAAATTATTGCTAAGATTGGCGCAGCAAATTTTGCGTGGTCTTTTTAGCTGAAAATTGTACAGCAGTCTTCTGCTTCCATAGCGCTTAATCCCACATAACCACGGCAGTCACAACGGACGATAACGATTTAATGAATGTAATTGATACCGATGATTTAGAAAAACATACTCCTATGATGCGTCAGTACTTGACCATGAAAGCAGAACATCACGACATGTTGCTGTTTTATCGCATGGGTGACTTCTACGAGTTGTTTTATGACGATGCTAAACGTGCTTCTGAGCTGTTAGGCATTTCACTCACAGCACGCGGTAAAAGTGGTGGCGATCCTATCCCTATGGCGGGACTGCCTTACCATGCTGTGGAAGGCTATCTTGCAAAATTAGTTCAAATTGGTCAATCGGTTGCGATATGTGAACAAATTGGCGACCCAGCAACCTCTAAAGGGCCAGTTGAGCGTAAAGTGGTGCGTATCGTCACGCCTGGCACCTTGACCGACGAAGCCCTGCTGCAGGAACGTCAAGACAATCTATTGGCAGCCGTTTATCAAGGTAAAGTCGGTTTTGGTTATGCCACTCTGGATGTTTCATCCGGACGTTTTGTGATTGCTGAGCTCGACACACGAGAGTCATTAGAAGCTGAATTGCAACGCACTAATCCCGTTGAAATTCTCTACAGTGAAGACTTTGGCGAACTAGGTCTACTAAACGGTTTTAAAGGTAAACGTCGTCGCCCTGAGTGGGAATTTGATTACGACACTAGCATCAAGTTACTGCTGGCTCAGTTTGGCACGAAAGACTTGCATGGTTTTGGTATCGCAGATGCACGTTTATCACTGCAGGCTGCAGGTTGCTTGATGCAATATGTCAAAGACACACAGCGCACAGCCCTACCCCATATCAATGCCATTACCCGCTTTAATCAAACCGATAGCATAGTGCTCGATGCGGCAACGCGCCGAAATCTAGAACTCACTCAAAACCTTGCCGGTGGTCGCGATAATACCTTAGCCGCAGTATTGGATAACACGGCGACGCCTATGGGCAGCCGCATGTTGCAACGCTGGATCCATCAGCCGCTGCGAGATCCAAAACACATCAAAGCACGCCAACAGGCGGTGACTGAATTACTCGATACCACCGCCCACGAAGGTCTGCATGAGCAGTTAAAAGCACTTGGCGATATTGAACGTATCATGGCAAGACTCGCGCTGCGTACCGCTCGCCCAAGAGACTTTGCCCGTTTACGTCAAGCGCTGGGCTTACTACCTGAATTACAACAGAGTTTAAGCACACTGAGCGCGCCGCACACGACTCAATTACGGCAACACTTAGGTGAGTTCCCCGCTGAACAAGCCTTGCTTGAGCGCGCGATAGTCGATAATCCTCCCATGCTTATCCGCGATGGCGGAGTGATCCGTGAAGGCTACAACAGCGAATTAGATGAATGGCGCGGTCTTAGCGAAGGTGCGAGCGATTACTTAGTACAACTCGAAGCCAGAGAAAAAGAACGTACAGGTATCAACACCCTTAAAGTTGGCTATAACCGTGTACACGGCTATTACATTGAAGTGAGCCGCTTGCAATCCTCGCAGGTGCCGCTCAATTATCAACGACGTCAAACCCTTAAGAATATGGAGCGTTATATCACGCCCGAACTTAAGGAGTACGAAGAGAAAGTGCTCTCGAGCCAAGGTAAAGCACTGGCACTCGAAAAGCAGTTATGGGAACAATTATTCGATCTTATCCTGCCAAAATTGCATGAATTACAAGCTTTTGCTCGAGCGGCGGCTGAGCTTGATGTGTTGAGTAACTTTGCTGAGCGCGCCGAAACCTTAGGCTACACTTGCCCAGAGCTGAGCCAAGATATCGGTGTACAGATAGAGGCTGGTCGCCACCCAGTGGTGGAGCGTGTGAGTCAAACACCGTTTATCGCTAACCCCGTGACCTTGCATAATCAAAGACGTATGTTGATTGTCACCGGACCTAACATGGGCGGTAAATCGACCTATATGCGTCAAGTCGCCTTGATCACGCTGATGGCCCATATTGGTTGTTTTGTGCCAGCAGATCGCGCACTGATAGGCCCTATCGATCGTATCTTTACCCGTATTGGCGCCTCTGACGATCTGGCCTCTGGCCGTTCAACCTTTATGGTCGAAATGACAGAAACCGCCAACATTCTACACAACGCCACCGCCAGTAGCTTAGTGTTAATGGATGAAATCGGCCGCGGCACATCCACCTATGATGGTTTATCGCTCGCTTGGTCGGCAGCAGAGTATTTAGCCCAGCAAGTCGGCGCTATGACCCTATTCGCCACCCATTATTTTGAACTAACTCAGTTACCTGAATTAATGGCTGGTGTTTACAATGTGCACCTCGATGCCATTGAACACGACGATACCATCGCCTTTATGCATGCAGTGCAAGAAGGCGCCGCTAGTAAAAGCTACGGCTTACAAGTTGCGGCGCTTGCCGGCGTACCAAACAAAGTGATTAAAGCCGCTAAACATAAGTTGCAGCAATTGGAGAGTCGCGATCATAAAGCTGAAGGAACGAGGACGCCTATTCAAAGCTTACTCGCTTTACCTGAACCGGTTGAAAATCCAGCTTTGACTAAATTAAGTAGCATTAATCCCGATAACTTAACGCCAAAACAGGCGCTTGATTTGCTCTATGAGCTGAAACGCTTGAGCTAGATCTAAATAAAAGCCTAAAAATAACAACGCCCACTCTATAGTGGGCGTTTTACTTTATGACGTGATCTCACACTAAGTGCATTTTCTGGATAACTTCTCTGAAAGGCACCAGAAGACAGACATTAGTTTCTAAATAAAGCTTCAACAGATAAACCTTGAGATCCTAACAAGTCGCGTAAACGTTTCAATGCTTCCACTTGGATTTGACGTACACGCTCACGAGTTAAACCGATTTCAGCCCCCACATCTTCGAGTGTAGAAGGTTCATAACCTAACAGACCAAAACGGCGGGCTAACACTTCTCTTTGTTTAGTGTTTAACTCATTGAGCCATTTAACCACTGAATTAGAAATATCTTCATCTTGCACTTTATAGTCAGGGCCAACGTTATCGTCATCGGCTAAAATATCCAGCAGCGCCTTGTCATTATCGCCCCCCAAAGGCGTATCAACAGAGGTGATTTTCTCATTCAGCTTAAGCATACGGCTGACATCTGCACTCGACACTTGTAGTTTTTCGGCAATTTCTTCGGCCGTTGGTTCGTGATCGAGTTTTTGTGCTAACTCGCGAGCGGTACGCAAGTAAACGTTAAGCTCTTTAACAACATGAATAGGCAAACGAATCGTACGAGTCTGATTCATAATAGCGCGCTCAATGGTTTGTCTAATCCACCAAGTCGCATAGGTTGAAAAACGGAAACCTCTTTCTGGATCAAACTTTTCAACGGCACGAATTAAACCTAAGTTGCCTTCTTCGATAAGATCAAGCAGTGCTAAACCACGATTGTTGTAACGACGGGCAATCTTTACGACCAGACGCAAATTACTTTCAATCATGCGATTACGGGATTTTGCGCAGCCTTTTAAGGCTTTACGGGAAAAGTAAACTTCTTCTTCTGCGCTAAGCAGTGGGGAAAAACCAATCTCACCAAGGTAAAGTTGAGTGGCATCAAGATTTTTTTGCAGGTCATCTTGAACCTGTTGCTCTATTCCTAGCTCTTGAACTAAGTCGGATGCAACTTCTTCTTTTTCAAGATCGAAGTCAACGGTTTCTACGGAAAAATCTACTAGTGCTTCTGCGGCAGTGCTTTTTATGCGGCTCATGATTAAATCTCCCAAACCTGATTAAACTGCTGAATTAGTGCAATTTCCTATCCTCCATTTGCCAACAAGGCCCCAAGCAATCATTGTTTGGGTAAATAAGTAAGTGGGTTTACAGACTGTCCATGGTAACGAATTTCAAAATGTAACATTACCCGATTGGCACCTGTACTGCCCATTTTCGCAACTGTCTGCCCTGCGAGGACATGTTGCTTTTCTTTGACTAAGATCTTGTCCGTATGAGCATAAGCACTAAGGTAATCGTCACTATGTTTAATAATCACTAAATTACCGTAACCCCTAAGAGCACTTCCTGCGTATACCACCCGCCCATCTGCAGCAGCTTTGATGATATCTCCCCGATTCCCCGCGATCTTAATGCCTTTATTTCCCTGCTCATTGGCAGAGTAAGTCCCGATTAACTTCCCTCTTACTGGCCACTCCCACTGACTCACACTGGTTGGTAGTGTCGAAGTCGGTGGAACCATGATCGAGTTAACATTTTGTTGGGAACTTGTTACAAGGTACGCGGGCTTAGCTTTCTGATCAAGTGTTTTTTTCAGATCATTACTTGACTTAGCATCGGTTTGAGAAACTTGATTATCTGTTTGTTTTCTATCATTTTTACTAAAATTATTACCCGATGAGCTCGTTTTCCTTCCATCTAAAGTTGTAGATTTTGACTGACCACTCGACTTAGCATTCGTTAAATATAAAATCTGTCCCGGGTAAATTGTATAAGGGTTATCTAACTGATTAAGTTTAGCTATTTCAGAAAAATCCTTTCCTGCTCCCCAAGAAATAGAGTAAAGCGTGTCGCCTTTCTTAACTTTATATGAATTCGATTTAATGTGGCCTTTGTTGTTTTTAGAGTAGCTATGGGAAATATTTTCGACGGGCGCGGGTCGGCTGGCCTGAAAGCTACAGCCAGCAAGCAGAAATATAAAGCAGAGGTTTAAGACTAAACCCGCATTCAACAATAAAAACTCCTTGGTGAGGCTGTATTACTGTTTATGATGAGAAAACAATGCCCTCGTTGCAAGACAAGTTGTTCAGTGGGGACAGTAGCACAACACAAGGTTAAGCTAACTCTCCATTAATCAAAGGGACAAATTTAACCGTTTCAATTGTTTCCGAACTGAAGCGGTCCGCAGTACGAGTGATTCGCATCAATTGCTGGGTATCTTCGCCGACAGGCAGAACTAACACTCCGCCCTCCGCTAACTGAGACAACAAAGCCTCAGGTATAGTCGAAGCAGCAGCGGTCACCATAATGGCATCGAACGGGCTACGATTCGCCCAACCTAACCAGCCATCACCATATTTAAACGACACATTATGCAAATCTAATCGTTTTAAGCGCTGTCTCGCTTGAATTTGTAAGCCTTTTATTCGCTCGATAGTACAAAGCTGCGGCACTAATTGCGCCAAAATTGCCGCCTGATAACCCGATCCTGTACCCACTTCTAATACGCGCTGGGGCATCTTATGCAGTAAGAGTTCGGTCATACGGGCGACGATATAAGGCTGCGAGATGGTTTGCCCTTGGCCAATCGGTAAAGCGGTATTTTCATAGGCTTTATGGGCTAACGCATTATCGAGAAACATTTCCCGCGGCGTATGCGATATCGCCTTTAACACGGCTTGATTGCGGATCCCCGCATCATGAAGCTTTTTAGCTAAGTTCACCGCCGATGTTAAGGCAACTCGAGTCATATTTTATCTACCCAATTTTGCAATGCCGTTAGTTGTCCGTAGGCAGTTAAATCAACCGTCAAAGGCGTAATTGACACATAGCCATTGGCGATAGCATGAAAATCAGTGCCCTCAGTGGCGTCCTGCTCTTGTCCTGGTGGGCCGAGCCAGAAGATCTCACGTCCAGCGGGATCTTGCGTTCGTACTATACCTTCAGCCTTATGACGAGCACCAAGGCGAGTCACTTTAATGCCTTTGATTTGATCAAGCGGCAAGTCTGGCACATTCACATTTAAAATCTGATCCTTTGCCAAAGGCTGGGCCAACAAGCCTTGGACTATTCGCCGAGCGTAAACAGCCGCCGATTGATAATGTTCGAATTTGCGGCCATTGAGCGAAATCGCGACCGCAGGAAAACCTAAAAAGCGCCCTTCCATCGCGGCGGCGACAGTCCCCGAATACAAGGTATCATCGCCCATATTCGCGCCCGCATTGATACCAGACACCACCATATCGGGTTCGCCATCGTACAACTCTCGGATAGCCAAATGCACACAATCGGTCGGTGTACCGTGAACAGAAATGTAACCGTTATCTAACCTATTAATTCTTAATGGATTAGTCAAGGTTAATGAATTGCTCGCACCAGAACAATTGCGATCTGGCCCCACTGTCAGCACAGTCGCAATTTCAGCCAAGGCCTCAGTTAAGGCTTTGATCCCCGGTGCATTAACCCCGTCATCGTTGCTCACTAAGATGCGGATCATGACTCTGCTTCTGTGTTAGGCGCAGCTTCAGTCTTAGTTTCAATTGTATCAGCCGCTACGTTAGCATTCGTTGCCTCTGGCGCAGGCTCCTGCACTAGTGTCGCTTGCCATTGCTGCTCTTTAACATCTTGATAATTGACTAACTCTCTCAACAAGGATGTGGCAAAACTACCCGCAGGCAACACAAACTCCAACACGAGACCATAGGCGGTTTGTTCGTATTTAAGGGCTTGGGGCTCAAGCAGTAACGGACGACGCTCTTGCTCTAATCCCGCATGTTCAAGGCCATAGCAATCGTCAGCCAACTCACTCATGGCCAAGGTTTCCACCGCAGCTGCTTCGCCTTGAGGCAGCATCATGCCACGGCCCCATAAGGGTGCTGATAGTTGAATGTCTTTTTCAATCAGACGTTTCAATACGATGAGATCCCATTCAGGCGTAACGAAGAAGCTTTTGCTGCCCGCCAACATCACACAATCACCCGCAAGAGGCTTAGTGCCATGGTTGGCTAAACGATACGACACTACAGTGTTAAACAGATTTGAGCGCACCGCAGACAAATACATGCTGCGCTTATTTCTATCTTTGACTTTTTTACCCGCCATCATTTGGCGACCAAAAACTAAGTTTTTACCATCGTGACCAAAGCGTTGCTCACCAAAGTAATTGGGTACGCCCACTTGAGCGACCTTTTCGATACGGCTGATAATGTCTTCGACTTGGGTGACATTTCTCAGGGTAAGAATAAAACGGTTACCGACTAAGGCACCGATTCGCAGTTTTTTGCTGTGGCGGCTGCTCGACAATATGGTCAAACGTTCGCTATTGAGATCCTTCCAAGGCGGCGTTTCTTTACCCGGAATACGCACACCGAACCATTGTTCTGTGATGGCATTTTTATCTTTTTGCCCAGCGTAGGTGACTTCCTTTGGATGCACCTTAGCGAACTTAGCGATCATTTCAGCGACTTGTACTGTATTTAGCCCTTCTTTGCGTACATGCAGCATGTGATGTTCACCTTCACCCGTTGGGCTAAAAGGTAAAATCTCTTTCACGATAAAATCTCTATTTTGGGTTCTTAAATCTGCTGTACCTAAAGGCTTGCCATACAGATAATGTAATTCGCTCATGGGACTTTTTTACTCTTAAGTTAATCGTGTTTACGGGTCATCAATACCACGGCTTCTACCGCAATACCTTCTTTACGCCCGGTAAATCCTAGCTGTTCTGTCGTGGTCGCTTTGACGTTAATGTCGTCAAGTTCCGAGGTTAAATCTGCGGCCAATATTTGGCGCATTGCCTCAATGTGCGGCGCCATTTTAGGGGCTTGCGCTATGATAGTGACGTCAAGATTACCCAGCACAAAGCCTTTCGTCCTCGCTAAAGCATAGCAATGACGCAGCAATACGCGGCTATCAGCACCTTTATAGGCGGCATCTGTGTCGGGGAAATGTTTACCTATATCACCGAGCGCCAGTGCGCCGAGGATCGCATCGGAAATCGCATGCAGCACCACATCACCATCTGAATGTGCGACTAGGCCAGTTTCATAGGGCACTTCGACGCCGCAAAGAATAAGGGGTCGTGCAGCACCAAATTTATGCACATCGAAACCATGGCCGATACGGATTTTCATTTAATATTCCTAACGTATTATTTTACTTGGATTATGACTATTTTGCGGCACGCATTAAAAACAATTCGGCCAATCCCAAATCATCGGGATGCGTCACTTTTATATTGTCAGCACGGCCCGAAACGAGTCCGGGTGAAATGCCCGCCCATTCCATCGCCGAAGCCTCATCTGTCACTACCACACCTGCGGCCATAGCGGCATTGAGGTAATCTTTTAGCCGCGCTGCCGGAAATAACTGCGGCGTCAGTGCATGCCATAAATTATCGCGGCACACAGTAGCGCTGATTTCGCCCTGTTTATTGGCGCGCTTCATGGTATCGCGTACTGGCATGGCCAAAATCGCGCCTTGGGGAAATTGCACTCTGGATGCGAGTAACTTGTCGATATCCGTCGCGGTTAAACAAGGTCTTGCCGCATCATGCACTAAGGCCCAACTGTGCTCGGGCGCAATTTGCAGCGCCGCCAACACAGAATCTGCGCGCTCACCGCCGCCTAATACTGTGGTCAATTTAGGATGCGCGGCCTGTGGCAGGGTATTGAAGATATTATCATTCGGATGTAAGGCGACGATGACGTGGGAAATGTGCGGGTGAGACAACAGCTTATCTAAAGTATGGCCGAGAATACTCTGGCCGCACACTTCAAGATATTGTTTAGGTCTGTCGGCGCCCATGCGACTACCAATGCCCGCAGCGGGAACGATAGCCACCACAGCTTGAGTGCTATGCTCAGCTTGGCGCTGCAATTCAGTTTGCATTACCGGCTCAGATTGACTGCCTGGATTGGATTGTTCGCTTAATCCAAGATCTAAATGTCCTAGCTCTGACATCCTAACTCCATATTACTGGGATGGACTCGATACTGAGCGATCACCACCCACGACGCGATAGAAGGTTTCACCTTCTTTGACCATGCCAAGTTCGTTACGCGCACGTTCTTCTATGGCTTCGGTACCACTTTTCAAATCGATGATTTCTTCCTTCAGCACTTGGTTACGCTCATTGAGTTTGGCGTTACCTTCTTGCTGCACGGCAATTTGTTTTTGCAGGACGAAATATTCAGGAAGACTATTATCTCCCGACCAAAGACGAAATTGCAGCAAACCGAGTAGCACTATGAGTGCAATGACAAAAAATTTCATGGAGGAATTAGCGTCAGTATCTTGGATTAAAAAAATATACGGCAGATAGTACAACAAAAAAGGCCACCAAGTGGTGGCCTTTTTACATCAAAGTTTAAATTACGCCTGACCTTTGATCTCTTTCAAACCACGGTATGGCGCTTTTTCACCTAATTGCTCTTCGATGCGCAGCAATTGGTTGTATTTAGCAACACGGTCAGAACGACACAGTGAACCGGTTTTGATTTGGCCAGCAGCAGTACCTACTGCTAAGTCAGCAATCGTTGAATCTTCAGTTTCACCACTACGGTGTGAAATCACTGCTGTGTAACCCGCTTCTTTCGCCATGCGAATGGCCGCTAAAGTCTCAGTCAATGAACCGATTTGGTTGAACTTGATAAGGATTGAGTTTGCAATACCGTTTTCGATACCACGGGTTAAGATTTTAGTGTTAGTAACGAATAAATCGTCGCCCACTAATTGGATCTTGTCACCCATGATTTGAGTTTGATAAGCCCAACCATCCCAATCTGATTCGTCTAAGCCGTCTTCGATAGACACGATTGGGTATTGATCAGCCAATGATTTTAAGAAATCAGAGAAACCGTTCGAGTCGAATACTTTGCCTTCGCCCGCTAAATCGTATTTGCCGTCTTTGTAGAATTCAGATGCGGCGCAATCTAGCGCTAAGGTCACATCCGTACCTAATTTATAACCAGCCAATTCAACCGCTTCTTTAATAACAGCTAACGCATCAGCGTTTGAGGCTAAGTTAGGTGCAAAACCACCTTCGTCACCCACAGAAGTGCTGAGACCTTTGTCGTGCAATACTTTTTTCAGCGTATGGAAGATTTCAGCGCCCATGCGCAGTGCTTCACGGAAGGTTTTCGCGCCAACGGGTTGCACCATAAACTCTTGGATATCAACGTTGTTATCCGCGTGCTCGCCACCGTTTAAGATGTTCATCATAGGCACAGGCATAGAATATTGGCCTGGTGTACCGTTTAATTCAGCGATGTGCGCGTATAAAGGAATACCTTTAGATGCTGCTGCTGCTTTAGCAGCCGCTAAAGACACAGCCAGAATCGCATTTGCGCCTAACTTGTCTTTGTTTTCTGTGCCATCTAAGTCGATCATGATTTGATCAAGCTCAGCTTGTGCAGTGGCATCTTTGCCTAATAATGCAGCGCGGATGACGCCGTTTACGTTAGCAACAGCTGTTAATACGCCTTTGCCTAAATAACGGCTCTTATCGCCATCACGTAATTCTAACGCTTCGCGGCTACCGGTCGATGCGCCAGAAGGCGCCGCAGCCATACCGACAAAACCACCTTCTAAATGCACTTCGGCTTCAACAGTTGGGTTACCACGAGAATCCATAATCTCGCGACCAATCACGTTAATAATCTTAGCCATAACACCCTCGATTTAAGTTTAAAGATAAAAGAAAAAACCAATACCTATGGGAATAAATGGAAGTCACATACCGCAGAAAATAACAAAATGCCATTTACGGTTTGCGTCCATACAGATGCAACTGATACGCATGCTGTTTATACCCAGAGGTATTAAGTTCTTATGTTTCAAGTAGCGATGAGTGTAGCAAAAGGCCGGCCCCACTGTCGCGGGTCCGGCCTCAAATATTCTTACTTCAGATCACGTTTTTGATGCGCACTTGCCGCAGCAATAAACCCTTCGAACAATGGGTGACCATCGCGCGGAGTTGAGGTGAATTCAGGATGGAATTGACCTGCTACAAACCATGGGTGATCTTTTAATTCGATCATTTCCACCAGCTTACGATCAGAAGACAAACCGCTGAAGATCATGCCAGCTTGTTCTAAACGCTCTCTGTATTTGTTGTTCACTTCGTAACGATGACGGTGACGTTCTACACAGCTAGTCCCTTTGTAGGCTTGGGCCGCTTTCGAACCATCGAGTAAATGACACAATTGAGCGCCTAAACGCATAGTGCCACCTAAGTCAGACGCTTCATGGCGCTGCTCGACGTTACCTTCTTCGTCAATCCATTCAGTGATCAAACCCACGACTGGGAATGGTGTTTCTTTATTGAATTCAGTTGAATGTGCATCAGTCATGCCTGCAACATTACGCGCAAATTCAATCAGGGCAACTTGCATACCTAAACAAATACCGAAATACGGTAGATTGTTTTCACGGGCAAATTTCGCCGCCAAGATCTTACCTTCAACACCACGCTCGCCAAAACCGCCTGGTACTAAGATACCGTCTAAGCCCTGTAAGACTTCTTCGCCTTTGGCTTCTACGGTTTGTGAATCAATGTACTTGATGGTCACAGATACGCGGTTTTTAAGGCCTGCGTGTTTTAATGCTTCGTTAACTGACTTGTATGCATCTGGCAGTTCAATGTATTTACCCACCATACCAATAACGACTTCGCCGTTTGGATTAGCTTCTTGATAAATCACATTTTCCCACTCAGACAGATCCGCTTCACGGCATTCTAAACCGAAACGCTTAACCACTAAGTCATCCAAACCTTGCGAACGTAACAAAGCTGGGATTTTATAAATACTATCAACATCTTTTAATGAAATAACCGCACGCTCTTCGACGTTACAGAACAGCGAAATTTTGGCTTTTTCATTCGCAGGAATCGCACGATCACCACGGCAAACCAACACATCTGGTGCAATACCGATAGAGCGCAGCTCTTTCACTGAGTGTTGAGTTGGCTTAGTTTTCACTTCGCCAGCCGCGCCTAAGAAAGGCACTAAGGTTAAATGCATGAACAGAGTACGATCACGACCCAGCTCAACACCGAGCTGACGGATAGACTCTAGGAACGGCAAGGATTCGATATCACCCACAGTACCGCCGATTTCGACGATAGCAACATCATGGCCTTCGCCACCAGCTAATACTTTTTCTTTAATCGCATTAGTGATGTGTGGGATAACCTGAATGGTTGCGCCCAAATAATCGCCACGACGTTCTTTACGTAATACTTCTTCGTAAATACGACCAGTAGTGAAGTTGTTACGACGATTCATCTTAGTACGGATGAAACGCTCGTAGTGACCCAAGTCGAGATCTGTTTCTGCACCGTCTTCAGTAACAAATACTTCGCCATGTTGGGTTGGGCTCATGGTACCCGGATCAACGTTAATGTAAGGGTCCAGTTTCATGATGGTTACATTGAGACCGCGGGCCTCTAAAATTGCAGCTAATGATGCTGCTGCAATGCCTTTACCTAGTGATGAAACAACGCCACCAGTAACGAAGATATACCTTGTAGTCATGCTGAACCTGAGAAAATGAGTTTGAAAATACGTGCTTGTAAGAAAGCACTAGGACGGGGCAGTAGTATACCAAAGGCGGCGCGATTCGACAAACACCAATCGGGATAATTTGCCGTTTATCTCTTCTCCGTCGCTTTTACTTGGTCCCAATAGGCATCCAGCTCCATTAATGTGTGCTCTTGCATACTTTTACCGCTCTCGCTCGCCAACTGTTCTACGCCGCGAAAACGCCGTTCAAATTTAAGGTTGGCTTGGCGCAGCGCTTGCTCTGGGTCGACCTTAAGATGACGAGCTAGATTCACTACTGCAAATAGCAAGTCGCCCATTTCGGACTGCACTTTCGCTTGGTCTTGCTCGCCTTGATTCACTTCATGCAAGACTTCATCGATTTCTTCGTGGATTTTAGCGACCACGGGTTCAAGCTCTGCCCAATCAAACCCAACTCGCGCCACCCTCTGCTGAATTTTGATTGAGCGCGACAGCGCAGGTTGGGTACGAGGAATATTGTCTAACGCTGAAACCACAGTATCTGCTTGGGTTTCACCCGCCACTTGCAGGGCCTTTTGTTCACGCTCAATCGCTTTAATTGCTTCCCAATTGGCTTTCATCGCTTGGGCGCTATCGCCTATTTGCGGATTTTGCTCACCAAACACATGGGGATGACGGCGGGTTAACTTGTCGCTGATTTTCTCAATCACGCTCGAAAAATCAAACTTGCCTTGCTCTTTACCGAGCTGACAATAGAATACGATTTGAAATAACAAATCCCCGAGTTCATCGGGTAACTCATCCCAAGCTAAGCGCTCTATGGTATCGGCAACTTCATAAGCTTCCTCTAAAGTAAAAGGCACTATGGTTTGAAAGGTTTGCGCTTTATCCCACGGACAACCTGTTTGTGGGTCGCGCAGTTTTTCCATTATCTTAAGCAACGGCTCAACATCTGTTATAGAAAATTCCGTTGTAGAAGGTTCAGTGGTCAAAAATGAAGTTAATGGCGCAGTGTGGGAAGTCATGCTGATATCCTTAAAAGATAAATACTTAAACGGACTAATGCTGAGGATGAACAAAAAGAATACGCCTCAGCAGTGCTTATTAATGAAAGGCTATAATAACGCGATGATAAGCGAGGTCACATAAAAGCGCTATTTTGATGCTGAAATCAGATCTTAGGGTTCTTATTTAATAGGTCTTATGTTAACTAAAAGTGCATTCGCGCCATGTAGTGATGATATTCACCCCATGAGCAATAAACTGACGACTTAACGACCCTACAAATTCTCATCTATGTCCTGCATACAAGTATTTAGCGCAAGCCATCTTAAATGATAAGATACGCAGCAATATTTCAATGAAGCTAAAACTCACTGAGTGAAGACCTAACAATTTCGGCCTAACTATATATGTGATGAATGCATGTAATAAATGCTCGTGATGAGCGCAGCGTGATGAATACGGTCATTCGATTTATTTGATTATGTTAGGTGTATTTCTATTCTGTCGCCCCAAATTGGGCGTACACCCTTATAGATTTGAGCATTACTGGAGACAAAATTCATGACAAACGCGACTGTGGATACCACGCCGTTAACGACTAAGCCATCTCAAGATGGTTTCCACATGCCCGCCGAATGGGCAGCGCAGCAAGCGGTGTGGATGATTTGGCCATATCGTCCTGACAACTGGCGCTCTGCGGGCGCTTATGCTCAAGCGACCTTTGCTAAAGTGGCCGATGCCATTGGTGGAGCGACGCCCGTGTATATGGGTGTTCCTAAAGCCTTTTTAGCTGAAGCTAAAACGGTAATGCCATCCCACGTCACCTTGGTCGAAATGGACAGTAACGATTGCTGGGCGCGTGACACTGGGCCAACTGTGGTCGTTAATGCCGAGGGTGAATGCCGCGGTGTTGACTGGGGCTTTAATGCTTGGGGCGGCCATAACGGTGGTTTGTACTTCCCATGGGATAAGGACGAACAGGTTGCCGCACAAATGCTCAAGCAACATGGATTTGCCCGTTACAGCGCGCCGCTGATCCTCGAAGGGGGTTCTATCCATGTTGACGGTGAAGGCACCTGTATGACGAGTGCCGAATGTTTACTCAACGCCAACCGTAATCCTGAACTGACGAAAGAACAGATTGAAGACTTACTGCGTGACTATTTGAATGTTAAGCAGTTTATCTGGTTACAAGATGGCGTGTACATGGATGAGACCGATGGTCATATCGACAACATGTGCTGTTTCGCACGTCCAGGTGAAGTGATTTTGCACTGGACTGATGATGAATCTGATCCACAATATCCACGTTCAAAAGCCGCGCTCGATGTGCTGCAAAATACCGTGGATGCACAAGGCCGTAAGTTAAAAATTCACCTGCTGCCACAACCAGGGCCGCTGTATTGCACCGAAGAAGAATCAAAAGGCGTAACAGAAGGCACTGGCGTACCGCGCACTGCGGGCGAGCGCTTAGCGGGCTCTTATGTGAACTTTTTAATCACTAACGACCGCATCGTATTCCCACTGCTTGACCCAGCAACCGACGATATCGCCGCGCAAAAACTGCAGGAAATCTTCCCAGAGCATGAGATTGTGGGTGTGCCCGCGCGGGAGATTTTGTTAGGTGGAGGTAATATCCATTGTATTACTCAGCAGATCCCTTCTGGCAAGTAAGTACACCAAGGAGAACAGTATGACGCTTGATGTCACTGTTATTGCGGCACAATTGGTTTTCTGCGGGAGGGAGTAAGATGTTTGAAGTGACTGAAGTTTCCATTGCCGAGCTGCGTGAAGCGCTCGAATCCGGCCGCACCACAGCAGTGGAGTTGGTGAAGTCTTATCTCGCACGGGTTGAGGCTTATGACGGCCCAGCTACGCAGACCAAGCTTAATGCGTTAGTGGTCCACAATCCCGATGCGCTCAAAGAAGCTGAGGCGTCAGATGCGCGCCGCGCCCGTGGTGAAACACTGAGCCCACTTGAGGGGATTACGTATACCGCTAAGGATAGCTATTTGGTGAAGGGACTGACGGCGGCTTCTGGCAGCCCAGCCTTTAAGGATTTAGTGGCGCAATACGATGCCTTTGCCGTTGAGCGCCTACGCGCTGCGGGGGCCATTTGCTTAGGCAAAACCAATATGCCACCTATGGCAAATGGCGGCATGCAGCGTGGTCACTATGGCCGCGCTGAAAGCCCATACAACGCTGAGTATCTTACTGCACCATTCGCTTCGGGCTCTTCCAATGGGGCGGGCACGGGCACGGCAGCAAGTTACTCTGCTTTCGGTCTTGCTGAAGAAACTTGGTCGAGTGGCCGTGGTCCGGCATCGAACAACGGTTTATGTGCCTATACGCCGTCTCGCGGCGTGATTTCCGTGCGCGGTAACTGGCCGTTAACGCCGACCATGGATGTAGTGGTGCCTTATACCCGCACTATGGCGGATATGCTTGAAGTGCTGGATGTGATTGTGGCTGACGATCCTATCACCCGTGGCGATCTCTGGCGTCTACAAACTTGGGTCGAAATTCCTAAAGCATCAAGCGTCCGTCCAGCATCTTATCTGGAGCTTGCCGCTCAAGCCGACACGCTTAAGGGTAAGCGTTTTGGCGTGCCGCGCATGTACATTAATGAAGATGAATTGGCAGGCACCAGCGAAAATCCTGGTATCGGTGGCCCAACGGGTCAACGTATTCATACCCGCCAATCGGTTATCGATTTGTGGGAAGCGGCACGTAAAGCCTTAGAAGCTGCTGGCGCCGAAGTGATTGAAGTCGATTTTCCGCTGGTATCAAATTGTGAAGGCGACCGCCCAGGCGCGCCGACCGTGTTTAACCGTGGCATAGTCACGCCTCAGTTCCTCCATGATGAATTATGGGAACTCTCGGGTTGGGCATTCGATGAATTCCTGCGGGCGAACAATGACCCTAAACTCAACAAACTTGCTGATGTTGTTGGGCATTTGATTTTCCCACACGATTTAGGCACCTTGCCAAACCGTGAAGGTGACTTAGCGGCGGGCATGGAAGAGTATGTCAACATGGCCAAACGCGGCCTGAAATCCTATGACCAGATCGACAGTATTCCCGATGGTCTGCGTGGTTTAGAGAAGACCCGTAAGCTGGATCTCGAAGACTGGATGGACGGACTTAAGCTTGATGCCGTGCTGTTCCCAACCGTGGCCGATGTCGGCCCCGCCGATGCCCATGTGAATCCAGCTTCTGCCGATATTGCGTGGAGTAACGGAGTTTGGGTCGCTAACGGAAACCTTGCGATTCGTCACTTAGGCGTACCAACTGTGACTGTACCTATGGGCGTGATGGCCGATATTGGCATGCCAGTGGGTCTAACCTTTGCGGGCCGCGCCTATGATGATAATAACCTGCTGAAATTTGCAGGTGCATTTGAGTCGACAGGCGACAGGCGCATGATCCCACCACGTACACCAAAGCTTGGTGAATAAGCGCCAAGACAATGCATAAACCTAAGCACTAACTGTAAGCACTAAATGCATTAGCTTAGAAATGAAAACGGGATTGGCATCTATTTGCCAATCCCGTTTTTTTAATACCGACGTCGATACCCTTTCAACAAAGCTAGACTTATGCCGCTATAAAACATACTGCTGTAAAACATACAGCAACACTTAACGCGTCTTATCTTAATGCTAAGAGTTCTTTTCTGACGATCTCTGCGCCTGCACTCAAGGCATTGAGTTTCCCTCTTGCGACTTGATGGGATAAAGGCGTCATGCCGCAGTTGGTACAAGGATAGAGCTTGTCAGCATCGACAAATTTGAGGGCTTTTCGTAGGGTGTCAGCCACTTCCTCTGCGGTTTCAATCGTGTCGGTGGCAACATCAATCGCGCCGACCATAACTTTCTTACCGCGAATGAGCTCAAGTAGCTCCATTGGCACATGGGAGTTGTGACATTCTAGCGAGATAATATCGATATTCGATTTTTGCAGTTTAGGAAACACTTCTTCATATTGACGCCACTCTGAGCCCAAAGTTTTTTTCCAATCTGTATTGGCTTTAATGCCGTAGCCATAACAAATATGTACCGCCGTTTCGCATTTAAGCCCTTCAATGGCTCTTTCTAAACAGGCAATGCCCCAATCGTTTACCTCATCAAAAAACACATTAAAAGCAGGCTCGTCAAATTGGATAATATCAACACCGGCCGCTTCTAATTCTTTGGCTTCCTCATTAAGAATTTTGGCAAATTCCCAAGCAAGCTTTTCGCGACTTTTATAATGGTCATCATAAAGCGTATCTATCATGGTCATTGGGCCAGGCAGCGCCCATTTAATCCGTTGCGTGGTTTGCTTGCGTAAAAATTTGGCATCCTCAACAAACACCGACTTTTGGCGGCTCACTGGGCCGACAACCGTGGGTACACTCGCATCATAGCGATCACGAATTTTCACGGTTTTACGTTTTGAAAAATCAACGCCGTTGAGGTGCTCAATAAAGGTAGTGACAAAATGCTGCCGCGTTTGCTCGCCATCACTGACAATATCAATCCCTGCTAGCTGTTGATCTTGTAATGACAAACGCAGTGCATCGTGCTTGCCTGTAATTAATTCCTCTCCTTGCAATTTCCATGGAGACCAAAGTGTTTCAGGCTCTGCAAGCCATAAAGGTTTAGGCAAACTGCCCGCAGTTGAAGTTGGTAACAGGGTTTGGTTAAGCGGTATTTTATTAAGTCGTGTTGTCATGATATTGATGCCGTATTGGGTTAATTATTGAGCGTGACAATTAATTGCAAAGCGACTAAACGAAATTAGCAGACCATTGTTCAAAAAACGTTTGGTAGGGCTTGATAAAGTGCTCCGCGGCAAATTTGCCTTGCTCATTCGCCAATTGACTGCGTTCTGCTCGGTCATAAACAATTTGAGTCAGTGAATGATCCAAGTTTTTCAAATTGGGTTGATAGCATTTTCCTGCAACAGCATTGGCGTTATAAATCTCAGGGCGATAGATTTTTTGAAAGGTGCCCATAGTGCTGATGGTGCTTATCAACTCAAGGTGAGTGTAATCATTGAGTAAATCACCAAAGAAATAAAAAGCTAACGGTGCCACGCTATTGGGCGGCATAAAATAACGCACCTGTAAGCCCATTTTTTTGAAATATTGCTCTGTTAAAGACGATTCATTTGGCTGATATTCAACCCCTAATACGGGATGCTGATTCTCAATTCTATGGTAGGTTTTATTATCCGAAACACTGAGACAGATAACCGGTGGCTTATTAAAATTCTGTTTATAAGCATCAGAATGAACAAAAGACTGAAATAACTTGCCATGTAGACCACCAAAATCATCTGGAATACTAAATTTGGCTTGGCCCTTATTATGTTCTGCTAGTAATACGCTAAAGTCATAATCGCGTACGTAAGATGAAAAGTTATTACCTACAATGCCTTCAATACGTTTATTGGTTTTATGATCAACAATATTGGTTTTCAAAATTTCAATCGATGGGAAGGTTTGACCACTGCCGTCAATATCCAGATTAACGGAGATGATTTCAAGTTCGACAGTATAACGATCGCCTTTGGGGTTATCCCAGTGCGCTAAGGCATTAAAACTGTTATCAATCATCTTTAACGCGTTGCGTAAGTTGGCTTGGCGATGACTGCCTCTGGCCAAATTAGCAAAGTTGGTGGTGATACGCGTCTTGTCTGAAGGATGATAATTTTCATCAAGACAAATGCTGTTAATCGTAAATGTAAAATGCTTATTCATAGTGATCCAGTATCCCATTGTCTGATTTCAAACCTGAGTTTATGCCCTGCGCTTCTAGCTTCTAGACCCGACTCTGATAGACATTATTAGTGTTCTGTCTGAGGTTCTATTTAACTTAAGTGCCGATGACTTAAGTCCTGATGGCTTAGCTAGGGTGCAACTGCAGGCTTGACTCATATTTAGCTTGGAGTCATTTATACGTGGTTCGGCACATGAACAAAAACGGTTTTATTTCACATAGAACATGAGCCATATTCATGATCGATTAGCATGGTGTTGTGGATTAACCTGAAATCGGGATTGGGAAAAGCAGGAAAGCAGGAGCAGTAATATGTTTTTGAGTTAGTTTCCCCAAGAGAGAGTTCGTAATATTGCCAGTTGCACACATTTCCCCCAAAGCAAGATAACTTTGTCGTCAGTTGTGACGCATGAATTGCCACTGTTTCCCCAGTGACTCGCCGCCTATTTTTTTTAAAAGAAGCATCCCCGAGGGCTCGACGGCGACATCGATGTCGCCAACGGTCACTGGTGCAACAATGCCAATCCTCACTAACCCTTTCGTTGTTTGTTTAGCTAAAAAGCTATTGCCCAAAAGTGTGTTTCGCAGTTCAAAAGGGAAATAGGCCAAGTAAAGCTTTGCCTATAGAAAAGTTGATATGAAAGAGTCTCGTTCGACTTAGAAGTTATGCATGTCCTATCTTTTTATCAGTCGGGAAAACTATTAAAATCCACCTCAAAGACCAGCGGAGGACCTGGCGGGAAAAATTGGTGGTTTGATTACGAGAAAGCTGCAGGGAAATGCAGGTAGCACAAGGACAGATGGATGATAGTTAGGTCCGTCTAGTGCAACCGACCCAGCAACTTAGGATTTTAGATTAGTATCCTTTTTACTGTTGAACGTAATGATATTCTGTATGATCGTTGCACCATACTTACCACACAAAGTATTTATAAATGACGGTTCAACTGACTTTATATAGGAGAGGTAGCCTGAAAGGTGCAACTTATCATCTTTATTTAATTCGGACCACTTATAGATCTTGCTCCGTATTTCTCTTTTTTTTGAGCGACCAATCGACACATTAAAATCATTAGTAAGTGTTAATCCAGTTACCATCATTCTATTTTTCTTTGATGAATGATTTGTCTTGCTATGATTTATTTCTAACCTATTAGGGTACTCTAGTTTTTTAATAATACTATCGACATTGGAAGGGATATTTTTCAAAATGTTACGATGGTTTGTAGAGAAATACAAATCATCAGCATATCTAGTATAGGTGACACCTAGTACATGTGACAGGCTAAACAATGCAACATCTAATTGATAACATAGAGCATCAGACAAGAGAGGGGATGTAATAGATCCAATAGTCAACCCACCTTTGAACGTAGCTAATTCTACAAGAAGTTTAGTATCTTCTTCTGACCAACCTTTAATTACTCCAATAAGATTCTTTCTTGCAAAACAACGAATATCAATTTCTGAAATCGATTCAAAGAAGTTTTTGAAATCCAACCTTAATAGATACTTACACTTCTTATGCTGTTCAGCATGTTTTTTTATACTGCACCCTTGTTTGTATGCCGCGCTAGCTGGGTGGGTAGGCAGTTTCTGAAGAAGCTCGTTATGTATAACCCGCTGTATTCCTTTCAGCTCTTTTGACGGATGATATATCGCTCTAAGCTTTCCATTTTTCTTGGGAATATAGAATTTCTTATACAGCTTCGAGGAAGTTTGGGCAATATTTAATATATATTCTTCTTCAAGAAGAGTTAAGCTTGATATTAGTTCAAGAAGCATTATTTTTTAACCTCCTGATTTCTTCTGTATAACCTTTAATATATATTAATTTTGAGACACATGCACCTCGAAGCTTTTGAGATGTATTTAAAAGGTGGTTAGTTGTTGAGGTATTGTACAACTTAGTATAATTGTGACAGGTATAACATGTCTTACCTGAAATATTTATATGGGATACTATTTCAAGAGCAACACAAAGAGATATAAGTAATTCAATTTCTTCAACATCTGTTTTTTTACTCGTGCCAAATGATTTTTTGCAAATATCAATTATATTTTCGTCATCTACGGGGCCAATACTAGTAATTATTAGTATAATAACAAACAACATTTCTTTTTTTGTAAAAAGAAAACTGCCTAGGGTTTTCCCCTCTTCTCTAGAGTTATAAAATTTTGGCCTGTCAGAATCTATTCTAGATAATATCTCAGGAATTACGGTTAAAATAGTCTCGAAATCAGCATAGATCGTTGGTTTATAGATTGAATCTTGGTTGACCCATCGAACTGGTCCCGTGTTGATAAAGGACTCATCATCTTTGAACCGTCTATCTAAGATAGGGAGGAGTTTGCTCCTTAAGGATTCACTAAGTGAAAAGGCCCCTAATTCAGCAACTGTTCCAAAAGATTCAACAATAATAATTACAGCATCAGACAAGTCAGCCAGCCACTCTTCTAGTTTTAGGGCATTGGCTCCTGGTTGAGTGTTACTTATTGTTTCCCAAGCATACTCAGCTCTAAAAGTGAGTAGATGTTTTACGTGTTTTGAAAGGTAACTCTCAATTTCACTACGTCTATTACAATACTTAGGATCCCCTCCACATACAAAAAGGAGTTTAGGCAATGGGCCCCGACCAAAGAGTGCCACCCTAGCTTCTTTCATATCGCTAGATTTTTTACGTCTCTCTATATTCTTAAATTCAGAGATAAGATATTTCTTTGCAGAAATAAAACTGGGATGTTTGAACCACATTTCAATTTCCTGAAAAAAAAGCCCTTACAAAGGCGTGAACTTGCGCAGCAAGTGAAACGGCTTGCACTAAACAGAAACACGCTCAGTGAGGTACGAACGGATCGTGATTCTGTTTAGTGCAACACAATCACGATCAATGTCGTCAGGTCGGCTATACACCAACCATAGGTTACTC